>JAKSMF010000004.1 GCA_024400775.1 Bacteroidales bacterium | reverse complement strand
GTCTCAGCACCTTCCATCGTACCGAAGGCCTTGGAATCCCATCCGCGGGTAGATTCCATCAACTCCTTGATCGGAGAGAGGATGTCCATGAAAATGTAGGCACAGAACATTGCCAGTGCCAAGAGAAGCAGAGCCAACCAACGAACTGCGGCTTTGTCTCTCAAAGTTGCAAGTTTTTCAGTCATAATAAATTTATTTTGGTTAATAATTGATGACAAAAATAAGGCTGGCAAAAATACGATTTTTTCACTTATGACAATATTTTTTTTACCGCCAAACAAATGTTTACAAGTTGCAAAAAAAGTAAAGATTTTCAGCATGTTGCACTTTTAATTTTTTTTGTATATTTGCAAGCTCAAAAATAATCTGAAAAAAAATCATAAATATTTAAAAATCAAATAAATAAGCTGTATGCGAAACAAAGGTTTAATTTTATTTTTTACGATTCTTATCGCACTCGCATGTCTGTACTGCCTCTCATTTACCGTGGCAACGAAGAACATTGAGAAGAAAGCAACGGAGTATGCCACTGCAGGTACGGCACACGACAAAGCCGTGAAGGAAGCCATCGCCACCTTCGAATCCGTCAGCGGCAACAAGGCCACTGCCCGCGATAAAAAACGTATCACCGAAGATGTCGAGAACTCTCTGGAACGCGAATACCTCGACAGAATGAAAGACTCCTCCATCTGGTTGGGTTTCACCTATGGAGCCAGCAAAGATAAGGAAATCAACCTCGGCCTTGACCTTCAGGGCGGTATGAGCGTTACCCTCGCGGTATCCTCTCCCCAGCTCGTACAACAGCTTTGCGGCGAAACCTACGTTGAAGATCCCCTCTTCACCGAAACCTTCAACACCGCCGTTAAAAAATACAATCATGGCGCTAACGGTAGCGACTTCCTCGACATCTATGCCAAGGAAGCTTCCAACATTAAACTCGCTACCTTCTTCGGTGAAAACCTCGGCAAACCCAACGCCGACAATGCCGAAATCATCGCTACCTTGAAGCAGAAACGTTCTGAAACCATGGACGACACCTACGAAATCCTTCGTACCCGTATCGACCGTTACGGTGTCGCACAGCCGAACATCCAGACCGATGCCGCCGGCCGTATCATCGTTGAACTTCCTGGTGTGAAAGACAAAAAACGCGTAGAAGACCTCTTGAAGAGCACCGCTCAGCTCGAATTCTGGCAGGTGGTTTCCTCAAACAACGGCTTCCCGACCGTCTTCAAAAACGCCGTTATCGAATTGGCTCAAGAAGCCGAAGCTGAAAAAGACGAAGTCGCTAAGAAAGAACTCACCGAAATCGCTCAGCACTGCGCTTTGGATCCTTATGCAGTAGCTCAGTTCTCCCTCGGCGACACCGCCAAGATGGGCAAATACCTCCCCGCTATCCAGAAAAAACTCGGTGCCTCATACGACTACGTTTATTATTGGGGCAAAGCCGACAAGAAAGACAAAATGTGTCCCCTCGTTCCGTTGCAGAAATATTCCAAAGACTGTGGTCCGGTACTTTGCAACAAGACCATCAGCAAGGGCGCACGTATCATCCGCAACGCAGAACAGAATGTTGACGAATACCAGCGCGTTATCGTTAACATGACGATGGAAGAAGAAGCCGCCGACCAATGGCAGCGCATCACCAAACAGTACAAAGGCGAATGCATCGCTATCGTTCTTGACCAGTTGGTTTACTCTTATCCGCGTATCAACGACGAAATCGCCAACGGTCGTTCACAGATCAGCGGTAACTTCGACGTTCAAGAAGCTAAAGAGCTGGCTATCGTTTTGAACTCTGGTGGTTTGGATGTAAGCTTGGACATCATCTCTTCCGACCTCGTTGGACCTTCACTCGGTGAAAAATCCATCAAATCAGGTTTGCTCTCCTTCCTCCTCGCGTTCATCCTCGTATTGATTTACATGTTCTTGTACTACAACCGCGCCGGTTTGGTTGCCGACCTCGCACTTTTGTGCAACGTATTCTTTATGGTCGGTGTCCTTGCCTCCCTCAACGCCGTTCTCTCATTGCCGGGTATGGCTGGTATCGTCCTTACGCTCGGTATGGCAGTTGACGCAAACGTGTTGATTTACGAACGTATCCGCGAAGAAGTCCGCAACGGTAAAGGTATGCGCCTCGCTGTTGCTGATGGTTACAAAAACGCATACTCCGCTATCATCGACGGTAACGTCACCACCCTTATCACCGGTATCGTTCTTTACATCGTCGGTTCCGGCCCGGTCAAGGGTTTCGCTATCACTTTGATCATCGGTATCCTTTCATCCTTGTTCACCGCTATCTTCATCTCTCGTTTGGTATTCGAAAGAAGACTTACCAAAGGTCAGAACATCAAGCTCGGTAACAGCGTTACCATGAACGCATTCACCAATGCTCATTTCAACTTCTTGGGCACCAAGAAAACCTGTTACATCATCTCCAGCACTTTGATCGCCATTATGATCATCTCCTTCTGCACGCTTCGTCTGCAGATGGGTATCGACTTCGCCGGTGGTCGTACTTACGTCGTCTTGTTCGACCAGGATGTTGACGGTGCCAAAGCCGCTGACGCAGTTACCGCTGAATTCGGTGGTGCTCCTCAGGTAAAGAACTACGGTGCAAGCGACCAGTTGCGCGTCACCATCAACTACGATGTTGACAATCCGTCAGAAAAAGTTGAACAGGAATGCAAAGACAAACTTTACAAAGCATTGAAGGGTTTCTACACCTATGATATTACTCAGGAAGAATTTGAAGATGTAAAAGCCAATGAAAACGGTATTCAGAGTGCATCTCGCGTACAGGCAGCCATGGCCAGCGAATTGATTGGCAAAGCCGTCCTCGCCGTTTTGATCTCCCTCATCCTTATCTTCATCTACATCGCCATCCGTTTCCGCAACTGGCAGTTCGGTCTGGGTTCCATCATCACCCTGTTCCACGATACCATCATCACCATCGGTATGTTCTCATTGTTCTGGAAGATTGCTCCGTTCTCAATGGAAGTTGACCAACAGTTCATCGCAGCTGTTTTGACGGTTATCGGTTACTCCATCAACAACATCGTGATTATCTACGACCGTGTACGTGAAAACTTGACGATTTCTCCGAAGGCCACCTACGAAACGAACTTCAACAACGCTATCAACAGCACCCTCGGCCGTAACGTGAACACTTGCGGTACCACCATCATGGTATTGTTGGTTATCTTCATCATGGGCTTCTTCGGTGGTGAAAACATCCAGGGCTTCGTCTTCGCAATGCTCATGGGTATCATCTGCGGTACTTATTCAGGTATCTTCATCGCTCCTGGCATTGCTTTCGACCTTTTGAGCAACTCCAAGAAAAAAGCCAACGTTGCTAAGATTCAGCTGATGAAATAAGCTGTTAAAATAAATTTTCAAATCAGGTTGCTATAATTGGGAAATTTTTCCTATTTTAGCAACCTGATTTTTTATAGGAAAAATTTTATTACTATGAGCATAAAAAAGCTGTCGATTTTTATCCTAACTCTTTTATTCTTAGGCGTTTGTAACGCACAGGCCCCAGTGGTGAAAGATGCTGACAACGCATTCAGAACTTGCAAATATGAGAAGGCTTTGCAAGAATATAAGAAAGTTACAAGCAAAATTAAAAAGAACAAGGTGGAATCACGCCGCGTGGCATACCAGATTGCTGAGTGCTATCGTATCATGGGCGATGTGAAACATGCCAAAAAGCAGTACGAATCCTTGTACAAGAAAAATTATCAGAAAGATAACCCGTTGATTCTCTATCATTTGGGTAATATCTACATCAACGAAGGCGATTATGATGCAGCGTTGAAATACTATCAGGAATTTAAGAAAAAATCTCCGGAAGACACCCGCGCAGACGTGATGATTGAGTCTTGCGCTCGCGCTAAAACGTGGAAAGAGACCCCCACTCGTTACGAAGTCTATCCGATGAAGAAACTCAACACCCGTTACGATGAATGGGCACCGCGTTGGGGCAATCCGGATCGTAAGACCCAGATCATCTTCACCTCCAACCGTGACGGTTCCAACGGCAAAGGAACAGACCAATGGACCGGCCAGGCATTTTCCGACATCTACGTTTCCGAACTGCCGAAGAGCCGCAACACCGAATGGCCTGGCGAATGGTCGCCCGTGGCCTCATACGATGAAAACGAAGTCATCAACACCGGCGTAAACGAAGGCGAAGCCTGCCCGAACCAAAAGGCAACGGCCATGTACTACACCTTCTGTCCGCAAGATAAGAAAGAAGTAAAGGGCTGTTATATTTATGTCACCACAAAGAAAGGTAAAGACTGGACAGAACCCGAAATGGTGAACCTCGGCCTCGACTCCTTCAACTACGTTCATCCGTTTGTAACGGGCGATGAACTGACCCTTTTCTTCGCATCCGACAAACCGGGTGGATATGGTGGATACGATCTTTACAAAGTTACTCGTAGCAAGAAAACCAAACCCTTCTCCGCCTCAGACGTACAAAACCTCGGCAACGTGGTTAACACCGCAGGCAACGAAGTGTTCCCCGCTCTCCGCGGCGACAGCTTGCTCTATTTCTCATCGGACGGACACTTTGGATTCGGTGGTCTGGATATTTACTACTCAGAATTCGTAAACGGCAAATACCAAACTCCCGAAAACCTCCTCGCCCCCATCAACTCCGAAGCTGATGAAATCGGTATTATGTTTGATGACGCTCCGGCTTTGGATCCGAAATCCAAATCCCCATACGTTGAAAAAGGTTACTTCTCCTCCAACCGTGCAGGCGGCAAAGGCGGCGACGACATCTACTACTTCCTCCTCCGTCCGTTGGTCTATACCATCGCCGGTTTCGTAAAAGATGCCTCTAACCTCCAGCCCATCGACGGCGCTTTAGTTGAAATCATCGGTTCCGACGGTACCACCTACCAAACCAAGACCGATGTCAAAGGTTACTACAAATTCGAAAAAGACAAGGTTTTGGCCAACACCACCTACAGCATGGTCACCACCAAATCAGGTTATTACAAAGAAAACAACACCGCCAGCCAGACTACCGTTGGGCTGACCGAAAACACAGACCTCAAGCAGGATTTCCGTTTGACTCCGCTGCCGAAAGAACCTATCGTACTTCCCGAAATCCTCTACGATTTGGATGACGATAAGCTGAAACCGCAATACAAGGATTCATTGATGTTCGTTTACAACATTATGACCGAAAATCCGACTTTGGTAGTTGAATTAAGATCTCATACCGACTTCCGTGCCGATGACAAATACAACGAAGATTTGTCACAAAGACGTGCCCAAAGCTGTGTTAACTTTCTCGTAAAGGAAAAAGGCATTGATCCGGCTCGTATCGTTCCTAAGGGTTACGGCGAATACATGCCGCGCGTATTGGATAAAGACTACACCGTTACTTATGGTGGTAAGAAATTCACCTTCACCAAAGGCACGAAACTTACGGAAGAATACATTAACGGCCTTTCTTCTAAGAATGAAAAAGAGGCTGCTCACCAGCTCAACCGTCGTACCGAACTTTACATTTTGCGTGACGACTACGTACCTGGTGGCGACAGCATCGCTCCGGTTGCAGAAGCTGGCCAAATCAATGTTTACAGTCATAAGTCCATCCCCGTTACCATCTCCAAAGGTGTGGTTAAGGGTGCTTGCTATGCAAACAACAAGACCTTCAACTTCGAAATGGTTCCGGGCGACACCGTCTATATGAATCATGCTGACGCAATGCGTTTCCTGAAAGACCATATCATTTCAATTGATGACTTCACCGCCAAGGCCGCTGCCATCAACGAAGAAGACGGTCAGATTAACGAAAACGCCATCTTGAACCTTAAGAACTTCAACATGGGTGACAACGAAGCAGAAAACGTAAAGGTTGTGGTTAAGAAAGGCCTCACCTCCCCGTTCCTCGTTGGCGAAAACTTCTTGACCAAACAATTCGGTAAATTCACGGTTGACAAAGCCAATAAAGCAATTATCTTTGAAAAATAGTATCAAAAATTTAGTTTTTGTACTCATCCTTTTCATTACCATAGCAACTCCCACAATGGCACAGCCCGTTGTGGGAGCCGCTTTAATGGACGAGTACCTTCCGCTACTGAAAGAGCAACGAGTGGCGGTCTGCGGAAACCACACCTCCATGGTAGGCAATACGCATTTGGTGGACACACTTCTCGCCAGCGGCGTTAACGTAACCACAATCTTCTGTCCGGAACACGGCTTCCGCGGCGATGCCGAAGCCGGCGCCACCATCCAGTCGAGCACAGACACCAAAACGGGACTCCCGATCATCTCACTTTACGGCAAAAACAAGAAACCGACAGCAGAACAGATGGCGGACATCGACGTTCTCATCTTCGATATTCAAGATGTGGGATGTCGTTTTTACACCTATATTTCCACCTTACATTACGTAATGGAAGCGGCTGCCGAAAACGATGTAGCCGTCATCATTTTGGATCGGCCCAACCCGAATGGCTACTTCGTTGACGGCCCGGTGCTTGACACGAACTATCGCTCGTTTGTCGGCATGCATCCCATACCGGTAGTGCACGGCATGACCATTGGCGAATACGGCAGTATGCTGAATGGCGAAGGATGGTTGGCCAACGGCACACAATGTGCGCTGAACGTGGTGAAAATGCAGAATTACGATCACACCATGCGCTACGAACTGCCGATAGCTCCATCTCCCAACCTGCAAAACAGCGTGGCGATATATCTCTACCCATCGCTTTGTCTTTTCGAAGGAACAGTCATCAGCGTAGGGCGCGGCACCGACCGCCCGTTTGAAGTCTTCGGACATCCCGACTTGAAGGCGGGCGACTACAGATTCACCCCCCACCCTATCAAAGGCGTTTCCGAAAATCCGCCGATGAATGGTCGTGAATGCCGCGGTTTTGAAATGACCGACTACGCACTTGCTATGTTGGGCTCGCAAAACAGCTTTTCGTTGAGATACATTATTGCCGCATATCAAAACTTTCCACAGAAGGACCAATTTTTCTTGAAAAACGGATTCTTCAACAAGTTGGCGGGAAACAACAAGTTGAGAAAACAGATTGAGGCCGGCAAGAGTGAAGAGGAAATCCGTGCCACCTGGCAACGCGACCTTGACCGATTCAAAACGATTCGCAAACAGTACCTTCTTTATCCTGATTTTGAATAGCGATGGCGTTTCCACAGGCAGACACCGACATTTTCCTTTTTTTCAACGGATTTCATGCCGCCTGGGCGGACCGTTTCTTTTGGGTCGTCACCAATACCTGGACATGGCTCCCGCTCTATCTGACAGCCATATTTTTCTTTTTCAAAAAATTCAAAAAAAAAGGATTTTTGGTGTTGGCGGCGGCGATTCTGGTAATCTTGTTTACCGACCAAACCTGCAATCTTATCAAGCGTACGGTGCAGCGGCCACGGCCGTCGCATACGGAGCAGATTGCCGATGAAATACACCTTGTGGCCGATAACGACGGAGATCTATATTACGGAGGAAAATACGGCTTTCCATCAGCGCATGCCGCCAATACAGCAGCCTTCGCACTTTTTTTGATACTATGTTTTAAAGAACAGCGACGCTGGGTGATGCCGACTGCTATTTTCTGGAGCCTGCTGCTGTCGTACAGCCGTCTGTACGTGGGCGTGCATTATCCGATAGACATTTTATGCGGATGGTGCATCGGACTGACCTGGTGTTCGATAGTATTTTGGGGAGGAAAGAGAATTTTAAAAAATTTTTGTAACAAAAACAAAGTCACGCCGTAGAACGTTGCAATAAGAGCGAATTATATTCGTTACTTTAATTTAGGAAAACCAATCATAACGATTATGAAATTTATTGTATCACGCAATGAACTGTACAAAAACCTCAGCACTATCAGCGGAGTTTTGAGTACGAACAACACGATGCCGATTTTGGACAACTTCTTGTTTGTCATCAAAGATGACACTTTGACGGTTACGGCATCCGACCTCGACTGCACTATGAGCGCGGTGATTAAGTTAAGCACCGTAGAAGGCGAAGGCGAGGTGGCTGTTCCTTCCAAGAACTTATTGGAGACTCTGAAATTGATGCCGGAGACTCCGATCAACTTCGTTACGGAAGAAGACGGCGACAAAGTAAGTTTGAAATTTTCCGTACAAGGCGGTGAATACAACGGTCACTGCTACCAGGGCAACGAATATCCGGCAGCTCCCACCTTGGGCAACAGCCAGGGCTTTGAAATCGACGCACCTATTTTGCACAAAGCCATTTCCAAAACTCTGTTTGCCACCGGCACCGACGACCTGCGTCCTACAATGATGGGCGTTTTCTGCGAATTGAACGAAGAAAACATCACTTTCGTCGCAACGGATGCCCACAAATTGGTTAAATATAGAAATTCTGCTATCAAGACAGTGGATCCCACTTCATTCATCCTGCCGAAGAAACCTCTCCAGCAGTTGCAGAAAGCCATCACCGGAAGCACCGAAAAAGTTCGCGTGGACTATTCCTCTGAAAACAACCACATCCGTTTCAGCTTCGGAAACATCGTACTGTATTCATCCTTGTTGGAAGGCAGTTATCCGAAATACCAGTCGGTAATTCCGACCAACAACGACAAGAGTTTCATTGTTTCCCGCGAAGCATTCCTTTCCTGCATCAGTCGTGTAGGCATCTATGCCAACCAATCGACCTATCAGATTAGAGTTTCGCTCAACGCTGATTCCACCAACATCAACGCAGAAGATATCGACTTCTCGAACAAGGCACACGAAAGCATCAACGGCACATATACCGGTGAACCGATGGACATCGGCTTCAACGCAAAATTCCTCCGTGAAATCTTCAACAACGTTGATTCCGCAGAAGTGCAGATGGACATGTCGCAGCCGAACCGCGCGGCCATCATCTATCCGGTTGACCAGAAAGAAGATGATGCAGAACATCTCCTCATGCTGATTATGCCTGTTATGTTGAACAACTAATTCAATTTCATTTCATAACGAAAGAGGGTAGCCGATAAGGTTGCCCTCTTTTTTGTATAAAGTGAAAATAAGAATATTACTATCCTTTGACTTTTTTCCAATTTAAACATACAAGAAAAGGGGCAGCTCAAAAAAATCATTTTTGGCCGCCCCTTTTTTATGTCAGAACAGGATGTTTATTTGTATTCGTAATAGTAGGTGTACGAATACTCATTCGCGTTATAGGTCTTGGTGGTCGGATATTTTCCGTCATAAGTATAACAGTATGTGTACTCGGAAATTTCATTGTCATAGATTGCAGTTTCCTTTACGACGTTGTTGTCGGAGAAGTTTTCGAGCATAGTAAATTCATCAAAGTCGAACAGACCTTTAAACGGATTCGACATATTGTCGTATGTGTATTCCATCGTATATCTGTAAGGGCCCATTTCTTCAGTGATTTTCTTGATATTTTTGCCATCCCATTCGAATTTTATAATATAAGATTCTGCGGCTTTGGCAGCTTTTGCCGTATTGATTTTGTCAAGCAGGCGTGCTGTTGACTGTTCATCAAGGTTCGGGAGGAAGAATCGGAAGATAGCGGGAGACATGGGAGCAGCTTTGCTATCGCTGTCAAAATCAGTGATTTTGATTTCTGCCAGATGCTTCCCGTCGTATGAAACTTCCATTACTTCTTCCACAGAAGAACCTTTAATGTATTCAATGCGGGAAAGGTGTTTCCCATCGTAGGTCAACGTATATTTTCCGTTGCCGCCCCAAGAGATTTCGCTCAATCGGTTTTTGTTGTCGTAACTGTAATTTTCAACGTATTCGAGCATTCCGTCCAAATCATAAAAGGAGATGCCTTTCAACACGTTTTTGTCCCAATTCCACACCTCTTTTACATATTTGTCAGTGTTTGAAATGTAATACGTGTAACCATTGTTGTTAAAAGAGTAATACACGCGGTCGATTTTCTTTTTCGGATTGTAAACACCTTCTTTTTCGCAGGACGCAACTACGAAAATCAAAACCGCTGCGATGACGAACAACTTACATAAGTTTTTCATATTTAAAGTTTTAGGTTAATAATAATATTTTATTGCTGATTAATGAGGTGCAAAAATAAAAAAAAAGTTCTCTTTTTAAGAGAACTTTTTTTATTCATGCTGTTAGAAATTATTTCTTGGGAATGTTCTTCAACAGTTCGACGATGAAATCCCAGAATTTGCCAACACTTTCAATGTTGACGCGTTCGTCGGGTGAATGCGGGTGCATGATGGTCGGTCCGAAGGAAATCATATCCCAATTCGGGTAATTGACGCTGAAGAGTGCACATTCCAAACCGGCGTGGATGGCCATGAAAGCGGGTTCTTTCTTGAATTTGGCTTTGTAAACCTTCTTGGCGGTCTGCAGAATCGGGGATTCCATATTCGGTTTCCAACCCGGATAAGCGCCTTCCAATGAGATTTCGGCACCGGCAAGGCGAGCCACAGCGGTCATCTTCTGGCCTACTGCGGTCTTGGCGGAATCAACGGAACTACGCATGAGGGATGCGATTTCGATGTGACCGTTTTCTGCCTTCACGATGGCGAGGTTGTTGGAGGTTTCAACGAGGCCGGGCATGCTGTCGCTCATGCGGAGCACACCGTTCGGCAAAGCGAATACCATGTCTAACAACTTGTTCTGGATGGTTTCGGGCATCACCTTGGTGGGCATTTCAATTGCCTTGGCCTTGATGGTCAAACCGGGCTCAACTGCTGCAAATTCGGCTTTTGCAGTTTTTGCGAAAGCGTTGACTAATTTGGTGAAAGCCTTTTCGTTTTCTTCAGAAACGGCGAGGATGGCGACGGCTTCGCGCGGGATGGCATTGCGGAGGTTACCGCCGACGAAGGAGTTGAGACGGATGCCGCATTTTTCTGCTGCTGCGCTCAACACTCTGGTCATAAGTTTGTTAGCATTAGCACGACCGAGGATGATGTCCATACCGGAGTGACCGCCGTTGAGGCCGGTGATGGTGAGCTGGTAGCCCTTCATGCCGGCGGGGGTAGCCACATTGCGATAGTTCATGGTCAGCACGCCGTCGAGACCGCCAGCGCAACCCACATAGAGTTCGCCTTCGGTTTCGGAGTCGAGGTTGATGAGGATTTCGCCCTTCAGTGCGCCTTTTTTGAGGCCGAAAGCGCCGGTCATACCAGTTTCTTCATCGATGGTGAGGAGAACTTCCAGCGGACCGTGAGCGATGTCTTTGGAGGCAAGAACGGCAAGGGCGGCAGAGCCACCAATACCGTTGTCGGCGCCGAGGGTAGTGCCGGTAGCACGAACCCAACCGTCTTCACAAACGCGCGGTTTGATCGGGTCTTTGGTAAAGTCGTGCTTGGTGCTGGCGTTGGCCTGCGGAACCATGTCAACGTGTGCCTGCAGGATAACGGGAACTCGGTTTTCCATGCCCTTGGTGGCGGGTTTGCGGAAAATCAGGTTGCCGATAGCATCCTTTTTGCATTCAATATTGTTCTTTTTCGCCCAGTCCATCATCCAAGCCACGAGTTTCTCTTCGTGTTTTGACGGATGAGGGATGGCGCAAATGTTTTCAAAGTTTTCCCACAAAGCGGTGGGGTACAATTTTGCTAATTCTCCCATTTTTTAATTTTTTTAATGAAAATGTTGATTTATTGGTTTATAAATAATTACAAAGCGATGGCAACAAAGTTCATCCAATAGCAGTGTGAGTCGTTTTTTATAAAGATTGAGGCGGCAAATATACGATTTAATTATAAATGAAGGAAATTATTTTTCAAAAATCCCCCGACATTGACGCATGGGATGTGATTGGATGAAAGGCGGTTTGAAAAAGATACCAACAAAACACCAACACCTGCGTGTGAATGCTTTTTTGTCGTTTTTTAGTATAAAAGCGACTATTTTTCCTCAAAAACAGCACTTTTTTCGCTTACATGGTGCTGAAAATTAGCATATTTGTTTTTTAAGTGACCATTGATGTATCTTTGCAGCCTAAAATTCAACTCAGATGACCATGCATGATGTTTTAACTCTACCCATGATAAAGGAACAGCGCAAGGGAATTTTCCAAGTTCCGACTACCGATTTCTCTTTTAAGCGAATTTTCGGAAAGGAGGAGAACAAACGATTCCTGATACATTTTCTTAATTGTTTTGTTGCTAAGTACATAGGTATAATTGTCGATGTGGAATATTTACCCACGGAAATATATGGTGCCATTGAAGAACAGAAGAAGGTGATATTTGACATCTATTGCACAGACGTTCAAGGAAGAAACTTCATTATTGAAATGCAACGCGCGCCCCAAATCGATTATGTAGATCGAACTTTCATCTATTGGGCTCGTTCCGTCAGTTCGAATCCCAGGCGCGGAAATCGAAAATATTCGCTTGTACCGACCTATTCAGTTAACATTCTTGACTTCGAATTGCCGGAATATCGCGGTGATGACGAATGTTTCCGTGTTGTTATGCTCAAAGATCAAAATAATAAAATTCTTACGTATAAGGTCGGCTTCTTTTATATAAATTTGTGTAATTTTGCCGCGAATCAACCGGAAATGACCGAGGCGATGCGCAATTGGGTTAAAATACTGAAAGAACTGCCCAATATGGATGAAAATGACTACTCTAAACAGACTGGGATTTTCCGTGATGTGATGGATAATTGTAGAATATCAATACTCAATACCATGGAAAAAAGTGAATACGACAAGAGTGTTTTAGAATATGATGACGTGCAAGAGGCCCTACAATGCGTCAGAGAGTCATACTATCAGCAAGGGATAGAGAAAGGAATAGAGAAGGGAATAGAAACAGGGCGGCATTCTGCTTTGTGCGAAACGGCTAAAAAACTTTTGAGAATGGGCGTTTCGTTGACAGAAGTGTCAGAAGCCACAGGACTGGATTTGTCCGAAGTTCAATCCTTGTAAAACACTATTCCGTTTTTCTGAGTGGGGAGGTTGAGGATTTTAGAATTTTTTGTATATTTGCGGGGTGATTTTTAAAACTAAAAAACGTTTTTCTTAATAACAACAAAATCCTTTAACATGAAAAGACTGTTATCCCTTTTTGTATTTTGCGCATTTTTAGTAGCGGCAATGCCGGTTTTTGCGCAACACAATCTGCAGTCGGCAACACGTCCGGCAAATGCACCTGCTTTGCAACAGGAGCGCAACTCCAGCTGGATAACTTGGGCCGATGAGACTTCGCTCACCAGCGGTATCATCAACGACGATCCAAGTGACCCGTTTGATTTGGCCTGCATGCAGCGTTTTTCCACCTCCGACCTTGCACCGTACAACGGACTTTCGTTAACAAAAGTGGCCTTCTATTTGTGGGACAGCTACGAATATCCTATTTACGGAACGTACGAAGTACGCGTCTATCAAGGCGGTATGTACAGTTCTGGCACTTCGATGTCTCCCGGCACGCTGGTGGCTTCACAAACCGTTCCCTCCTACTCCGTCATGTTGGACGACTGGACCGAAGTCACTCTTAACACGCCAGTGACCATTAACTCATCGCAAGAACTTTGGTTCGGCGTTTATATTCACAACGGCGCCGGCCTGCTGATGTCGTACGACGAATACAATGTTACCACGGGCAAAGGCACTCTTTATTATGATTCAGAAGATATGGCCTGGTATGACATCAACAGCATCGGGCTCAGCTTTACCGTGGGCAACTGGGGCATTAAGGGTTACGTTTACGATCCGAACGGCAACGATCCTATTATCGACCTTGGTCTGGAGTACATTGACGACGGCGACAACCAGAATTTCATCACAAGTATGAACGTTCCCTATGGTAACGATTTCATGCCTGTCCCCGTGGTTTGGAACTTCGAGTACGGTGCTGCTGTCAATGACTTTAACGACACATTGCATTTCGAAATGACAATCGACGGCACGCCAATGGGCAGCACCGGTGCAAGCACCACCTACATCGCCACCGGCGGCGGTGTCTATTGGGATGATTTCATCGCCTTAACCGCATCTGATATTGCGACCTACAACCTTTACGGCACACACACCTTCTGCATGCAGGTAATGCCTGGACCAGGCTGGTACGAAAACGACCCGAGCGACAACACGGGTTGCCTGACCGTAACCTTCGAAGGGCCGACCACCAGCAACCACGTGATTACGGTACTGAATACCGACGGCACCATTACGCCAAGCGGCAATGTAACCGTAATCGACGGCAACTCACAGACTTTCACCATCACACCCTCCGCATGCGCGACCATCAACGACGTGCTGGCCGATGGCGTCAGCGTCCTCAGTCAGGTGGTGAACAACACTTACACTTTCTATAATGTCACCAGCGACCACACCTTCCAGGTGACTTACAATACGCAATCATTTACTTTGACGGGAAGCACCGGTGGCAACGGTAATATTTCACCGACCAACACCACCGCACAATGCGGCAGCAATCGCAGTTTCTCCTTCACACCAAATCCAGGATATATTGTTGATTATGTGACCGACAACACTGTCGATGTTACTGCTTCGGTAGTGAATAACACCTACACTATCAACAACATCCAGCAGAATCACGATGTGTTTGTCGCCTTCACGCAGGATGCTAGTCAGACCTACACGCTGACAGGCAGCACCGATGGTCACGGCACTATCAGCCCGACCAATACCACCGTGGTTGGCGGCGCTTCACAAACCTTCACCATCACACCGAATGCCGGCTATGCCATCGACTACGTCACCGACAACACGATGGACGTTACCGCCAACGTCAGCAACAACCTTTACACGTTGACCAACATCGCCAACAACCACGACATTTACGTTGCTTTCCACGTTTCAACAGAAGAGCCGTGCGACGTTCCGACGAACGTGACAATGGACGACAACGGAAACGTCTGTTGGAACAGCGATGCCTCAAGTTGGAATGTGGGTTACAGTATCAACGGAGGCGCCGAACAAATCGTGACCGTCAACAACAGCTGTTTCCAAGTGCCCGGTTTGAACAACAACGATATCGTCACCTTCCGGGTGCAGGCGGTTTGCAGCAGCACCAATACAAGTGCCTGGACCAATTCACAAGATTTCACCTATACGGGTAGCGGCACACAAGAAGATCCGTGCGAAGTACCCACCAACATTTCGATGGACGAAACCGGCAACATCTGCTGGGTGAGCACTGCCACCAGTTGGAATGTGGCCTACAGCGTTAACGGTAGTGCAGAACAAGTTGTAACCGTAGCCAGCAGCTGCTTCCAGGTTCCGGGTTTGAACAACGGTGATGTGGTCACATTCCGCGTACAGGCCATCTGCAGCGCCAACAACGACAGCCACTGGTCGGCAAGCCAGACGGGGACTTACAACAATGGTGGCGGAGATAATCCCGACGCCATCAACGAATATTCAAAGAGCCAGATTATCATCTTCCCGAATCCTGCCAACGACGTTTTGAATGTGCGTTGCGGTCAGGTAATGGAGATGGTGGAAATCTTCAATGTCACCGGACAGAAAGTCATTAGCACGACCGCACAAGGCGAACAAACTGCCATTAACGTCTCAACGCTTGAAGCTGGCATTTACTTTGTAAAAGTCGCCACCAACGGTCAGACGATGGTACAGAAATTCGTGAAGAGATAACGGAGGAGTTAGTTAGGAGAAGTTATCCGTACGGCGCGAAGGTCGTCAGAGAGCTATATCACCAGCTTTCTGGTTATCGAAAACATCCTATTTTCAGTCGTAACCGAAAATAATTGTGATTATTTTCGGTTGCAACCGAAAATAATCGTACTTTTGCGCCTCAAATCAAAAACAGAAAAAAATGGCAAAAGTCTTAATCATTGGCGCCGGTGGAGTTGGCGCAGTAGTCGCACACAAGCGTGCTTCCGTACCCGAAGTTTTCAGTGAAATCGTTATCGCCAGTCGTACCAAAGCCAAATGCGACAAGTTGGCCGCCGCCATCGGCAAACCCAACATCCGCACCGCTCAGGTAGATGCCGACAACGTGCCGGAAACCATCGCCCTGCTGGAAAAAGAAAAACCGGATTTGCTCATCAACGTCGCTCTCCCCTATCAGGATCTTCCGCTGATGGACGCCTGTCTGGCCACCAAGACCAACTACATGGATACCGCCAATTACGAGCCGAAAGATGTTGCCAAATTCGAATACAAATGGCAATGGGCCTACCAAGACCGCTTCAAAGAAGCCGGCATTATGGCATTGCTCGGCTGCGGCTTCGACCCCGGTGTCACCAGCGTCTATACCGCATACGCAGCAAAACACTACTTCGATGAAATCCACTATTTGGACATCGTTGACTGCAACGCCGGCGACCACGGCAAAGCTTTCGCCACCAACTTCAACCCCGAAATCAACATCCGCGAAATCACCCAGCGTGGCAAATACTGGCAAGACGGCCAGTGGGTTGAAATCGACCCGATGAGCATCCACAAATCTGTCGAATATCCGAACATCGGACCCAAAGATTCCTATCTGCTTTATCATGAAGAACTCGAATCTCTGGTCAAGAGTTATCCGACCATCAAGCGCGCTCGCTTCTGGATGACTTTCGGTCAGAAATACCTCACCGTGCTGAATGTTCTTCAGGAAGTCGGGATGACCAGCATCAAGCCCATCAACTACGAAGGCAAGGAAATCGTTCCGTTGCAGTTCTTGAAGGCCGTGCTGCCCGAACCGTCATCACTGGGCGAAGGCTACAAGGGCCAGACCTCTATCGGCTGTCAGATGCGCGGTATCAAGGACGGGAAAGAACGCACCTACTACATTTGGAACAACTGCGACCACGCACAATGCTTCAAAGAAATCGGTGCGCAGGCGGTTTCCTACACCACCGGCGTTCCCTGTATGCTCGGCGCCAAGATGATTCTGACCGGCAAATGGAAAGGCACCGGCGTGTTCAACATCGAACAGTTCGATCCGGATCCGTTCTTGGCAGAAATCGGCAAATACGGTCTGCCGTGGAACGAACGTATTGATGAAGAACTTCCTATAGAAATTGCAAAATAAATTGAGATTCAATAGGTTATCCATCTTCCTACTCGGCTTTGCGCTGATGTTGGGAATCTACTTTGCTGAACGCGCTTTCGTTTACCAACGGAGCGCGTTTACGCATGGTATGCTTGTGTGCGACGACGTGCTTGACCTCAAATTTTACGAAGCCGACATGCAATTGTGCTATTATGTGAACGGGAAAGAGTACAAAGTGGCGATGCGCGAAGATACAAAGTTAGCGTACAAGGAGCTGTCGGTTCGCTACCGGCCCGACAAACCCGAAAAAGGGCGCATTTACAGCACGGCACGCTTCTGGGTGATACCAATGCTATGGCTACTGGCACCCCTGATGTTTTGGGGCGCTTTTATCTTCACCCATTTTCGTGAAAACAGCGGTATAGAAATCACGATAGAAAAGTAGTGAGGATGAGGAACTTGGCACCTCCCCTTCTCACTTAGGTCGGAGATGCCAAGTCAATTGACATCAATTGCGAGCTTACGAAACTTAGAACCTGGTCCGTCCTATCGCAACTCTTTCTCAATCACGTTGTTGATACGGGAATAGATTTCGCCGGCGACGCGGGCGTTGTTCATAGTATAGATGTGAATGCCGTCGGCATCGTTGGCCAGCAACTCCAAAATCTGGTTGACGCTGTATGCGATGCCGATTTCGAACATGGCCTTTTTGTCTTCACGAAAACGGTCGAACAGGATACGAAGTTCGAACGGGATCGTCGCGCCCGCCATATTCATGATTTTCCCGAATAGGTTGGCATTGACCAACGGCATAATGCCCGGAATAATCGGGACGGTGATACCCATTTTGCGCGCCGCACGCACCAAACGATAATAGTAGTTATTATCGTAAAAAACCTGTGTGATGAAAAACTGTGCGCCGTTATCCTGCTTTATTTTCAAATTGACGAGGTCTTCGTAAAGACTCTGGCACTCGATGTGGCCTTCGGGATAGCAGGCCCCCGCGAGGCAGAAATCGTTGTTCTGACGCAGGTGCGCCATCAGTTCGGAGGCGTGCTTGAAATATTTAAGGTATTCACCCTCAAAACCCATCGGCGGGTCGCCACGCAGAGCCAACACATTTTCCAATTTCTCATCCTTCAACTGTTGCGCCAGCCGGTCCACTTCAGGCTTGTCAAGAGCGCCACACGTCAGATGCACCAACGGCTCCGCCTGCGTGTGATTCTTCACATAACTCGCCAGGTCGATGGTGTTTTGGCTATAATCTCCTGAAGATTTGAAAGTTACGCTAATAAAATCGGGGCGATACTCCTGCAAGGAATCAATCGTACCGAAGACATCAGTAATGTTGCTGATGTTTGGATTAGGAGGGAAAACCTCGAAAGAAAAAGTTTTCTTTTGTTTTAAGATTTCGCTAATGCGCATGATTCAAAAAAATATGGTATAAAAAATTCGTAAAATAGCGGTGCCGCAGAACGGCAGAATTCCTATTTTGATAAATAGATGGCCAAGGTGTGCGGTGACTCCACGCCCTCAAACTCTTCGCCCCAGTCGTTGCTTTCACGAAGATATTCCGTCAGTTCGGACTGCGTGAACTGGTAGCTGTTGAGGTTGTCGCCTTTGTGTCTCACCAACTGTTTGACAGACAAATCGAGAACACGGTTTTTGTCGCGGTAGGAGGGGCTAAGGAAGGCGAATCCGCGGGCGGTGAACGTCAGTCGTACGGTCGCATCGGAAGAAACGTTGGCCTTCGTTTTTCCGGAGGGAAGGTCCTTGCATTGGACCTTATAGTCGTAAGTAACTGTATATTCGCGTGATAATGTGACGAAAAGCCACAGCAGCGCGCTGCAAGCCAAACAAACGACGAAAGCCAGCGGAGGCATTTTGATATGCCCCTGCTGGTCGGTTATTCCTTTCGTAATTCGTGTCGGCGTCTTCATGCGAATTATTTAACGCTGTTTTCGTCGATGGCGACGGCTGCCTTTTCGATTTCGATATGGCTGTTGTCTTCCACTGCGATGACGAAGGTTTTTTCACGCACGTCAACGATTTTGCCATGGATACCACCAATGGTTACAATCTGATCGCCTTTCGTAAGGGCTTCGCGGGCTTCCTGAATCTTTTTCTGTTTTTTCTGTTGCGGACGAATCATGAAAAGCCAGAAAACGAGGATGATGGCAACGAAAAAGATAAGCATTCCCATTCCGCTGCCGCCAGGATTGCCACCCTGGGCGTTAGCGCCACCGGACATCAATAAAAAAATGTTGTTCATAATTTGATATTAATTGTGAATAAATAAGTTATGGTTTCTTAACAGTTGCCTTGATGGTCAGCACAGCGGGTGACGGATAGGCATTGGAAGCCACGCGCACCTTGTTTTCAACGTCGCCCATCTTGGTTTTGGAGTCGAAAGTGACATCGATTTTGCCTTTTTCGCCGGGTTTAATGGGGGCACGAGGCGGAGTGGAGGTGGTGCATCCACAAGAAGCACTGGTAGAGGAGATCACCAACGGTGAATTTCCTTTATTGGTGAAGGTAAACGTGTGAGTGAGTTTTTCGCCCTGCATCACCGTGCCGAAATTGAAGGTCGTATGGTCGAATTCGATTTTCGGTCCGTTTTTTGTGTCTTTGGAAGTCGAACCATCTTTGGTGTCAGCCGTAGCCGGAATATTGACCACGGACTTGTTTTCACGGCTTCCGCAGCCCGCAAAAAGCAGCAAGACCACAAGAAGTCCACAAAATGTAAAACACTGATTTTTTTTCATATTAGCAATTCAAACTTTTATCCAATAAGCCACGGCCCTGCTTATTCAGACGGCCGCTCTCTTTCAGTTCTTGTGCGATTCTATCAACCAGACCATTGATGAACAGGCCGCTCTTTTCGGAGCCATATACCTTGGCGATTTCAATGTACTCGTTGATGGTCACCTTGGTCGGGATGCTCGGAAATTCCATCAATTCGCAAATGGCCATCTTCATCAGCAGCATATCGGTAGCGATGATACGGTCGCTTTCCCAGTTTCTCAACTTTTCTTCAATCATGGCCTGGTATTCGCGGTCGTTGTTGATGGTTTTGCGATACAGATTTTTGTAGAAAACGGTATCCTCCGCCTCATCTTTGAACAACGGTGATGCCTTTACCTGTTCGCTGGCAGCCTTCCAGAACGTTACGCCTTGATATACCTGAAGCAACGCGTCGTTGTAGTCGTCGAACCAATGCGCGAATTTTTCTTCAAAAAACCAGTGCAGCAGTTCGCTGGTGGCAAAAACCTTTTCGATAATCGTCAGCACCAACTCTTTGTCGGTTTTGTAGCTATCGATAGATGAAGCCATATAAGAGCGATATTCGGGAAGTTCCTCAATCTGGCCTAAAAGTGAGACCAACAGTTCTTTGTGCTGCGTCCAGTCCACACCAAGGCGTCGCCAATTCCGGTTCAATTCCGCACTTTCCTCCATCTGCAAAATCACCTTGTTGTCGATAAAGCGGGTGTTCGGATTCAAATCTTCCAGTGTGGGGAAGTTTTTATTTTTGCGGTCTTCGAATTTGGCTTCCAGATATCTTTTTATCTCAGGAAGAATGGAGTAAAAATAGTAAGACAGTGTCTGGCACTGCATAATCGATTTATCAAGGTTCTTTTCTCCCAGCAACATGTCTTCTTCAGGATTGGCCTGTTTAGCGTAAAGGGCCTGCATCACCTTGATTCTCAGATATCTTCTACTAATCATTGTCGTTTTCGGTTTAGGGGTGCAAAATTACACAAATTTTCCGTTCTCTCATTTTTTACTTCAGTACCACTTTTCTGGTGGTCATCTGCCCGTCGGCAGTCACGATTTTCACCATGTAGATGCCGCGACCGAATGCGGAGACATTGATTTCGGTGTTTTCCGTTGTCGGACGAATCTGGCGCACCAGCTTGCCGATAGCGGAATAGATGGAAATCTCTGCGATGGCGTTGCCGGCGACATTCAGCACCTGCGTGGCGGGATTCGGATAAATGCGCACATTTTCAGCAGTATAGCCGGCAATATCAGTAGTTTGACCGTTCACCGTATTGGAAATACCGGATTCACCGGAAGTGCAGATGGTCTGAACAGCATAGGAGTAAGTGACATTGGGCTGGACATTGGCATCAATGTAGTTGTTGTTCGGCGTAGTAGCTATGGCGCTGCCGTTTCTGTAAATTCTGTATGCGATGGCATTTTCAACGGCATTCCAGTTCAAGCCGATTTGGCTGGCGCTGTTAGTCGTCTGAAGTCCAGTAGGCGCATCGCAGGTTTCTTGTACCGGCGTACCCACTGTGGCGCACTCCGTGGCCCCCGCGGATTCGAAGTCTTCCATACAAGCCACACGCAGCGTGTAACAATAGGTGCCGTCAGACAGGTTGTTGTCGGTATAGGTGCCGCCAGTGATGTTAGCCGCAATCAGTTCGCCATCGCGGTAGAGGTTGTAGTGGTTGCCGTTGCCCGCTTCGCCGCTGATGACGATGTCGTCAAGGCAGAAAATGTACTGGTCGTTGGAAACGCAATGAACAGCCACATATTTGGCGTTGGCCGGAACGGTGTAGGTGTATTGTGTCCAAGTGGTCGTAGTCGTCACTTCACTGCTCAAATTGGTGAAGTCGCTGGCGTTGGTGCCAGTGGTAGAGTATGCCGCATAGAATTTCTCACTGGAATAACTGCTTGAATAGGAACGAGCATAGAAAGAGAAAGTGAACGGACTCATAAAGTTGAGTTCAGGACTGATTATCCAGTCGTCGTTTTGAACTGCGGTCTGATACCAGCCGCTGCCGGAATAGGAATAAGCGTCACCAAAATATTTGTGGCCAGAGTGGGCTGCAACCACGGAGGAGCCGCTCATCTGACTGTCATCCAATACGACAAACGCCATCGGCTCGCCAGCGTTGGTATAACTAAGACCGTTAAAAGTGCCAGTGTTTCCGTTGTCACCGTCGATGTAGTTCCAGCCGATGGTGCCGGCGGAATTGATGGTGCCGTAAGTATGTTCCTCCACATCTTCGGTAATCGTAACCTGCTCAATAGTGGAATTATCGTCCCAGGTTAAAGTGATGCTGTTACCTGTAGCCGTGGCCGTCATCCCCGTCGGTGCAGCGCAGTCGCTGCCAAGAGCCATCAGGTTGACGGAGCCGGTCCAACTGTCGCTACCGCAAGTGGCAGTGTAGTTCACGGTAAAGATGTGACCAGTGGCAACATCATTTGCCACAGAGAGTTGGAAGCCGTTGTTGTCGGTAGCAGTGCCACCGCTGGCAGCCATCACACCAAAGGTGGCGGTATTATCCAAAATTGTCAGCATCGGATCATCGCAGGTGATGGTGACGGTGGTATTACCCGTAGTTGCTACGCCGCCCATATTCTTCATGGTGAAGGTGAGGTAGGGCTGCTGGCCAAATTCAACGATGTCGGGGGTATAGCTTTCCAAAACAAGATACGGAACATTGCCTGCCGTACACGGAATCGTCTGGTAAATAGTAGTGGTGTTGAATGCCGTCACTACCAACAAGACGTCGCCAGCGATGAAATCGTGCATGATGGAAACCTGACCGTTGGCATCAGTATAGGCACTGTAATAGACGTCGTTTTGGGAAATACAAACTAACGCGTCAGCGACGGGAACGCCATTTTTCGTAATGGTAGTGCTGAACGGGATTCCCGACATAAGCGTATTCATAGAGGAAGCAATCGCTTCGGGCTGTTTGGTACGGAGCTGCAGCGAAGCATCCCCAAAGGTAGTCCAGGTTTGGAAGGTCTCCAAATCGCTGGAGGTGCTACTTTCTGCCAATGCCAAGTTGAAGGCATTCACCACGATAGAGCCCCAATGGGTGCGTTGTTCCTCATTATTGATACCGCTCTGACCGCTGTGTGCGCTATAGTCGAAGCCGCCGGTGAGGATGTCGTAGAAATAGTCCTGACCGCGCTGCGGGGGAGTCCAGGGCTGGTTGATGGTGGACATCAGCGTTACCACCGCGCCGCCGTTTTCCTTCTTGAGCCACGCTTCCGCAAAGCAGTCGCCCGACTGGTTGAACTTACCGTTGACGCAAGCCACAGCCACAACGAAGGGCAGACGGTCGCCGTTGGTGGAAGCATTAACATTATTATTATTGTAATTCGTTGTCACAAAATAGGTTTCTGCACCATGACCGCAATAAGCGATGGTGGAGGCACCCGCATTGACGTAGTTGGCAAGCGTAGAAGCCGTTGAGTTGTCGCCGTAACAGCCGTTTTCCGTATCGTAGGTGAAAGGATCCAGGCGTTCGCTGTAGATGCGTTGCACGTGAACATAGTCGATTTCGCCGTCATCGCCGTTGCCGCTACCTTCCGACGAACCGATGCCGATGAAGGTTTCGCGCCAACCGGCATCCATGTTCGGGTTCTTTTCGTAGTTGATGGCTTTGTTCACCTGCACAAGCGCCTGTGCGTTGGAACTGCAGGAGAAACGACCGATGGCGATATCGGGACGGTTGTCGTTGCCAGCAACGCAACCCGTTTTCGGATCGGCGGGAGCCGTAGAATAATCCGCTGTAATAGTCGTGGTTTTGATGTTGTCCCAATCGCCGAACAGCTGGACATACATCAAATTATTATTGTCGTTGTAAGCACTTTGAATTGAAGTGGCAAGCGTCGCATTGTTGCTGACCACCTCCTTGGTAACGTTGTAGCCCATCTCTTTTTTCCACTGTACGTAGGCATCGGCGGCATCTTCGTATGCAGCCGTGGTGAAAACGAAAATGTCGCCCTTTTCGCCCTGCGCCAAAGCCTGACGAGAGGGCTCGTAATTCAGGAACATACTCTGATACAATCCGATAGCTTCTCTAACCGGAGTCGGATTGACGTGCGTAAGCGGATTGGTGGCCGCATGGTTGTTTTCACGCAAAGTCACCGTCACCTTGCGATGGAAAGTCACCGTATTGGTGGCGGCATTATATTGGAAAGGATAGAAATGAACGGTCGTGCCACGCACATCGCGTACGATGTAGGGACTTTCCATCGTCACAAATTCCGACGGATAGAGTGCGTCTTGCTGTGATTCGGGAGCTATGCGATAGGGAATCGCAGATGGATCCTGATGACGATAGATGACGCCGCGCGACGGAAGCAGCGGGTAGTTAACCGTGAAAGAGGATTCGCTTTCCAAAGCGACATCGCTGATTTCCACATCCTTGTCGGCAGGCAGTTGAATGGAGCCGCTCACAAACGGCAGTTCCGCCCAGCCTTCACGATCAGTAGTCGTGCTGCTGGCAAAGAGAATTTTGGTGTAAGTCAATCCGTTTTTAGTCACCTCGCCGGTAGAAACATTTAAGATTTCAAAAGTGAGTTGATAAACACCCGGCTGCGGCTGAGCAAACGAAACCGTGTAAGGCTGTGTGCCGCGTTGTTTCGTAAACCCTTGCGAAAACACGCATAACGCACTGATTGTCAAAACAATCGTCAAAAAGAATCTTTTCATTCCACTATATTTTAATACAACTTGCAAAAATACATAAAAAATGCAGATTTTCATCCAATATTTTTCCCCTTAAAGATTTCGTTTTTTGTAAAAAAGTGGATTCTTTTAATTGAAATTCGGAAATTATTTTCCGCCTTTGGCGGGATAGAGGAAATTAAAAGGAAATTCTCCTCTATCCTTCAACTTTTACCGGACAGTAATAACAGTTTTCACAAAAAAGGACAAAACGCCTTCAACAAAAGAGCCGCAAGTGTGCGATTCTTTCTTTAAAAATTCCATTTCCCTCATCCAATTCCGATATTCTTCTAAGAATTTAACCTGTAATTTATTAGGATAAAATGTTATTTTTTATATATAAAATATTACTAATCAACAAATGAAGTTTTAATAAAAGAATTTTTCAAAAAAAAATCGGAAGAGGGTGTCATATTTGAAAAAAGTAGTATTTTTGCAGCTCCAAAAAGGAAATGGCCCCGTAGCTCAACTGAATAGAGCATTTGACTACGGATCAAAAGGTTACAGGTTTGAATCCTGTCGGGGTCACAACCTTATTTTTATTTTAAACAAAACGTAACGAAATGGCAACAAGAATTAGATTGCAAAGACACGGTAAGAAAAACCAACCTTTCTACCACATTGTTGTTGCAGATGGTCGTGCACCTCGTGATGGTCGTTATATTGAAAGACTCGGCACGTACAACCCGCTGACCAATCCTGCACAGGTTAACCTTGATTTCGACAGAGCTTTGTACTGGGTCGAGACCGGCGCTGCTCCGTCAGATACCGCTCGCAACATCCTCAAACATGAAGGCGTTTATTTGATGAAACACCTCCGTGGTGGTGTCGCTAAAGGCGCTTTCAGCGAAAACGAAGCTCAACGTCGTTTCGATGCTTGGAAGCAAGATCGCGAATCCAAGATGAACAACATCAAACGCGAAGATGCTGACAACGCACGCAACGAACTGAAAAAACGTTTGGAAGCTGAAACTAAAGTGAAAGAAGCTATGGCTGCTAAGGTTGCTGAAAAACGCGCCGCCGAAGCCGAAGCCGCTGCCGCTGCACAACGCGAAGCTGAAGAAGCTGCCGCCGCTGCTGCTGAAGCTGCTGCCGCTGAAATCCAGGCCGAAGCTACTGAAGCCACCGAAACTCCTGCTGAATAATCTTTATTCAACATATTCAAAAAAGGGTGATTTTTCGTCACCCTTTTTTTTATGCCCAGTTCCCATCAAAACTTTATTCAAAATTATTTGTTTTTCCTTTAACTTCACGCCTAACTATTTCGTACTTTTGCCACCCGTTTTAATAGACCTATTAAACAATATTATTAAAAAGAATGGAAAACTCTGAAAAGCTATACCGAGTAGGCGTTGACATCGGGTCAACCACTATGAAAGTGGCGGCGATGGACGACACCGGCGCGCTCGTTTTTTCCGCTTATCAACGCCATCAGGCCGACATTCGCGGCACCGCCGCCGACATCGCCAAGCAGTTTTACAATACGTTAGGCAACTGTCGCCTCAAACTGGTCATCACCGGCTCCGTCGGCATGGGCTATGCGCATCGCCTCGGCATCGGCTTCGTACAAGAGGTCGTCGCTGCCGCCGAAATGGTCAAACAGCGTTATCCCGAAGTCAGCACCTTCATTGACATGGGCGGTGAGGACAGCAAGATGATATTTTTTGAAAAGGGGAAGGTGCCCGACATCCGCATGAACGGCAGTTGCGCGGGCGGCACCGGCGCCTTCATCGACCAAACCGCCATGCTGTTTCACGTTGAGACAAAGGAACTTAACGCATTGGCTGCGCAAGCCGAGAACATTCATCCCATTGCTTCGCGCTGCGGCGTGTTTTCCAAAACCGACATCCAAAACCTGATGAGCCGCAACATCAGTCGTGCCGACATCGCCGCCTCCGTCTTCAACGCGGTAGCGATGCAGGTGGTTGCGTCCCTTGCCCGCGGCATGGACATCACCCCGACCGTATTCTTCTGTGGTGGTCCGTTCGCCTTTCTTCCCGAACTGCAAAAACACTTCCGCCGCGTGCTCGGGCTGACGGAAGAGCAGTGCCTGCTGCCCGAAAACGCGCAAATCATCCCGGCATCCGGCTGTGCGCTTCTGGCCGACGAACAAAGCACCGGCATTCTCACACTGGACGAACTTATCCGCACGATTGAAGCTGGCCATACCGAAGAACAACACTTCGAAAACCGCCTGCCACGCCTATTCGTTTCGCAAGAAGATTACGACCTCTGGCTCAAAGCCGAAAACATATATTACGTCCCCCGCGCCGAACTTCAAAGCGACTCCCCCACCCCTTATTTCTTGGGCGTTGATTCGGGAAGCACCACCACCAAACTGGTTCTGCTGAATGCGCACGGCGACATCGTTTATACTGATTATCAGCGCAATGAAGGCGACAGCTTCAAAGCGTTTTGCGGAATGCTGCAAACACTGTATCGGTCGGTGACACAACCGCAAAACATCGTCATCGCTGCCAGTGCCGTGACCGGCTATGGTGAAAACCTCATCAAAACCGCCTTCAACTTCGACTTCGGCATCGTAGAAACCATGGCGCATTTTTCTGCCGCAAAACAGGTAGAGCCCAACGTCAGCTTCGTGCTCGACATCGGCGGGCAGGATATGAAGGCGATTTTTGTGGAAAACGGCTCCATCCGCCGTATGGAAATCAACGAAGCCTGTTCTTCCGGATGCGGTTCTTTTATCGAAACCTTCGCCAATATGATGGGTTATCCGGTTGCTGAGTTCGCCAAACTTTCCTGTTTTGCGCCGCATCCCTGCGACCTCGGCACGCGATGCACCGTTTTTATGAATTCCAAGGTGAAACAGGCCATGCAGGAAGGTGCCGAAGTGAATGACATCGCCGCCGGTTTCAGCTACTCCGTCGTTAAAAATTGTCTTTTTAAAGTATTAAAAATCAAAAATATAGAAGAACTCGGCAAACACATCGTCGTGCAAGGCGGCACTTTCCGCAACCACAGCATCGTGCGCGCACTTGAAAAAATGACGGGCTGCCAGGTCTCCTTCTCCGACATTCCCGAACTGATGGGTGCTTACGGCGCCGCACTCTACGCAATGCGCCATCACCAAAAATAACACTTACACAAGGCATGAATCTTACCGAACTCATCTCCGCCAACAGCTACAAATCAGAATTTGAAATTTGCCCGGGCTGTGAAAATCACTGCACAGTCAAACTGTTTCATTTTCAAAACGGCAACACTTTTTTCTCTGGCAACAACTGCGAAAAGGTCTATTCCAACACCTCCGCAAGTCAGCGAAAAGGCACCAATATGTTTGCAGAAAAATACAGACTGCTTTTCCAGAAACCCGACAAGGTGATACCGACCGATGCGATGACCATCGGCATTCCGCGCGGACTGGGCATTTACGAAAACTACCCCTTTTGGCGCACGCTGTTCAGCGAATGCGGAATCAGGCCCGTTCTCTCCAACGCATCTGGCAACAAATTGTATGAGAGCGGATTACGTTCCATTATGGCCGACAATATCTGCTTTCCAGCCAAATTGATGCATGGCCACATCAACGACCTCATCGCCAAAAAAGTCGATCGTATTTTCTATCCGTACGTGGTTTATGAAAGAAAGGAGGACGAACAATCACGAAACAGTTACAACTGTCCGATTGTGGCGGGCTACTCCGACGTCATCAAGAGTTCGATGGAGCCGGCGACAAAGGCGGGGATTCCCTTTGATGCGCCGGTTATCGCATTCAACAACAGTAAGTTACTTTACAAATCGTGCATGGGGTATCTGGAGTCATTAGGAGTTGAACGGACGACTGCCGACCATGCCGTTAAAGCGGCGGTGCGGGCGCAGGACGACTACCTGAATACGCTGACGCGTCGCGGAAACGAGATTTTGGAGCAGGCCGTCAGCGAAAACCGGATGGTGATTTTGCTGGCGGGGCGTCCCTACCACATCGATCCACTTATCGAGCATAAAATTTCGCACGCCATCGCCGACATGGGCATTGACGTTATCACCGAAAACACTGCCTCGGAGCTGGGTGCAAATGTCTATCGGGAACTCAATGCGATGACGCAGTGGAGTTATCCCAACCGCATTTTCAAGGCCGCATACTTCGTCGGCCAGCACAACTACCGCAACCTTCATTTGGTGCAGCTCACCTCTTTCGGCTGTGGCCCCGACGCCTTCATTTTGGACGAAGTCAATGCGATTCTCAAGCGTTTTCACAAGAATCACACGATTCTGAAAATCGATGATGTCAACAACATTGGCTCGTTGCGGTTGCGTGTGCGCTCGCTGGTGGAATCGGTCAGCGGCGACACTGCCAACGCCAACCTGACGGACGAGAACGGCAAGAACGTGCCGTTGCCGTACGTGACCACGCGCACCTACACCAAAGCCGAACGCCGTCGGACGCTGCTGGCGCCCTATTTTGCGGAAGGTTATTCCGAGTTCTTTCCTTCGATTTTCAAAGTCGCCGGCTACAATCTCATCACATTGCCCACCGGCAGTCAAGAAGCCGCCGAAATCGGCTTGAAATACGCCAACAACGAAGTTTGTTATCCTGCCACCATCGTTGTCGGTTCCGTCATGAAAGCGTTGCTCAGCGGCGAGTACAATCCCGACGAGGTGGCCGTCATCATGTCGCAAACGGGCGGACAGTGCCGCGCCTCCAGTTATTACTCACTGATAAAGAATGCGTTAGTGACAGCTGGACTGCAAGATATTCCCGTCATTTCGTTAGCGTTAAGCGCATCGGTATCGGCCACGCAGCCCGGTTTTACCATTCCGTGGCGGAAGGTTCTCAACATCGCTTTCACCACAGTAATTTACGCCGACTGTCTTGCCAAATTGTACCATGCGTCGGTGGTGCGGGAGAAGGAGCCGGGGATGGCGAAGAAGTTAAAGACAAAATACACGGAGTTGGCGTGCCCCATCATTGAGGCGAACGACAGCAATGGTTTGCAACGACTTATGGGCGAAGCGGTGCGGGAGTTTGCGGCGGCGGTGGATACGAAAAAGCAAGTGCCCGTTATCGGCGTGGTGGGAGAAATCTACGTCAAATACAACGGATTCAGCAACAAATTCGTTATCAACTGGTTAGAAGAACACGGCGTGGAAGTGGTTCCGCCCGCGCTGATTGGCTTTTTAACCACGGGATTCGTCAACAACCACCTCAACCGCGAACTCAACATCAAGGAGGTGAAATTTTCCGGTTGGCTTAACGATGTGGTTTACAAGCTTTTATTCAAGAAAATCCGTCAATTCAACACGATTTGTGCGCCGTTCCCGTTCTATCGGCCATTGACGAGTGTTTTTGAAGATGCGGCATTGGCGAAACAGGTGGTCAACATGGCGGGCGACTTCGGTGAAGGCTGGTTTCTGCCCGGTGAAATCTGCCATTTGGCGGAAAATGGCATCCACAATGTCGTCAGTCTGCAACCTTTCGGCTGCATCGCCAACCACATCATTTCGAAAGGCGTGGAGAAAAAGCTGAAGCAGGTTTATCCGCAACTCAACCTGCTGTTCCTTGATTTCGACAGCGGAACCTCCGAAGCCAACGTCTTCAACCGACTTCATTTTATGGTTGAAAATTGTAAAAAGGCCCTGAAACACAATTCTGATGCCACCCCAAAACAACCCTAAAACTATTCTTATGGCAAAAAATTCACAACTTGAAGAACGCATTTTGCTGGCTGCGGAAGAGCTGTTTATGACGAACGGTTTTGACGCCACCTCCACCACCGACATTGCCAAACGTGCGGGCTGCAACCAGGCGCTGGTACACTACTACTATCGCACCAAGGAGAACCTGTTTCATCAGATTTTTACCGAAAAATTCCAACTCATCCTATCTTATATTCAAGCGGAAAGTCATGAAAACCAAACGCTTTCAGAAGCGCTTCCCATCTTCATCGATAGTTATTTCGAAATGCTCTCCCAAAATCGGAAATTACCTTTCTTTTTAATTAAAGAATTGATAATCAATGAAGAAAGAAGGCAGATGATGCGAAAAAAGATGATTACCGATGTGGGTAGTCTGAAATATTACGCCGCATGGGACCAAATGGTGAAGGCGGAAATCGAGAAAGGCGCCATCCGTCCGATTGAAACCATGGACCTCACCCTGGATGTCATGTCGCTGATTATTTTCACCTTCATCTCACTTCCTCTTTACAGTGACTTGTTCAATCAAAACGAAGATGAAATCAAGGATTATCTGCAACGGCGGAAATCCGAAATCAAGACGTTGATTATAAATGGTTTGAAATCAAAATAATGCTCCGATTCGTATAAAGACGGTGTGAAAAGAATGTAAAGACGGTGTGTACACCGTCTCTACATGATTGAACTTAAAATCTTGTTAATAAGCGAATTATATTCGGGCTCTTTACATTTCTCATACATAAAGGCGAGGCAGGTGTAATGGCCGTCTTCAAAATCAAAAACGATATGAGTGGCAGCCGCAAAATCACTCGTGATAGTTTCCCGTTTTGCTGAGAAACCATTTACTAAAAAATTGCGAATAGAGGAAATTTCAGGCAATACCATCCCTTGTGTAATGTCGCCACGGGTTACCATGAAATAACTATCAAGAGTTGCTGGTATTCGGCCATTGCACTGTAACCGAAAAATTTCTTTTGGTGTGCGCTGAATAGCCATAGTTTCCTTTTCCAACGGATTTAGTTTTCCTGTCGTCGTGGGGAAACTGTAAATTGCGCCATGCCAATGCAGTAGGTTACAAATTCCAAGGTGTTTTTATCCATAAAAGTTTATTTTCTTCTTTTTCCATTTTCAAGCGTGCGAAAATACACATAATTTCAGGAAATATAATGCCCCCTGCAACACAAACAAAGGCCACCTTTCGGCGGCCTTTGTTTTACTAAATTGTGGAGAAAAATCTCTTTATTTCTCGCTGATTTCCTTCTGCAAGCGTTCGTTCAACAGCGGAACGATCTTGTTGAAGTCGCCCACAACGCCGAGGTCGGCAACGCCAAAGATGGGAGCATCCTTGTCGCGGTTGATGGCGATGATGAGGTCGGATTCTTCCATACCGGCCAAGTGCTGGATGGCACCTGAAATACCGATGGCCATATAAAGGTTCGGGCGGACGGTCTTACCGGTCTGGCCAACCTGTACATCGTGCGGCATCACGCCGGCATCAACCATGGCGCGGGAGGATGAAACCTGTCCGTTCAAGGTCTGTGCGAGAGCGCCGAGTTTTTCGAAACCTTCCTTGCAGCCAACGCCACGACCGCCGGAAACCAAAACCTTGGCCTCGGTGATGTCCATTTTGCCCTTGTCGGCTTTCACCTTCTTCACGAGCTTGACAGCGAACTTGCTGGCCTCGAATGCGGGAGTGAACTCAACGACCTCAGCCCTGCGGGAAGCGCCGCGCGTCATCTTCTGCATCACGCCCGGACGGACGGTTGACATCTGCGGACGGCGTTCGGTACACATAATGGTAGCCATCAGGTTGCCACCGAAAGCGGGACGCGTCATCATCAGTTCCTTCTCTTCGGAAATTTCCAATTTGGTGCAGTCGGCGGTCAAACCGGTGGCCAAACGTGCGGAAAGGGTCGGACCGAGATCGCGGCCGATGGTGGTGGCGCCAAACAGAATGATGCTCGGTAAATATTTGGCAACAATCTGTGAGATGGCCTGTGAATATTGTTCGGTCAAATAGTCCTTCAGTTCGGGGCAGTCGGAAACGATGACTTCGTCGGCGCCGTACTCGATAAGGGTTTGACATTGGTTCTTGATGTTGTGGCCGAGGAAGATGGCGACAACCTTTTCGCCCAGGATCTGTGCGAGTTCGTGGGCCTTGCCGAGCAGTTCGAGACCGACGGGCTGGATGACGCCGTCGCGCTGCTCAACGAATACGAATATATTTTTGTAACTTGATTTATCCATTGTTGAACCTCCTTAGATGATGAATTTTTCTTTCAATTTGGAAACGATGAGATCGACGGCTTCTTCCGGAGTGACGTCGAATACTTCGCCGGCAACCTTTTGCGGTTTGGTGAAGGATCTCTTCACGCGGGTGGGCGAGCCGTTGAGACCGAGTTTTGCTTCGTCAACATCAATCTTTTCAGCGGTCCAGATTTCGATTTCTCTCTGGTCGTAAGCTTCAATGATGCCTTTGACGGTCATGTAACGCGGTGTGAAAGCGGATGCCAACACGGTGAGGACGGCGGGCGTGTGAACTTCCAGCATCTGGTAGCCGTCTTCGTCTTCCTTCTTGACAGTGAGCAGGTTCTTACCGTCGAAGTCAACTCCGGCAACGTAGGAAATCATCGGAGTGTGGAGGTGCTCAGCGATTTGCGGGCCCACCTGGGCGGTATCGCCATCGATGGCCTGACGGCCGGTGATGATGAGGTCGTGCTCGATGTTGCGGAGCGCGCCGGCCAAAGCGTTGGAAGTGGCCAAAGTGTCGGCACCTGCGAACTTGCGGTCGGTGAGGAGGATGGCACGGTCAGCGCCCATAGCCATGGCTTCGCGCAAAATGGCTTCCGCCTGCGGAGGTCCCATGGTGATTACGGTGACATGTGCGCCAAATTTGTCTTTCAGTTGGAGGGCTACTTCGAGGCCGCCCTTATCGTCGGGGTTCATAATGCTCGGAACACCGTCGCGAATCAACGTACCGGTCGCGGGGTTGATTTTGATTTCGGTCGTATCCGGAACCTGTTTGATACAAACTACAATTTTCATATCTGTTTTTTAATTTTCAATTATCAATATCATTAATTAAGCGAACAATTTGCCTGCGATAACCATTCTCTGGACTTCGCTGGTGCCTTCGTAGATTTCGGTAATCTTGGCGTCGCGCATCATTCTTTCCACCGGATATTCGCGGGTGTAACCGTAACCGCCGTGGAATTGGACGGCCTTGGTGGTTACTTCCATTGCGGTTTCAGCAGCGAACAATTTTGCCATGGCGGCATCTGCTGAGTAAGGAAGGTGCATATCTTTCTTGTAAGAGGCGGAACGAACCAGCAAACGAGCGGCCTGGACTTTGGTTTCGAGGTCGGCCATTTGGAACTGGGTGTTCTGGAATTTAGCGATGGCCTTGCCGAACTGTTTACGTTCTTTGGTGTATTTAACAGTCTCATCCATAGCACCTTGTGCAATACCGAGAGCCTGTGAAGCGATACCGATACGGCCGCCGTCCAACGTCATCATAGCGATTTTGAACCCCTTGCCGAGTTCGCCGAGGAGGTTTTCCTTCGGAACTTCGCAGTTTTCGAAAATCAATTCGCAGGTAGCGCTGCCGCGGATACCCATCTTCATTTCTTTCTTACCGATGCTGAAACCTTTGAAACCCTTTTCAACGATGAAAGCGGAAATGCCCTTCGTGCCTTTTGACTTGTCGGTCATGGCCATTACCACGAAAACATTGGCTTCGCTGGCGTTGGTGATGAAAATCTTGGAGCCGTTGAGGATCCATTTGTCGCCGGCGTCAACAGCGGTGGTCTGCTGCATGGCGGCGTCGGTACCGGCGTTGGGTTCGGTGAGGCCGAAAGCGCCAATCCATTCGCCGGAAGCGAGTTTCGGCACATATTTTTTCTTTTGTTCTTCGGTACCGTGTTCCATGATGGGGGCGATACAGAGTGAAGTGTGAGCGGAAACGATGACGCCGGTGGTGGCGCAAACGCGTGAAAGCTCTTCCACTGCCATCGAGTACATCTGGTTCGTACCACCCTGGCCGCCGTATTCTACGGGAACCGGGATGCCCATGACACCTAATTTACCCAACTTCTTCACGTTTTCAATAGGAAATTTCTCTTCCTCGTCAACTTCCGCTGCAAGCGGTTTGACTTCGTTCTGTGCAAATTCTCTGATCATCTGCAAGAACAGTTCTTCTTTTTTTGATAAACTGAAATCCATGTTGTTTTTATTATGATTTTAATTTAGTGACAAAATGAACAATAAACTGAAGAGAGATTGCAGTTTCCCTTCAATTTAAAAATCGGTTGCAAAAGTAATAAAAAAAGTAAAACGGAGCGAGTTTTTCCTTTTAAATAGTATCAACAGTCCGTTTTAACAACGGAAACATCCGTTTTATCTGCTTGTTAGAAGACTTGTGACTTTCTTCGCCAAGTTCCGGACTCGGGGATCACGAAATTTCACCTAAAAAGACAAGCGATGCCCTCCACCGTGGGATATAGTGGAAACGGCGAATTGGCAATGAAAAAAATTTTCTTCTGAGTGACAAAACAACAAGATAAAATTGTAATTTTGCCTCGCTGTTTGAAAATGAAAGGAGCCCCATGGATCAGCTTTCCGTTTTAATACAAAGCTACACTTACAGCCTTCAGCGCTTGGGGAAGAACAACTTCCTTGTGTAGTGCTCCGCCGCGATGCGCATGACCGGTGACGGAGCAAAGAGTAATGAATAACGAATAATAAATAATTCAAGTTTTGTAAGTTCGCAATTGATTTTGATTGACCCACTCCCCATGTAAGAAGATCTAATAGTGAAAGTTCCATGTCCAAATCATAACAGAAAAATTGGCATGCAAAAGTTGAATAAAAGGCGTATCTCTATTCACAAATAGATGCCCTTTTTCATTGCGGAACGAGCGTTTTTTTAATGTTTAACGAAATCTCAAAATAATGAAAAAAATTTTATTGATAACAATATTGCTAATAATGAGCGGAATAGCCATGGCTCAAATTCAGGTGACGAGTGACGGCTGTGTAGGAATAGGTCCAGCCGCACCAACCTGCCGCTTCCAAATCACCCAAGGCACACACAATTTCACCTTCAAACCCAAAATTGCGGAACTGGAAATTGGAGGATATGACGGGAACAGCAATTCCGCAATCGTGTTTTGGCACACGAATGCCGGCTACAACGAATTGGTAGCCAGACAATTTTCCAGGACTTCCGACAGCATACTGAAATCCGATGTCCTTCCCATCAACAATCCGTTTGAGGTTTTGAATAAAATTGGTGCCTATTCATACTGCTATAAAGAAGAGCAAGCACAGCAAGGAATAAAAGAGTATGGTGTTTTGGCACAGGAAGTAGAGAGAATCATACCTGAAATTGTAGATACAGTGAAGGGGATTCGAGTGGTGGACTATGACCAGCTCATTCCATTTTTGATTTGCGCAGTGAAAGAGCAGCAAGCACAAATAGAAAACTTGCAAAAAGAGCTGGCTATGTTGTTGCAGAATCAAGATTTTGATGGTATATTGGACAAGAACGCTTATACGGATATGAGTAGCTATCAATTATCCGTTTGGCAGAACGCCCCAAATCCGTTCAATGAAGTTACTACAATTCAGTGCTTCATTCCAGAAAGCATTCGTTCCGTTCAGTTAAGAATTTACGATATGGGCGGCAATATGGTAAAGAGCATAGCCATAAACGAGCGTGGAAACGTGAACATTCAGATACAAGCGTCTTCATTATCTGCTGGCATTTACGCCTACCTGCTTACCGGGGACGGACAAACCAGCGAAACCAAACAAATGGTATTAACCAAATAACCTCTTTAATTATGAAAAAATCAATCTTATTTTTACTGACAATCAGCACGTTGATTATTTTCAACAGTTGCGGGAAAGACTACGACTACCGTGATAAGTGGGTGGGAGAATATGAATGGGTATTTGAAGATGAATGGAGAGGCTCATACTTTAAAATGATCTTGCCAGCTACCGTGGAAAAACACGGCCAAGACAGCGTCCTGATTGGTATTACACGTGTGACCGATTACGAACCATTAAAAACTATAGTATTTTATAACTATTTTCAAGTGCTGAAAGACGGAACTATTAGAATGCCCGAATCGTACATCGGATATCAGACCTGCTGGGCGGGACGTTTTGAAAGCCGGGACAGCTTTACGTTAACGGCCTATGGTATGCTTTCAGGTCATGACTCCTCATATACTTATGTATGCAAAAGAATCAAAAAATAATGCGATAAGTCAATATCTATTGAAAAAAATGCCATATCATGAAAAAACCAATCCTATTTTTACTGACAATCAGCACGTTGATTATTTTCAACAGTTGCGGGAAAGGTTACGACTACAGAAATAAATGGCTGGGAGAATATCAGTGCAGAGTTATACAAGAATATCCGCGCAATTATACAGATGAAAATCAAGAGACGTGGTATATTGAAAAGTTGGACAAAGATGGTATCAACCTCGTTTATCATGATCCCGATGGCTGGTGGGCTGAAAATCCGTTCCCTATAGAAATTCATGCTCAAGTACAGAAAGATGGAACTCTTTACAATGGTAATAGAAAGGGATTTTCCGGAACATTCATTAAGCGAGATAGTCTTTATATGACATACCAATACCAAGCTTCTGCACAGACCATTAAAAAATATTATTATTGTATAAAATCAAAACAGAAATGAGAGTCAGAATAATCATAGTTATTGTTATAACAAGTTTCCCGTTGTACCTGTCCGCTCAGAGACTTCCCAACCAAGACACACGCGGATGGAATATCCTATTTGAGGATGACATGTCGGTTTTCGACGATAATGTTTGGCAAAAAGACAGCTTGGTGACGCGTGGAACGGGCACGGGAGAAGAACCTGAAATCTATATGCCAAGCAATTGCACAATAGAAAACGGGAAATTGGTGTTGCGCACACACAAAGAGGTACCTCCCGTCATTCATAATCACCAAGGCTGTTACTATTTAGGACAGCACGAATATACGTCTGGGGAAATTTCCTCAAAAGTGAAATATCAGTACGGCTACTACGAAATCTATGCAAAGCTTCCCGTCGGCAGGGGATGCTGGCCCGCCTTTTGGTTTTGGGATGCCAACGACTCCCCAAACAATCCTTGGTACAATGAAATTGACGTGTTTGAAGGTGACGGGAAAATAACAAATTCGTTGACTTGTAACCGACATTATGGCTTCGTATATCCTATCGATAGTAGTGGTAATCGGCATGACGAAAAGCAGGATTTTGCGTGCCAATACTCTTCCGCCTTCCACTGGTACGGCGTAAAATGGACCCGAAATAAAATTATTTGGTATTTGGACCGAAGTGTCATACGTGAGGAGAGCAACACCTATGGCAGAATTGGGATTCATCATCCCATGTGGTTGCTTATCAACCTCGCCCTGAAGCCAAATTCTAAGGAAGAAGATAATAATTTTCCTCCCGCTAACGACGTCAACACGATGTATGTGGATCAGGTCAATGGTTATCAGCTGGACTGCACCGACAAAAACGTGGTGATTGATTCGGACCACCCCATAGACTTTAGCACATACAATTGGAAAACGAAAAAATCCATCACATTGAATGGGAACACAACCATTCCGCAAAACAGCAACATTGTGCTCTATGCCACCGATTTCGTAAAGTTGGAAGCAGGTTTCAACGTGCCGCTTGGCGCCGAACTGTACATTGATATCCACAATGAGTGTCGATAGCATTTTGTTTTATAAAAATCTCTAATCATGAAAAAATCAATCTTATTTTTACTGACAATCAGCACGTTGATTATTTTCAACAGTTGCGGGAAAGACTACGACTACCGTGATAAGTGGGTGGGGGAATATGAAAGGGTATTTGAAGATGAATGGAGAGGCTCATACTTTAAAATGATCTTGCCAGCTGGCGTGGCCAAACACGGCCAAGACAGCGTCCTGATTGGTATTACACGTGTGACCGACTACGACCCATTAGAAACTAAAGTTTATTATTACTTTTTTCAAGTGCTGAAAGACGGAACTATTAGAGTGCCTGAATCGTACATCTGGAACAACAACTGTTGGTCAGGACGTTTCGAAAGCCGGAACAGCTTTACGTTAACGGCCTATGATATAGATTCAGGTGGCGAATACTCATCTACTTATGTATTCAAAAGAATCAAAAAATAATGCGATAAGTCAATATCTATTGAAAAAAAATGCCATATCATGAAAAAATCAATCCTATTTTTACTGACAATCAGCACGTTAATTATTTTCGACAGTTGCGGGAAAGACTACGACTACCGTGATAAGTGGGTGGGGAAATATGAATATGAGCACTGGCACAAATCGTACTTGCACGGCACGGGAACCCTATCCGTCAATAAATATGGCCAAGACAGTATTCTTATCACTATTGGGAATAGTGTACTCGTGAATTCTCAAGTACATAAAAACGGAGATATCGAACCATGCAAATTTGACTGGGATTACAGAATGTCGGGATGTTTCAAAAATCGGAACTACTTGGAATTAACATACTACTGGTCTGTCGATCCTAGAAGCATTTACTTTTACAAATGCAAAAAAATCAAAGAATAACGTTATGAAAACGAAAATCATTACATTTATAATATTGGGGGCTATCCCATTGTGTATGTTTAGCCAGAGACTTCCCAACCAAGACTTGCGCGGATGGAACATCTTGTTTGAGGATGACATGTCGGTTTTCAATTCAAATTTGTGGGATAAATAACTGACGGCTCATCCTCCAAACATACGCTCCGAACAGGCCATGGTTGGAGAGAAGAACGCCCTTCTTTATCTGCCGGCATTTACGCCTACCTGCTTACCGGTGATGGCCAGACCAGCGAAACCAAACAAATGGTATTAACCAAATAATCTTCTTTAATCATGAAAAAATCAATCTTATTTTTACTGACAATCAGCATGTTGATTATTTTTAACAGTTGCGGGAAAGACTACGACTACCGTGATAAGTGGGTGGGAGAATATGAATATGAGCACTGGCACGGACCGTACTTGCACGGCACGGGAACCCTATCCGTCAATAAATATGGCCAAGACAGTATTCTTATCACTATTGGGAATGGGGTCCTCCTGAATTCTCAAGTACATAAAAACGGAGATATCGAATTATGCAAATTGGACTGGGATTACAGGATAGGTGGTTCTTTCAAGAATCGGAACTACTTGGAATTACCATACTATTTGTACTACTATCCTGAAGACAATTACATTTACAAATGCAAAAAAATCAAAGAATAACAGAATTATCCCTTTTCGTCTTGTAATGCCTTTTGATAAGCACAATTAAACCAAGGGATAATGAAATTCCGCCTTTCGGCGTGATAGAGGAAATTGCAAGGAAGTTGAAAATTGAAAATTGAAAATTGAAAATTTCCTACGCATTTCTTGTTTCAACCTTTAGGAAACATGTCAACAAAATTAGTATAAACTAATCAAAAAGTGTCAACCAAAATCAGGAAAAGTCAGAATTTACGGAACTTGGATTAGAGGGAATAATTTCATTTGATAACTACAAAATAAAGTCCGTGTTAAGAAAGTTCGAGAGGTCGTCTTTCA
>JAKSMF010000039.1 GCA_024400775.1 Bacteroidales bacterium | reverse complement strand
AGTATAATTGACGGATTTGGTCAAAAACGCCAATGTAGGTGACTGGATTGGAACGTGGGGTGCGACCAATCGGCTGTTGGTTGATTTCAATGACTTTGTCCACATTTTCAATGCCTTCGATATCAACGTAGGCCAAAGGCTTCTTTTCGGCACGGAAAAAGTGGTGGTTGAGAATCGGATATAGGGTTTCGTTGATCAAAGTTGACTTTCCACTTCCGGAAACGCCTGTGACACAGATGAATGTTCCTAATGGGAAAGTTGCCGTTACGTCTTTCAGATTGTTGCCTTTGGCACCGATAATGGTCAGCTCTTTGCCATTTCCGGTACGTCGGCGTTTGGGTACGGCAATGCACTTCGTTCCATTCAGATATTGTGCCGTCAGTGTGTCGCTTTTGAGCATCTGTTTGTACGTCCCGGCAGCGACGACTTCGCCGCCATGAATGCCGGCCGCTGGACCAATATCAACAATGTAGTCCGCTGCCTCCATCATGTCGCGGTCGTGTTCGACTACAATAACCGAATTCCCCATGTCGCGCAATTGCTTTAAAGCAGCTATAAGTTGTTGGTTGTCACGTTGATGCAAACCGATGCTCGGCTCGTCCAAGATATATAGCACATTCACCAAGCGCGAACTGATTTGGGTTGCCAGACGGATTCGTTGAGCTTCGCCACCAGAAAGAGCTTTCGCAGGGAGATTCAATGAAAGATATTGAATGCCAACTTCTTCGAGAAATCTCAAACGATATCGGATTTCGCGTAACACCTCGTATGCAATCTTGTTTTGTTTTTCGCTGAGGTGTTTGGGACAATCGTCGATCCACTTGGATAAGTCGGCAATGTCCATTGCTGCCAAATCGGCAATGCTTTTACCGTTAATTCGGAAATGCAGGGATTCCTTCCTCAAACGTGCTCCGTGGCATTCGGGACAAGGGACTTCATTCATGAAACTCTGAATCCACTTGCGGATACCTGCCGGGGCACTGTCCATATCAAAGTCCTTGATGAAGTTGATGATACCTTGATAATTCATGCGCTCCGGTGCCAACCCTGAAAACTCCCGCTTGACTTTGATGGGCTCGTCTGTGCCATACAGAATGATGTTGATGACTTGCTCAGACAAATCATGGATCGGCTCATCGATAGAGAAACAGAATTTTTCGCCCAAGGCTTCTATCTGTCTGAATATCATGCTGTTTTTGTATGGTCCGAGTGGAACGATGCCGCCGGCTTTAATGGATTTTTTATCGTCAGGTATGATTTTTTTAAGATCGACTTCCGTAATGTATCCTAATCCATTGCATTTTTCGCAGGCTCCGTATGGCGAGTTAAAGGAAAAGGTATTCGGTTCGGGCTCGGGATAGGAAATGCCCGTTGTTGGGCACATCAAGTATTTGCTGTAGTTGCGGACTTCGCCTGTGGCATTGTCTAAAACCATCAGAACGCCTTTCCCGTTTTTGAGAGCTAAACGCAGACTGTTCGTCAAGCGAGGTTTTGAAATCTCGCGCACCACAATGTTGTCAATGACCGTTTCAATGTCGTGAATCTTGTATCGATCCACCGCCATATTCAGTGTGAGAGGTTTGATGACGCCATCTACGCGCACTTTGGAAAAACCACGCTTGCGAATGGTCTCAAACAATTCGCGATAATGCCCCTTGCGACGCTTGACCGCTGGTGCTAAAATGGTCACATCACGACCGTCGTACGTTTCAATCAGCTTCTCGATGAGTTCTGATTCTGTATAACGAATCATTTTTTCACCCGTTTCGTACGAAAATGCATCAGCGACGCGGGCATACAGAAGTCGCAGAAAATCATAAACTTCCGTGATCGTTCCAACTGTGGAACGCGGATTCTTGTTGGTCGTCTTCTGCTCAATCGCAATAACAGGATTCAAACCTGTGATTTTATCGACATCAGGATGCTCGTAGTTACCGACAAATTGGCGGGCGTATGCAGAAAAAGTCTCCATGTATCGCCGTTGGCCTTCCGAATATATCGTGTCGAATGCCAATGACGACTTGCCGCTGCCACTTAATCCCGTCACAACAATCAACTTGTTGTGTGGCAGATTGATAGACACGTTTTTCAGATTGTTTTCCCGTGCCCCGGTGACTACCAATTGGTCTTCTTTTTGCATCTATTTCTGTTTAACAGGTTTTTTGATGATGTATGTCTTGCCCGCCGGAACCGTTAGCTTAGAGCTTCGTATCCACGGATTAAATGTCTTCAACTCTTTGTATGTCATGCCATTTTCTTGGCAAAATGTGTACCAGTTGCTAACGGAACAGGTGACTTCAATGTCCTTGCAGGGAATGGGCTTGTATTTATCACATTCGTTCAATCTTACATTGTAGAGGGTCGGATTCTCAAAAATGAGTTTGTAGGCCAAAATGCGATAAACGTATCGTGCGGTTTCAGGATTGAAGTATATGTCCCAATATTGACTTTGCGATTGGTTGCTCATGCTTTTGCTGACGCCGCCGCTGCCCATGTTGTACCCTGCCGCTGCCAACGACCATGTGCCTAACTGCTGTTTCCCGTTCTTCAAGTATTTACAGGCTGCTCGCGTCGCTTTCTCAACGTGGTAACGCTCGTCAACTTCTTCGGTAACTGTTAATCCGTATTGCTTGGCCGTCGCTTCAATGAATTGCCAAAATCCTACGGCTTTCGCGGATGAAATAGCATTGGAAAGACTGCTCTCCGTTACACATAGGTACTTAATGTCTTCGGGTACGCCTTCCTCCTTTAGTATTTTTTCGATGATGGGGAAATATCGTGCAGAACGTTTGAGACAAAGCAGTGTCGTGGAATGCTGGTAGCAAATCGCAGTCAGCTCGCGGTCAAGCCCTTCGCGTACGGTGTAGTCATCCAGCGGTACCTTTTCCCCACAGAAAGTGAGCGTCTCCGGAAGGGGAGGTGTGGCAAGCACATTTACATAATAGTTCGTGCGAGGTTGTTCGTTCTCGCTCTTGGCTCTGCTGATATTTTGTGTGATGAGCCAGACACAAAGGCAGCACAATAACGCAAAGGATGCGCCACCCAGCCAAATTAAAATGTTTTTTCTCTTTTCCATGGTGTGTGATTATTAAAATTGCCAGTTCAAACCGACACTGTAAAGCAACGGTAACTGATAAATGGTTTTATTCGTGATGCGGTCTCTGTAAAATACGTTTCTGTAGTTGTATAAGTTCGTGGCACCAGCGCTGACTTCAATGAGGTGACGGTCGCCGAGGTGAAAGGTCTTCTTGATGCTGATGTCCAAACGATGATAGTGGGGCAGACGACCTTCGTTGTAACCCGCCAACATGAAGTCAAGGTTTTCATTAGCAGATACATAGTCGGAATCGTAGGAGGTGATGTTGAGGTTGGGGTAGTAGGCCTGTGTCTGCGTGTACGGGAATCCTGTGCCAAAACACCAACGGGCATCGATTTGCCAACTCTTGCGCTTGCCGAAACTGTATGACGCCAACAGATTGATGTTGTGACGACGGTCGAAATGAGGTGCATAACTGATTTTGCCATCATTACGCTTTACCCAACCTAATGAATACACCACGCGAACGTCCAATCCCTGATAGGAATACTCCACAGTAACATCACCGCCGTAAGCTTTGCCCGTTTCAAACATATAGTCCAAATCCTCATCAAACATTTTGTACCTGTTAATGGAGGTCAGCACAGAAAAATTCTTGAAATATCCTTCAATGTTGATGGTCGTATGGGGAATGAGGTCCAACTCAAGTCCTAAAATAATGTGTTGCGCCCTCTGCATACTCGATTCGATTTCTTTGCCATTGGGCAATGTGTCAGGAATCTGCAGCGGACTGGACAAGAATCCGGTAAACAGGTTCACCACATCACGGTCGGAGGTGGCTGCAACTAAGTTCTGAGAGAAAAGTCCTCCCGCCATCTTCAAACGGATTTTGGGTGTGATGTTGTATTTGAACGACAAACGCGGCTCGGGCGAACTTTTACCCAATGAGGCGTAATACTGGAATCGGAAACTGGGCTCGATGATGATTTTGTCGTTCCAGTTGTACTTGTACTTGACGAAAAGCCCAACATCGGTGGTATAGTCGATTTTCTCGGTGTGTGATGAAGCCGCTGGCGTCGGGAAAAATACATAACGTACTGTGTTTCCGGAAAATTCAGCACCGAAAGCCAACAAGCTTTTTCCAAAATAGTACGAGAATTTCAAGTTGGCAACGAAACCGTTAAGTGCACTCTGACGGGTGTTGGTGTCCATGTCTGAAGTCCGTCCCTCCATGGCCGGCTTGTTGTTTTTGTCGTCCAACGCCGTGTAATAATTTGTGTATCCGATAGTTCCCTCAATAAGCATGGGCGCGCTCCCCGGCACAATCAAGAAGTTGGTGCCTACACCGTAGTTCTTCCAACGGTAAGTCGCAATGTCGCTATAATTCACCTTGTCGTCAAAACGGAAAGCAAACAGATTGACTTTTGAGCCCGATTTGCTGGTGAGGGACAATTTCCCGTATAAGTCAAGGTAGTCGTAAGGAAGCCCCTCTTTTACATAAGGATAAAAAGCTTTGGAGGAGTAATTTAGGTATGAGCCTTTCACGGAAAGAATATACCCTAAAGAAAATGTGTTTGCCTCCTTCATCTTCACCAGCGGGCCTTCGAGTAACATCTTGGCACCAAATGTGTTAAGGTCGATTTTGCCGGAAATGCGTTTGCGGTTTCCTTCTCGGGTGCGAATGTCCATCACAGATGAAACGCGACCGCCAAATTCAGCGCCGAAACCACCCGTATAGACCTCCGCCGAACCGATGATGTCGCTGTCGAAAACAGAAAACAAACCGATGGAATGAAACGGGTTGTAGATGAGCATGCCGTCCAAAAGTAACATGTTCTGTATCGGCGTTCCGCCACGTACATACAACTGCCCTCCCTGGTCGCCAGTGGAAACCACACCCGGCAGAACCTGCAAATATTGTGCAAAGTCAGGCGTGCCACCAATCGATGGCATTTGCTTTATATCCTTGGTGGTCACTGAGATAACAGATGTTCGCGTTTCCGGCAGCACTTGCGGCGATTCCGCGCTTACCTGGATGCCGTCCAACAAAACATTGTCGGGCTTCATCGTAGCGTTATACGTCAGCATCGTGTTGGTAATCTCGATGGAATCCTCAATGGTTTGAAATCCCATGAACGAAATCTCCAAAACATATTTGCCCGCGGGAACCTTGGTCACCATGTAGGCACCGCTTTTTTCCGTAGTGGCGCCATAGTTGGTGCCTTTGAGCTGTACCATCGCATAAGCTACTGGTTCTCCGGTAGTTGCATCGTAAATAAAACCATGTATGCCTCCGTTTTGTCCGAAAACAATTAGTGAAAAAATGGCCAAAAAGAGCGTTGAAATATATTTTTTTACCTTGTTGTTCATCTGCGAAAATTAAGGCGGCAAATTTACAACAAAATCACCGATTTCGACATCATTCCAAAATGCTTTTTACTGAATTTTTATGCTGAAATTCGGCTATATTTGTTGCGGTTTTTAGCTTTTAATTGGCGGCCGATAAAATTACTTTGGGCTGCCCAGCGAGGTCGGCTTGCAGTTAGATACGTGCAGCAGCTTCGTGACAAAATGTTCATCGCAATTCAATTCCCAACCTCTAACTTCTAACTGCAAACTTCCCTCGCGGTCGGGTGCTTGCTGCGCCCCCTGCCGCCTCCGGTTCGCACTTCATAAATCGGGATTATTGCTGTCCGTTAAACATTTTGGAGCTGTTTGCTGATTAAAAAAATTTGATTTTTTTCATTTTTTACTGCAACCTTTTCACTTTTTTGCATCATACCTTTTGTCCACACCATAAGAAGTGATGACTGTTTTTTCAAAAACCCAAACCCAATCCTTGGCCACCGGCGCTGTTTCCCCTTTCAGCGCTTGTGGCTTTTTTCTGAAAAAAATCTTACTTTTGCAGCTGCAACCTTTTGCTTTTTTTGCATCATACACTAATCATTATTAAGACGAAAATGCTGAATTCTATCTCTGTTTTTGAAAAAATATGCAAGAAACACTTGCTTCAAGTGGCTTTGCTGGTGCTGTTGTTGGGATGCGGCTCGCTGGTTCGTGCACAAGTAAATTCAAATACAACTAACGATACCATAGTGATTTATGAAGAAGAGATAGTGTATGACACGCTGTTCGTAGCTCCTGGTGACAGCCTTTATAACGTTGGTAAAAACATCAGAGAACGAAAGATGGAACAAGAGGATGCGGAGTTCCTTCATCTGCTTTCTAAAGGTGTGCGTTTGGGATATGCGGATGAGGAAACTGGCGATTTCCGCTCAATGAAAAAGGAGGAATTGCAGACGATTTTGTCGTCGCACGACTACCAATATTACCAAAAGGGCAGAAATAATTATGCTGGCGCCTACACGTTGTTCGCCTTCGGAACCGCAGGTGTCGGTCTTACCGCTTGGACTGGCTATCGCTACTTTCATTTCAAAAAGGAGCCTTCAACTTCTGAATTTGCTGTAACACATACCACTCGCGGTCGCTTTGCCGCTTTTCTGGGGTCGGCTGTCGGCACGGTCGTTTGTTTCGTCGCCGGTGCTCGTTTTTGCGCCTCCGGACGGCATTTCTTGCGACGCGCATGCACCAACTTTAATGGTGAATACGAAGGAACTCACCATAGAGTGATTGTCGTCTTCGGAGGCAATTCCACCGGTGTCGGACTAACTCTCAACTTCTGATGAATACGCAGGACTTTTGGATTCAGAAATACAACCAGCACATCCCGTCCATGATAGGTGTCTGCTATCGCTATGTGCTTGACCGTCAGGTGGCTGAAGACATTGCGCACAATGCTTTCCTGAAAGCGATGGAGAAGTCTGACAGCTATCGAGGCATCGGTAGGTTCAAGGCATGGCTGACGCGTATCACGGTCAATGAGGCGTTGCAGTACCTTCGTGTTGAGAAAAAACTGCCGATTGTGTCGGATGTGGAAGTGGATGAATTAGAGGAAAATACAGACGAGTCGGAGGACGAAAATGTTGCTGAAGTCATCCGTTGCGGGCAGCTGACGCAGGAAGAAATCCTACAGGCCATCGCACAGCTGCCAGTGCATCATCGAACGGTTTTTAATCTTTATGTATTTGAAAATAAATCACATAAGGATATTGCAGAGGCGTTGAATATCACTGTAGGAACTTCAAAATCGCATTTGGCGCGGGCGCGTGCCAAGTTGCAGGAAATCCTTATTACGCAAGCCAAACATAAAAATAAAATCCCCATGCTTGTTTTCTTGTTATTTGTTTCGAAAGCGCATGCCGCCGATCGTATCTGTAAGGCGGCACTCAAAGATTTCGTATTGCCGCCGCAAACTCACATTGAATTGAGTTCCAACGTATTGGCGGCGTGTCCAAAGCCATCGTTGGCGCTGCGGGCGGCGTCCCATTCCACGTCGGTTGTGGTCGGCACTACGTGTGCGGTTGTCGCCTGTGTGGCCGTCCCGTTGATGGTGTCTTCTTTGAAACCCACCTCCACTTCGCCATCCTCCCCACAGTCGGTGGAAATAGCGCAAAGTGCTGATACATTGTCTGCTACACAAGGAATTGCGGATACTGCGGGCTGCGTTGCCAATGAAGCCCATTCTTCCAGCACTGGCGATCCGCCTCGGGTGTGCGGCACCCATACCAATGTCGCGGCCAACGATGTTCCGGGAAATATGGTGGTTCCTTCCGCTGCTTCTGCTCCTTCTCCTTCTCCAGCGCCTGTCGTCGTCAAAAAAATCCAACAACGTCACGTCACGGTCATTATGGACACCACGGGAAAATAGGGTGGCAGAATTGTGTCAGAGGGTAGCAACCTTGCAGCTTCGGAAAAATCAAGCGGATCACAGCGGATATTTGCCACCACGCATGCGCTATTCGGCACTCACTCTAAAAGTCCAGGCGGCGGTGCTGTGGATGTCGCTGTATTTCAGTGGTGTGGTGTCGATGATGAGGTCATTGCCGACGTAGTGGCAGGGCAAAACTTTGTCGCAACCGAGCAACGTCACCACGGGTTTTTCGATTTTCTGGTCGAGATGCAGCACGAGTCGCTCTTCCGGGAAGTCGAGTGCGATGGCGTAGAGTTTGTTCCCGCGAGTGGTGTAGCATACCGTCGGGCGCAGGCTTGAGTAACGCGCTTGCAGGTTGTCACGGAAGGCCGTTGCCGGCACCACTTCGCGCGGCTGCGTCGCTGATTGCCAGAATAAATGTGCCACTGCTTCCAAATTTTCCTCCTTGAAAATCACACGGATAGGATACTCTTGTCCCTTTTTCAGTTTGAAAGCGGCTTGGCTTTTCTCCTTCGTTTTCCCATCGTATTGGATAATGGTGTCGCCGGCAATGATGACGGTGACTTCGTCGTCGCTTTCGATTTCAAAGATGTATTTTTCGCTTGCGGCGCTGTGAATGGAGCCGCTCCATTCGGCAGTGAAATGGTCGCAGGCGATTTCCGGGGCAGGGGAGTTGCGCTTCCAATCGAAGTCGATGTCGGCCTCGGTACGTTTCACTTCGACCTCTTTCATTTCATAAAAATGACTGTAAGGGCGTGTTTCGTAGATGGCTTCCCCGTTGATTTCCAGCCATTTGCCTAAATCCAAAAGGCGTTCTTGCTGTAACAGCGGAATCTGTCCGTCAGCCGCTGGCCCCACGTTCAGCGTCATGCCGCCACCCGCCGCCACCAATGTTGCGAAATGGCGGATGAGTTCATCGGAGGTGAGGTAGTTCTCGATGGGTTCGTTGCGGTTGAGGCCGAACGAGCGTCCCAGTCCTCGGCATTCGGCCCACGGGCGGTCGATGAGTGTGATGCCGGCGCTGTATTCGGGCGTGCGAAAACCGTGCTGGTTGCCATTGCCCCAGCGATCGTTCACCACGGCTTCGTCGCCCACCGTGTTGTAATACCAAGAAATAAGCTCTGCCGAATGCAGTTGTTCCGCGCTGTTGTCCCAGTCGCCATCAGCAAAAATCAGCGACGGGCGGTACTTCGTCACCAACTCCTTGAACTGCGGCACCATGTGCTCATCCACATATCGCCCCACATTTTCGTTGGGGTCAACGGTCCAACGGTGCATTGGGTTATTCCACTCCAAAAGCGAGTAGTAGAGCCCCATCTTCATTCCTTCCGCACGGACGGCTTCCGTCAACTCGCCCACGATGTCGCGGTGCGGACCACTGGCCACGCTGTTCCAACCGGGACGCAAGTTGTTGTCCCACAGGCAATATCCGTCGTGATGTTTGCTGACGAGTACCACATATTTCGCGCCGCTGCGTTGAAAAAGGCGCGCCCATTCTGCCGGGCGGAACAGTTCGCCTTTAAAGAATCGTGTAAAATCTTCGTACTGGAAATCCTCTTGCCCGTTACCGAACACGCGGTTTTGAAAGTTCTGTCGCACGGTGTCGCCCACCATCAGTCCTTTGAGATACCATTCTCCATACCCCTCTAAACCGGCATACGCGGGTACGGAATAAAGCCCCCAATGAATGAAAATCCCCAGCTTGGCATCCGAAAACCACTGCGGATAGGGTCGTGCGTTCAGCGATTCCCATGTCGGTTCAATTGATTGCGAATGTGCTGTAAATATGGTGATAATCAAGAGGATGGAAAATAGAATGCGCTTCATGATGTATGCGTTTTATTGTGTCGCAAAGATACGATTTTTTGTTTTAACCGTGAATTAACGCGAATTAACGCGAAGGGCTCGCTGACGCTCGCCAATGATGCGCTGATTTTGCTCGCTGGCGCTCGCAGATGATGTGGCTGATTTTGCTCGCTGACGCTCGCGGATGACGCGGATGTCTTTGCTCGCTGGCGCTCGCAGATGAGACGAATTTCATAAAGATAACATACAAATTTGATTTTCGCAGGCCTTTTTTCTTGCCAGAATGGAGCCTTGCGACTTTTGATTTACGACTTTTCAGGTCGGGATTGGAAATAAATGGCAAATCCATTCTCATTGTTAAGAAGCTACGCTTCTTTTCTTCCTCTTCGCTCGGCAAAGCTCAAACAATTTTGGCTTTGCACTCACTCTTTCGTCAGTTCTCGTTGTTCTCGTTTCTCTGTCATAAGTCTCAAGTTCTAAGTCTGTTATGATTGTTCCGTTGACTTGCGAAACTTTAATTACAAACTTTTCACTTCGAGGCGGAAATATTTTTTTCGGATAATCCATTCGTAAACGAGCCAAAGCACGAAATATCCGTTGGTGAAAATGTCGTAAATCAGGTCCCAGGGTGCGGGAAGATGAAAGAAGAAGTCGGCGCACCACAGAAAGATGTCGATAACGAAAAGCCAGTCCCACCACTTTTCGCGGTCGTGAAATTCCACGAGGGTGGTGACGCCTTTTTGCACGTTCACGATGGTGCTGGCCGACAATAGCGGCACCATGCTTTGAATGGTGAGGCGGAAGGCTCCTTCCGGCATCTCGATGGCAATCTCCTTTGTGTTCATCACCCCAACAAAAATATTGTTAATCAATATTTTATGTGGAATATTGATGGAGAACTTCCCTCTTTTTTGTCTGATTCTCAGAATTGCCATAGGGCGGCGCACTTGTTTTATGCAAAAATACAAGAAAATGCGAAATGTTGATGAAATTCTTTATTTTTGCCCCCAAAATATCCCCAAATGAAAAAACTCCTGCTCTCATTTTATTTCCTGATGCTGTCGGTTTGCGTTGTGGCGCAAAGTGATGCCTCATACACGCTTTCATTCGACACACTTCGTCTGGCCGACCTGCGCGCCCTACCCGGTGATTCTGTAACGCTCAATGGTATTTCTGTTGCAAAAAATAAAATTGATGTTGCATTGAATTATGATTTGGGGGCGGAATCATTGGCAGCCACATATTTACGCCTCCTTCATCGGAGCGATGATGCCCAACCCTATTTCCGTACTAATTTTACCTATTTGGATGTGGAACGTGATGAATATACGGAGGCGGTGACGCACTGGAAGCAGCAAGAGACGAATCCTTATCGTTGGCCTAATGAAACGGACGAGCATTTCTGGAACCGTTATTTTTTGCGGCTTTATGGTCCAGGTCCAGCCAAGTGCGAAGGTGCGACATTTGAAATCTATTTTTGTCCGGAAAAGGTGTTTTTGCTTCCGAAGCCGTCTCCATACGTGGTTTACGGACTTCATCGTGATGAAAAACAAGAGGTTACGTTAGCTGGCGGTTTCCGTTTGACTGCTTCATTCGGAAATGTATTGGTCCTACGTGCTTTTACCGACTATCCCACCGAAGTTATCGTAATAAACGACAATAACGTGGCGGTTTACAAGGTGATGCAGTAGAGTTGTGTCAGAATTGTAGGGACGCGGGGTACTGCATCTAACGGCAGAAAGCGGTTGTGAATTAAGGCAGTAAGCAGTAAGTAATAAGTAGTAAGTAGTAAGGACGAAGGTCAGAAGGTCGAAGTACAAAAAGTCTAAAGTTCCCTACGCTTAGAAAATATTGCCTCTTCACCTCATCTCTCATCTCTAATCTCTAATCTCTCATCTCTCATCTCTCATAACCTCATAACCTCATAACCTCATAACCTAATTCCCAATTAAAAAAGTTTTCCCCTTTCAGCTTTCAGCTCTCTTTAATTTTCAATTTTCCGAAATAGTTCCCACATCACGATGGCGCCGGCGACGGAGACGTTGAACGAGTGTTTGGTGCCGGCTTGCGGAATCTCGATGGCGCCGTCGCATAGCGGCAGCACTTCGTCATCGACGCCAAAGACTTCGTTGCCCAAAATGATGGCTATTTTTTCGCCAGCGGTGAAATCGAAATCCTGCAATGCGATGGAGGTGTCAACTTGTTCGACGGCAAAGACGCGGTATCCTTGTGCTTTCAGTTCGCCGACGGCTTCCACGGTGCTGTCGAAGTGTTTCCAGTTGACGGATTCGGTGGCGCCGAGAGCGGTTTTGGCGATTTCCTTGTGGGGAGGGCAGGCGGTGATGCCGCACAGATAGAGTGCTTCCATCGCGAAACCGTCGCAGGTGCGAAATACCGAGCCGACGTTATACATGCTGCGTACGTTGTCCAAAACCACAATGATCGGTGTTTTTTCCTGTGCCTTAAATTCCGCGGTGCTCACGCGGTTGAGTTCGTCCATCGTTAACTTTTTCATCGCATAGAATTTTTGGCAAAATTACGATTTTTTGCGGAAATGACCTTTATTTCGTGCTTTTCCCGTATTTTTGCCGAAAATTTTGGAATGAAGATCGGATTCGATGCCAAACGCGCTTTCAACAATGCCCGCGGCTTAGGAAACTACAGTCGCGATACGGTGCGTATTCTGTCGTCGCAATTTATTGATAACCAATATTTTTTGTTTACTCCGAAAATAAATTCCGACATTCCTTTTCCGGTTCCGGACAACTGTGAAGTGGTGTTGCCGACGGGTTTGATTTCCCGTCAGCTGCCGTCGGCGTGGCGCACGTTTGGAATTGCGCAAGAAGCCGCCGGTCGTCAGATTGAGCTGTATCATGGTTTGAGTCATGAGTTGCCGGTGGGTATTGAGAAGAAGAAAATAGCCACGGTGGTGACGATGCACGACTTGATTTTCATGAAGTTCCCGCAGCTGTATCCAGCGTTGGATCGCGCGATGTACAAACGTAAGTATTTGCGTAGTTGTGAGATAGCCAATCGTGTGATTGCCATCAGTGAGCAGACCAAGCGCGATTTGATGGAGTTGGGAGGAGTTGATGAAGCGAAAATCGACGTCGTCTATCAAGGGTGTAGTCCGATTTTCCGTCAACCGGTGAGTGATGCGCAGGCGGAAGCCGTCCGGCAGAAATATCATCTTCCCGCGCAGTTCGTTTTGAGCATTGGAGCGTTGGAGGAGCGCAAGAACCATATTTTGATTATGCGCGCACTGGCGGAGCAGAATCTGGATTTCCCGTTGGTGGTGGTGGGTAACGAAACCGACTACACACCGAAATTGCGCGAATATATTGCGGAACATCATTTGGAAAACCGCGTGACATTGTTGAACGGGGTGCCGTTTGCTGAATTTCCAGCGCTGTATCGCTGCGCCTCGCTGTTTGTCTATCCATCTCTGTTTGAGGGGTTTGGCATTCCGGTATTGGAGGCGCTGACGATGGGTGTCCCGGTGATTGCCGCTACGGGTAGCTGTTTGGAGGAGAGTGGCGGACCGGAGAGTCGTTATGTGTCGCCCACCAATTCCGACGAACTTGGGCAGCAGATGGTGGAGGTGCTGAGCGACAGTGCGTTGCAGCGCACGATGATTGCCGCCGGTACGGACTTTGCGCAGAAATTTTCCGACGAAGCCATTGCCCGAAATTTGTGGAAAAGCTATGAGCTGGCGATGTAGCGCAGAGCGTTGAGAGTTGAACTGCGGTAGGGGGCGCAGCGAGGTAAAGCGGAGCACCCGCCCGACCGCCCAAATCATGAAAAAACGACATCCTCAGACAGCCGCAAAAAAAATTGCAAAAAAAAGTCAACAGCGCGTTGTCAATATCAAAAATAATTGTATTTTTGCACCCCGAAATTATAGAGAGTATTAAAGCATAAAAATAATGAAAAAAGACATCCATCCTAAAGAGTACAGAACGGTGATTTTCAAAGATATGTCGAACGAAACTGCGTTTATGACGAAATCAACCGTTAACACGAAAGACACGATTGTTTGGGAAGACGGTAAGGAATATCCGTTGATTAAGTTGGAAATCTCCAACACATCACACCCGTTCTTCACGGGTAAGATGAAACTCGTTGACACCGCTGGTCGTGTTGATAAGTTCCGCAACAAATATGCAAAGCATCCCTCAAAGAAGGCTGAATAATCCAAAAAATTATCATATCTTTGCAGCGGCTTTTTAATACAAAAAGCCGCTTTTTTTTGTCTAAAAATCAGCTGGTTATGAACATAATCCTGTTTGACGGCTGGTGTCGTACGCACCTGTTGCCGCTTACCTTCACCCGCCCCACCGCAGATGTCCGCGTCGGCATCCTCACAATTCGCGAAAAATGGGAAAAGTATTTCGGACAGCCGACGTCAACGCTGACCAAATACTACCTTCAGGAAAAGTTTCCGCTTCAGGCGGGGAACGACAATTTGCTGGTGTGTGGCGCGCTGCTGCCCAACGATGAGTTGCTTGCGGCCATCGGGAAACTGCAGGTAGGGGAGGCGCTTTGCGATGAAAACATACTGCTTGCGTTTCGCACAGAAAATGCCAACGATTTGCGGAATTTCTTCGATAGTTATCTCAAAAACCGCACGACGGCGCTGCCCATGCGCCAAATTCCGTTCCATGGCGCGTATGATATGGTTCAGCGACCGTACCACATTTTCATGTTAAATGAAAAGGAAATCGAGCGTGATTTCGCTCTGCTTACGCAAGGTCGTGAATCACAACCGATTAGCAATACGAATGTGGTTATCGGCGACCGCAGCCGCATCTTCATAGAGGAGGGGGCGGTTGTGGAGTGCGCCACCCTCAACACGCGCGAGGGCTGCATCTACATCGGACGCGGTGCCGAAGTGATGGAGGGCTGTCGCCTGCGCGGTCCGGTTGCCTTGTGCGAACACGCCGTCACCAAGATGGACGCCAAAATCTACGGCGCCACCACCATCGGTCCATACAGCAAAATGGGCGGCGAGCTTGCCAACGTTGTCGTTTTCGGATTCTCCAACAAAGCGCACGACGGTTTCATCGGCAACGCGGTTATCGGGGAGTGGTGCAACCTCGGCGCCGACACGAATTGTTCGAACCTCAAAAACAACTATTCCAACGTCCGTCTGTGGAATTACGCCACGCAGAAGATGGAAAATACGGGCCTGCAGTTCTGCGGCTTAATCATGGGTGACCATTCCAAATGCGGCATCAACTCCATGTTCAACACCGGCACGGTCGTCGGCGTCTGCTCCTGTCTGTTCGGCACGGGCTTCCATCCGAAATTCGTACCTTCATTTTCGTTTGGCGCCCCCGGTCGCATTTACGACACCTACGAACTTGACAAGGCCTTCGAAACCGCCCGTCTCGTGATGGCGCGCCGGCACAAAAATTTCGACGACGTTGAACAAAATATCCTTAAAAAAGTTTACGAAAATACTTCCTATAGCGAAAAATAATTATGCATAAGCCAAAAGACTTTTTACTGCCCGATATCTTGGGTCCCGATTCGAACTTTATACCTCTTTTCAGTGCAGAAGATGAAGAACGCATTCGTAAAGAGACTGTGCCAGAGCGTCTTCCTATTTTGCCAATGCGCAATACTGTGCTGTTTCCGGGCATGGTGATCCCCATCACCGTTGGGCGCTCCAAGTCCATCAAACTGGTGCAGGAACACTCTCATAACGACAGTCCTATTGGCATTGTCACCCAGCTTGACAATGAGGTGGAAGAACCGGGATTTGCTGATTTATATCATGTTGGAACGATGGCGCACATTTTGCGCATGATTAACCTGCCTGATGGAAACATCACGATCATTGTGCAGGGCGTCAAGCGTTTTGCGTTGTTTGACTTGTTGGAAACCGAGCCCTACCTTGTCGGCTCCGTTGCTGAATACATGACCAACGATTTCGACCGTGGCTTGCGTAATCGCAAGGTTTTCAAGGCGTTGATTGGTTCGCTTCGCGATACCGCCGCCGACATGATACAGCTTTCCCCGCAATTGCCGCGTGAGGCGACGATGGCCATCAACAATATCGAAAGCCCCTCTTTCCTGGTTAACTTTTTGGCCTCCTATCTTAATCTGAAAGTGGCTGAAAAACAGCGTATTCTGGAAATCGAGGACTTTTTGGAACGTGCCGACGTCGTTCTTAAATATTTGAATAAGGAGATTCAGATTCTGGAACTGAAAGCGCAGATTCAAGATAAATCAAAGCAGGAAATCGACCGCCAGCAGAAGGAGTATATTCTGAATGAGCAGATGAAGACCATTCAGAAAGAGTTGGGCGAATCGCCTGTGGATCAGGTGTATAGTAAGTTGGTGGAAGCTGCGAAAAACAAAAAATGGAGCAAGGAGGTGCAGGATGTTTTCAATCGTGAGATGGAAAAACTGAAACGTGCCAACCACCTGGCCCCCGATTTCGCCATGCAGACCGACTATCTGCAACTGCTTGTTGATTTGCCGTGGAACGAATATTCGGAGGACGACTTCGACCTTGCACGTGCACGCAAAGTGCTTGACCGCGACCATTACGGTCTGGAAAAGGTGAAAGAACGCATTATCGAATACATCGCTGTTTTGAAGCTGAAGCAAGATATGAAGTCGCCCATCATCTGCCTTGTCGGTCCTCCCGGCGTGGGTAAGACTTCGTTGGGCCGTTCGATAGCGGATGCTCTGAAACGCAAGTATATACGTGTTTCGTTGGGTGGTCTGCGCGACGAATCCGAAATCCGCGGTCACCGCAAAACATACATTGGCGCCATGCCCGGCCGCATTGTTCAGAGCATCAAGAAAGCCGGCACCTCCAATCCGGTTTTTGTGCTGGATGAAATTGATAAAGTGTTGGGAATGAACGTACAAGGTGACCCGTCAGCCGCGCTGCTCGAAGTTCTCGACCCGGAACAAAACTCCTCTTTCTACGACAACTATCTCGAAATCGGCTACGATCTTTCCAAAGTCCTTTTCATCGCTACTGCCAACTCGCTCAGCACTATTCCGCCCGCGCTTGTTGACCGTATGGAGGTGATTAACGTTTCTGGCTATTTTTTGGAAGAAAAAATCAACATCGCCAAAAAACATTTGATTCCTAAACAGCTGAAGGAAAATGGATTAACGCGTACGTCGCTTTCGTTTTCCGATAAAATCATCGAAAAGCTGATTGGCGACTATACCCGTGAATCCGGTGTGCGTACGTTGGAAAAAACCATTGCCAAGGTGATTCGCCATCGTGCCGCGAAGTATGTTCAGGATGGCGTTTTGGAGAAAAAAATCACCGCCGACAATCTCAAGGAAATCCTGCACGCCCCGATTTTCCAGAAGGAAAATTCGTTGGATGAAAATGTCTGCGGTGTCGCTACCGGTTTGGCCTGGACTTCCGTCGGCGGCGAAATCCTCTTCATTGAATGTGTCACTTCGCCTGGCAAAGGCGGACTTACCATGACCGGCAACTTGGGTGATGTAATGAAGGAGTCGGCGACGATTGCCTACGAATACATTAAGTCGCACGCTGCTGATTTTCAGATTGATACAAAAAATTTCCAAGAGAAAAACATCCACGTTCACGTTCCGGAAGGCGCTACTCCGAAGGACGGTCCATCGGCGGGCATCACCATCCTTTCCGCGATGGTTTCCTGCTTCACCGGCCGTAAGGTGCGCGCCAAGGTGGCGATGACGGGTGAAAT
>JAKSMF010000038.1 GCA_024400775.1 Bacteroidales bacterium | reverse complement strand
TACAATGTTACAGTTCAGCAGTCAATTTTACGGCTTTCCCCCCAGGTGCGACTATTACTTCTGCCGCTGATATTTTAGCAGTGCGCTTGAATATTGAGCATGAGTTCATCGGTGACATCAACATTTCCTTGATTTGTCCCAACAGCTATCAGGTTTTACTTTTGCCGGACCACTGTTCAAGCAACCAAGGCTCTTACTTTGGGGAACCTATGGGCTACAATAGTCACCACACGTATGACGGGACACCTACATGCAGCGAAAGTGCAAATCCTCCCGGCACGGGTTGGAACTACTGCTGGAGCGAAAATTCCTCTTACGCACAAATCGCCAGCGGTTATTGCTACAACCACTTGGCGGGCGGCAATTTCTCCAACTCCATCGACTCTTCCAATGTGGCGAATCGCACCAACTATTACAGACCTCAACAATCTTTCAGCAACCTGATTGGCTGTTCGCTCAATGGATTATGGCAGATTCAAGTCTGCGATACCTGGGGATCAGATAACGGCTACATTTTCTCATGGGAACTTGCTTTGGACCCGAGTTTGATGCCGCAGGATTGGACTTACGACGTTGACATCACCGGTATCAACTGGGCGGGCGGCAACATCGTTCCGACCTCCGACTCCACCGCGGCCATCGTCACCGACCAGCCGGGCGACTACGACTACACCTTCACCATCGTTGACGAATTTGGTTGCCAGTACGACCACATCATGCAGATGAAGGTCGTGCAGCAGCCCGAATTCACCCTCACCGACCAGAACATCTGTATCGGCGAAACCGCCACTTTGGATCCCGATTTCAACTATCAGGGCGTTCCCGGCCTCATCGGCTACAACTGGTCGAACGGCGAAACCGGCAGCACGCTCACTTCCGATGTCAATGGCGAATACGCGCTGACCATCAGCTGTTTCAACAACGACCACTCGCTGGCCTGCACCTACAGCGACACCGCCAACATCGTGCTCAACCCGCAGCCCGTCGCCAACTTCAACGCCAGCCTGTTGGAGAACTGCTCGCCGCTGGTGACCACAATGACCGACCAGACCACTTACACCGATGGCCCGCACCCCGAAATCACACTCGACTACCAGTGGTCTGTGATTGACGCCAACGACGAGGTGGTGCTCACCTCCAACAACCCGTCGCCCGAGTTCACCATCACCGACGCCGGCATTTACAGCGTGCAGCTGATCGTCCACACGCCCGACGGCTGCGGCGACACCCTGCTGATGACCGACTACCTCACCGTCTTCCCGCAGCCCATCTCCGACTTCCTCTCCAATCCGGAAAGAACCAACCTGGGCGAAGGCGGCGAAATCTTCTTCATCAACATCACCGACACGACCGTCTTCAACGTCAATGACGTTGTGACCTGGACTTGGAACTATGGTGACGGCGGCGAAGAGACGCACGAGACCAACGGCGCGCACACTTACGACAGCTGGGGCGAGTTCGTGGTGACGCTTTCCGTCCAGACCGACCAGGGATGCGCCAGCACCGTCAACCACACCGTATATATCGAGGCCGACCTCATCTTCCCGAACATCATGACGCCCAACGGCGACGGCGTGAACGACGTGTTCGCCATCAAGAACATGAACCCGATTCTGCCCAACCGTCTGGACATCTACAACCGTTGGGGAAAGAAGGTTTATTCGAAGGAGAACTATCAGGCATACATCAAGGACGACATCCTCTACAATGCTGAACAGGGATTCAATGCCGAAAGCCTCTCCGACGGCGTTTACTACTTCACCTTCCACTACGAGGGTTACACGCGCGGCGTGGATTACCACGGAAGTCTGACGATCATCAGAGACTAAAAATCCCCTTTCATTTTGAGATTATGAGGTTAGAAGAGATGAGAGATTTTTAAATTGAAAGTTGAAAATCAAGAAGGCGGCCGAAGCAATTCGGCCGCTTTTTTTATGCAGTAAGCAGGAAGTAGGAGGCAGTAAGTAGGAAGTAGTTGGTTTGTATAGTAATTTGTTAACGGGGCGACTGTTAATCGTTCGCTGCTAACTGACTTCGCAGGCCGCCCCTCAAAAAAAACGATCAGATTATTAAACGACATTTGTAGGGGGAAAATTCGCTCCCGAAAAATATTTTCAAAAAATAGTGTAAATTTGCAGCGTTTTTGAAAAAACTGCGTCAACAATAACTCACGAAGAATAATTAAACACTATACATTATGAAGAAAACGATCTTAATTTTTGCGGCTATCTGCTTACTAACGAGCGGTTTTGCGCAGAACAGCAATCAGCCTGTCAAGTTTGATCCGATGTTGTATGATGTAATGACAACGGAAGAAATTGAAATTTATCAAAAGGACGCGCCATCAAAATTGTGGAGTATGAACTACGATTTATTGCATGTGGGCTATGTTTCCAGCGAACTTCCCGCGAACTACATCATGATGGATAACATCTGTAATCATGTAAACGAAGGCAGAACCTGTAATATTCCGGAGATGCTGTCTTCTAAAAAATTCAACAAATACCATTACAGAGTCCAGACGGATGAACACAAATATGTGATATATCCAATTGACAACACTGGTTTTTACGTCATTATTCTTCCCACGGATATTTTTGTCCAGCAGAAGAATGAAGCGCTGAAAAAAGCTGGTTTTTAATTGTTTAACCTATTAAATTAAGGATTGAGATGAAAAAGATCACAGCACTTTTCAGTTTGATATTATTGTGTGCAGTTTCATTTGCACAAACGCAGTACACAATGGGAATAAGTCCGTCCGACATCACAACCTGTGATGCGTACATTTACGATAATGGTGGGGAGAACGGGAATTATGGGACTGGTCGTGACGACTGGATGACCATTCATCCGACGAGTGGGGCCGTCACCATCCGTTTTATGGAATTTGACGTGGCCAATACCGATACGTTGTATATTTACAACGGGACAGATCCCAACAACGACTCTATTCCGTTGTTAATTGGTTCGTTAGCCACTTTCTGGGTTAATGAGAGCAATGTCATTCAGGTAGGCGACCAAGAGACCTCGGCCACGATTCAGAATCCGACGGGAGCACTGACACTTCACTTTGTGTCTTCAGCAAGCTCTGAGACGCGTTCGGGTTTTGCCTTGCTTGTCTCTTGTCAGGAGCCGTGCCAGCGATTGCATGCCAACATTGATTTTGCGAACTCCTATCCTGTGCCGCACTTCGACGCAGAACTGAACGACGGGTATTACTACATTGATTTCTGTCCTGGCGATACCATTCATCTGGTTACAACGGTATCTTATCCTGATAACGACTATAGTTATCATCAGGACATGACCACCACCTACTTCGATTGGAGTCATGGCAATAGTGGGAACGGTATGAACACGTTAGACTATCTTTTCAATCCCGGACAGGGTTACGATTTGACGATGAGTGTACGCGACTCGCACAACGGCAATGTCTGTTACGGGCAAACGCCTGTGGCCATCCGTATTCGTGGTTCTCAGGACCCGTTCGTCAGCGCCCGCTTGCTGGAAGATGTCTGTCAGGGCACGGAAGTCCCGTTGTTGGTCAGTCTTTCCGACACAAATGCTAACATCTTGGTTACCAATGTAGGTAGTACACAGGAATCAAGTTTGTCGGTTGACTCAGTAGTGTTCATCCCCGACGGACCGAGCTGTCCGATACAATGTTACAGTTCAGCAGTCAATTTTACGGCTTTCCCCCCAGGTGCGACTATTACTTCTGCCGCTGATATTTTAGCAGTGCGCTTGAATATTGAGCATGAGTTCATCGGTGACATCAACATTTCCTTGATTTGTCCCAACAGCTATCAGGTTTTACTTTTGCCGGACCACTGTTCAAGCAACCAAGGCTCTTACTTTGGGGAACCTATGGGCTACAATAGTCACCACACGTATGACGGGACACCTACATGCAGCGAAAGTGCAAATCCTCCCGGCACGGGTTGGAACTACTGCTGGAGCGAAAATTCCTCTTACGCACAAATCGCCAGCGGTTATTGCTACAACCACTTGGCGGGCGGCAATTTCTCCAACTCCATCGACTCTTCCAATGTGGCGAATCGCACCAACTATTACAGACCTCAACAATCTTTCAGCAACCTGATTGGCTGTTCGCTCAATGGATTATGGCAGATTCAAGTCTGCGATACCTGGGGATCAGATAACGGCTACATTTTCTCATGGGAACTTGCTTTGGACCCGAGTTTGATGCCGCAGGATTGGACTTACGACGTTGACATCACCGGTATCAACTGGGCGGGCGGCAACATCGTTCCGACCTCCGACTCCACCGCGGCCATCGTCACCGACCAGCCGGGCGACTACGACTACACCTTCACCATCGTTGACGAATTTGGTTGCCAGTACGACCACATCATGCAGATGAAGGTCGTGCAGCAGCCCGAATTCACCCTCACCGACCAGAACATCTGTATCGGCGAAACCGCCACTTTGGATCCCGATTTCAACTATCAGGGCGTTCCCGGCCTCATCGGCTACAACTGGTCGAACGGCGAAACCGGCAGCACGCTCACTTCCGATGTCAATGGCGAATACGCGCTGACCATCAGCTGTTTCAACAACGACCACTCGCTGGCCTGCACCTACAGCGACACCGCCAACATCGTGCTCAACCCGCAGCCCGTCGCCAACTTCAACGCCAGCCTGTTGGAGAACTGCTCGCCGCTGGTGACCACAATGACCGACCAGACCACTTACACCGATGGCCCGCACCCCGAAATCACACTCGACTACCAGTGGTCTGTGATTGACGCCAACGACGAGGTGGTGCTCACCTCCAACAACCCGTCGCCCGAGTTCACCATCACCGACGCCGGCATTTACAGCGTGCAGCTGATCGTCCACACGCCCGACGGCTGCGGCGACACCCTGCTGATGACCGACTACCTCACCGTCTTCCCGCAGCCCATCTCCGACTTCCTCTCCAATCCGGAAAGAACCAACCTGGGCGAAGGCGGCGAAATCTTCTTCATCAACATCACCGACACGACCGTCTTCAACGTCAATGACGTTGTGACCTGGACTTGGAACTATGGTGACGGCGGCGAAGAGACGCACGAGACCAACGGCGCGCACACTTACGACAGCTGGGGCGAGTTCGTGGTGACGCTTTCCGTCCAGACCGACCAGGGATGCGCCAGCACCGTCAACCACACCGTATATATCGAGGCCGACCTCATCTTCCCGAACATCATGACGCCCAACGGCGACGGCGTGAACGACGTGTTCGCCATCAAGAACATGAACCCGATTCTGCCCAACCGTCTGGACATCTACAACCGTTGGGGAAAGAAGGTTTATTCGAAGGAGAACTATCAGGCATACATCAAGGACGACATCCTCTACAATGCTGAACAGGGATTCAATGCCGAAAGCCTCTCCGACGGCGTTTACTACTTCACCTTCCACTACGAGGGTTACACGCGCGGCGTGGATTACCACGGAAGTCTGACGATCATCAGAGACTAAAAATCCCCTTTCATTTTGAGATTATGAGGTTAGAAGAGATGAGAGATTTTTAAATTGAAAGTTGAAAATCAAGAAGGCGGCCGAAGCAATTCGGCCGCTTTTTTTATGCAGTAAGCAGGAAGTAGGAGGCAGTAAGTAGGAAGTAGTAAGGACGAAGGTTCTCATCCCTCATCTCTCATCTCTCATCTCAAACGCGCTTCTTGCGCCATTTTCTACCAAATTGTTCCATTTTTTTCCAAAAAGTTCCAATAAAATTCCACTTTCATACCTAAACATACCTAAAAACTTAATTTTTAAGTATTTATAAAATAGTGCAATTTTCTAACGTAACAGTAGAATTATCAAGAATTTAGTGTTTATAAGTAGAAGTCAGAATAAAAATATTCCATTACGTTCCACACTGACAATCAAATAGTTACATACAAATTTTGTGATTTTTACAAAAATATTTCTGAAATGTGGAAAATTAAAATTAAAAGTAGTATTTTTGTCGCAAAATTCAAAAAACTATGGGCGGTATAAAATATCGTTGGTTCGAGGTATCTTTAGAGAAGCACGGGAGATTGAAATTTCCCGCGGCTTTGCTCAAGGAGTTGGCGGAAGATGACCGTCAATGCTTCTGGGCCACGGTAGGTTTTGGCAACCACATCATGTTGTGGACGCAGAGTGCATACGAAGCCCAGGTGAAATTTTTGGACTCATTGGATAGAAACCTCATTGAAGTAAAAAGATACAGAAACATCCTTCTCAGGCAGAGTGCCTATTTGGAGTGTGACACGCAGAGTCGTATCGTACTTCCCAAGAACCTTCTGGAAAAATATGGAATAGACCGGGAGGCAGTATTGGTATTAGATAACGGCCAGATAGAAATCTGGAACGTGGAGGCTTTCAATGCCGAATGCGATGCCATTACACCGGAAGAATACGCGGAGTTGAATGCTGCAATGCACTCGGGCAAGTTCAACAAGAACCGAAAGGAGGATGGCGATGTATCATAATCCCGTACTTCTTCACCCGTCGGTTGACGGCTTGATTGTCAACCCGTCGGGCACCTACGTAGATGTCACCTTCGGTGGCGGGGGGCACTCCCGAAGGATACTCGAAAAACTCAATCCCGATGGTCGGCTGATTGCCTTTGACCAAGACCCCGACAGTCAGCGCAACATTCCGGAGGACGGCCGTTTTCAGTTTGTTCCGTTCAACTTCTGCTATCTCAAGAAATTCCTCCAGTACTACCAAGCCTATCCCGTGGACGGCATTCTTGCAGACCTTGGTGTATCTTCCTACCAATTCGACACGGCGGACCGTGGATTTTCGCATCGGTTGGAGGGCACGTTAGACATGCGCATGAACAGTGCGAAAGGGGTGACCGCATACCAAGTGGTAAACGAATACCCCGTATCGCGTTTGGCAGACATCTTCTACCAGTATGGAGAATTGTCGGAAGGTCGTCAGTTGGCGCAACACATTGACAAACACAGAGAAAAAAAAATACAGACTACCACCGAACTCGTCGAACTCGTTTCTCCCCTACTACCACGCGGCAAAGAGAACAAGGTATTGTCGCAGATATTCCAAGCCCTTCGCATTGAGGTAAACAATGAGATGGGCGTGCTGCAGGATTTCCTGTCGCAAACGGCAGACGCGCTCAAGCCGGGTGGCCGTCTTGTCGTCATCTCCTATCACTCACTCGAAGACAGATTGGTCAAGAACTACATGAAAGCCGGTAATTTCGAAGGGAATGTTGAGAAGGACTTCTTCGGCAATCCCCTTTCACCGTTCAATCTGGTAACGCGCAAGCCGCAAGTGCCTGACGAACAAGAAATTGAAGAAAACTCCAGAGCTCGCAGTGCCAAGTTGCGCATTGCCGAAAAAAAAGAGAATAAATAAAAAAAGACATGTACCAAAGCCAAGAACAGCGGCCCAAAACGAAAAAAAAGCAGCAGCCGAAGACGAAGTGGAAAATGTTTCTTCGCGACTTCGCCATGGGCAAGCACCTGCTCAAATCGTGGCGCAAATGGCTCGGCTGGGTGGTGGTACTGACGGTCATTGCCATTATATTCATTTATAATGAGCGCAGTATTGAAGCAAAGCAAAACCGCATTGAAGAGCTGGAGGACACTCACCGCAAACTGATGCTGAAACTCAAAGATGTAAATGATGTTGTGTTGACGGAAGAACCTGCCGAACGCGCGGAAGCGAGAGCCGAAGGTTTCGAAGATGTACGCGAATACGATTATTACGTAATCCCAAGAAAGAAATAACCATGTTCATAAAGAATGTCAATCAGAGAATCAACTTGGTCGCCGTGCTCAGCGTTGCGATGCTGATTGCCTGTTTGGCATTCGTCATCAAACTGGCTTTCGTCCAAAAGGGCAAATACAACGGAGACCGAGAGATATACAAATATTATACGCAGGACCAATTTGACACTTTGTCAGATTCGCTGCGCGAGAACTGCGTCATTGAGGAGTACGTCAACCCCACGCGCGGCACCATCTACGACGACCACGGTCGGCCGTTGGTCACCAGCGTGCGCGTCTATCCGATTGGCGTTGATGGTCGCAACTTCAACACGAAACACGAATTCTTCCCCGAAGGCTCGCCCTATCTTGACACGTTGGTTAACGATTTGGCCCGCATGTTCTTCAAACAATTCGGCGAACGCTACCCGAAATACACTTACGAATATTACCGAGACCAGTTAGGCAAAGCCTTGAAGAACCACAAGCGCGTTCAGCTTTTCAAAGAGCATGAAGTGGTGGTTTACAAGCAGATGATTGTCGATAAAGACATCGACGCCATCCGCAGCATGCCGGTTTTCAGTCGCACGATCAAGAGCAAAGACCTTGGTCGTTATGGCTTGGCGGGGCGCGAAAAGATACGTTTTCCGAACATTTTGGACAAAGGCGGCGACAAGCTGACGGTGCGTCTCCGTCCGTATGGCGACATGGCGAGCCGAATTTTGGGTGATCCGAAGTTGAAGAACGGCATCGACGGCTGTGCCATGTTCAACCCGATTCTTACGGGCGAGGCGGGCGTCAACCGTCGCCTGTACATGAACGGCATCTCCATTCCGTTGTCGAACGAGAACCCGCCGGTAGAGGGTGGCGACATCCACACCACGCTGAATGTCGAGATTCAGAAATATGTTCATCAGGCGTTGTTGGAGCAGTGTTACGTGGCGAAACCGAAGTGGGGTTGCGCCATCGTAATGGAGACGGCGACGGGCGACATCAAGGGAATTTCCAATTTCGAATGTAAAATCAACAACGGTGACACGACGTATGTGGAGACGCGTAACTATGCGATGGTAGCCGACGTTTCGGAGCCGGGCTCTACCTTCAAACTGGCATCGTTACTTGCCTATCTTGAAAAATTCAACGGTGACACGACGCGTAAATACAACATTTTCCAATCCGACTTCAAAGTCGGGAAACGTGTTTACCACAAAGTAGATAAAAAGGGCGTTCCTGCAGGCCGTCCCGCCTCAGTGAAAGAAATCATCCAGCGTTCGTCCAACGTCGGCGTGGTCAACATGATGCGCGATGCCTATCCGAAGTTTTCGGAATATGTTGACAAGTTAAACTCCATGTACATCACGGTCGGCTACAACGCGCAGATTGGCAAGTTACCGCCCATCGGCAATTTACGACCGGAGACCCGCATTTTCGAGGAGCAGTACTCACGCTATTTCGGTGCGGCATTCAATATGCAGCCGATGCAGACCTTAGTATATTATAATGCTGTGGCAAACGGCGGTAAGATGATGCAGCCCCGTTTTGTGAAATCGTCACACATTGAAGGCAAGGACACGGAATATCCGACGGTGGTGATTGCGGAACAGATTGCGAGTAAGAAGTCGATAGAGATTGCGCAAGACATTCTGCACGCTGTCGTGGCGGAAGCCCCGGGTACGGCTCGTAATGCGGCGCGTCGAGTGGCACCGGGTCTGGACTTCTCTGGGAAAACGGGCACCCGCGACATCTACGATGTGCAACTTGGCGGCTACAACAAAAACCGTAATGCGGTTTCATTCTGCGGATATTTTCCCGCCAAAAAGCCCCAATACACCTGCGTCGTCTATCTTTACGACGCTCCCTATCCGGCGAGCAGCGCCAACGCGATCACGGTATTCGCCAATGTCGCCCAGCGCATTTTGAATCCGCCGCAGAAGATGGTGCTGAATGACAGCACAGTCTATTTCAAACATCCGGTGCAGCCCTCAGCCGTCAACCGCTTGATTGCCAAATACACCCTGAAGATAAAGAAAGCCAGCCAGCAACATCGCTACTGTATTGTCCGCACGGACACACCCGACAAGCCACAAGCGGCCGACCCGCACACCGGCACCGGCAAAATCCCGAACGTGATCGGGCTGAACGCTTCCGACGCGGTCAGCGAACTCCGTAAGGCCGGCTACAAAGCCCGCATCAAAGGATGCGGAACCGTCAGAAGTCAATCCGTTGATAATCAAAATAAAACGGTAATGTTAGTCCTATCTACCGGTTAATCCGGACTCTTCTTTTGTTGTTCACCTTTACGTTGTTGTTCCTTCCCCATTAACCATTTTCTTGAACCTTTAATCGATACGTGAAAGAGTTATCACAATTATTACGTTGTGTGGCCTCATTAGAGGTCATAGGCGCGGCTGAGGCAGCCGTAGGAGCCATTGTTTTTGATTCCCGCAAGGTAAAGGCGCACGCCGCCGAGCCGGGCAAGACGATTTATGTGGCCCAACGCGGCACGCAGACCGACGGGCACATCTATATTCCGCAGGCCATCACCGACGGAGCCGGCATTATCGTGTGCGAAACGCTGCCGACGGAACTGGCACCGGAAGTCACCTATATACGCGTCGCCAACGCCGACATCGCCTTAGGACAACTGGCATCCGCATTTTACGATTTCCCCAGCAGCAAGCTGAAACTGGTCGGCATTACCGGCACCAACGGCAAAACCACGACCGTGACGTTGTTGCACCGACTTTTCACCGAGTTGGGGCATCGCACCGGCTTGCTGTCAACCATCGTCAACAAAGTACAGGAACGTGAAATTCCTGCCACGCACACGACACCCGACGCGCTGGCGCTCAACGAGCTGCTGAGCGAGATGGTAGCCGAAGGCTGCGAATACTGCTTCATGGAGGTCAGTTCACACTCCATTTGTCAGCATCGCATTGAGGGACTGCAATTTGCAGGTGGCATTTTCAGCAACATCACCCACGACCATCTGGATTTCCACAAGACTTTCGCCAATTACATCCAAGCCAAAAAGGCATTTTTCGATGTGCTGCCGGCCAACGCCTTTGCCCTTACCAATGTTGACGACAAAAACGGCATGGTAATGGTGCAGAACACGAAGGCCAAAGTGCAGCGTTACGGATTGCAGGGTGGTGCCGATTTCAAGGGAAAGATTATTGAAAATGGCTTTGAAGGACTTCACATGCAAATCAACGGGAAAGAGGCCTTCTTCCGTTTGTCGGGCCGTTTCAACGCCTACAACCTGCTTGCCATTTTCAGCACAGCTGTCTTGCTGGGTGAAGATGTAGATAACGTTTTGGTTAAAATGAGCAGTTTGGGTGCGGCCGAAGGGCGTTTCCACGTCATTCGCAACGGCAAGGGCGGAGTTGCCATCATCGACTACGCGCACACGCCCGACGCTCTCAAGAACGTACTCTCCACCATCCGCGACATCACCTGCAAAGAGGAAGATGTGCTGACGGTGGTGGGCTGCGGCGGCAACCGCGACGCGCTGAAACGCCCGGTTATGGCCGACATCGCCTGCCAATACAGCAGCCGCGTGATTCTCACCTCCGACAACCCGCGCTTGGAAGAGCCCGCAGAGATTCTGCGCCAAATGGAAGCCGGTGTTCCGGATGACAAAAAAGACTCCGTGTTAGTGATTGAGAACCGCCGCGAGGCCATCAAGACCGCCTGCATGTTGCTGAACGACCACGGCGTCATTCTCATCGCCGGCAAAGGACACGAAAAATATCAAGACATCCAAGGCGTTAAGCACCATTTCGATGATAGCGAAGAGGTGTGCAACAATTGGAAAACCAATAACCAACTTTAAAATCTAGATTCAGATGCTGTACTATTTATTTAAGTGGTTAGACAAACTAAATTTCCCGGGAGCGCAAGTATTCCAGTACATCTCCTTCCGCGCTGCCTGCGCATTCATTTTGTCGCTCGTTGTTTCTATGGTGTTCGGCAAATGGATGATTAACAAACTGAGAAAAAAGCAAATCGGGGAAAGCATCCGCGATTTGGGATTGCCGGGGCAGATGGAGAAGAAGGGCACTCCGACGATGGGGGGTATCATCATCATCGCCGCCATCCTCATCCCGGTGCTCCTGCTCAACCGTTTGGACAACGTCTATATCCTCCTGATGATCTTCACCACATTGTGGTTGGGCGCATTGGGATTTGCCGATGACTACATCAAGGTTTTCAAGAAAAACAAAGAGGGTCTGCATCCGAAGGCGAAATTGGCCGGACAGGTCATCCTGGGCTTGGTGGTTGGCATCGTAATGTACTTCCATCCGGCGGCAGTCATCAAAGAGAAATCCGACATCACCGTAAAGAGCGTGCCGACCGACGAATTGCTGACGATGAGCGATGAAAATGCCTCACCGTTGGCGAATGACACGTTGAAAGTGGTGGTTCCGACGCCGCACAAAGCAGTCACCCCAGACGAAGTGCCTGCGGTTCACTCCACCAAAACCACCATCCCGTTTGTGAAGAACAACGAATTTGATTACGCGTGGTTCACGAAGTGGCTGGGCGACGAAGACGGACGCTGGTCGTTTCTGTTCTACATTCCGATTATCATCTTCATCATCGCAGCCGTTTCCAACGGAGCGAACCTGACGGACGGTTTGGATGGCTTAGCGACCGGGACATCGGCAACGGTAGCCATCGGCTTAGCGATTTTGGCATACGTGTCGGGCAACATCGTTTTTGCCAACTATTTGAATATAATGTATATACCGAATATCGGTGAGTTAGTAATCTACATTGCCGCACTCGTCGGCGCCTGCATCGGATTTTACTGGTGGAACTGTTTCCCGGCGCAGGTATTTATGGGCGACACCGGCAGCTTGGCGCTGGGCGGAATCATAGCCGTTTCGTGCGTCATCATCCGCAAAGAGCTGCTTATTCCGTTGCTCTGCGGCGTATTCCTCATCCAAAGCATATCTGTAATCATGCAGGTGAGTTATTTCAAATATACGAAAAAACGCTACGGCGAAGGCCGTCGTATTTTCCTCATGTCACCGCTGCACCACCATTACCAACAGAAGGGAATTCATGAATCCAAAATCGTACAGAGATTCATTGTGGTCAGCATTTTATTAGTCGTATTAACATTAGTAACACTCAAACTTAGATAAAAATGAAAAACAGGAACAGCATTAAAGGCGAATACAATGTAGGATATTCCATCGGCAGCACCGGTGTGCGCGATTTCCAGGAGTTGTTGAACCGCCGTAACAGTCAGTTGGCCGCACAAATGGAAACTAACGATGATGAGCACCGCATGGAGTTTGTGAAGACTTTCCGCGGTGTTGACTTCATCAACGACGCCGCCTGCGAAAACGCAAACGGCATCTACATGGCTCTGTCGAACATGACCAAACAGGTAACATGGATCACCTCCTTCAACCAGTGGGACAAAATCGACGTGGATCTTTTGCAGATGATCATCCGCAAGGTGAATGCCATAGTTTATTACGGCACCGAAGACGAGCAGACGCACAGCTTCATTGACGCGCTCAGCATCCGCAACGAGCAGAGCGAGGACTTGGAGACTGCCGTAAGAATCGCCTTTTACGCCAGCGAGCAAGGCGACGCCGTACTTTTCTGTCCTGCCACCTCCGCAGAAGATTGCGCCGAAAGAGGTTGTGAATTCAAAACATCTGTAGCACAACTGTAATATGCCGTTCAACCCTTTTGCCAAACTACAATTTTATCACATCATATATTTGATGGTAATGATACTGTTGATGATTTCGGTCATCGCGTCATACAGTCTTACCGGAGAATTATGGACACCCATTCTGCAAGATCTGGCCGGCTTCGGCATTATGATTGGAGTGTCGTTTGTGGATTTCAGAAAAATAAACAAGTGGTATAAACCCGCGCTTTTTGCAGCCGTTGGCCTCTTGGTCTGCACAGTGATTTTCGGGCGCGGAGGCGGCGGTCGAACGCTGTCGCTCGGCATTATCTCTTTTCAGACCTTCTACATCGTCACTATCTTCTTCCTTTTTTATCTTTGCACCTCGTTAGCCATTGAAATCAATGCCAATCAGAAACTTGACGACCATCGGGCCGTCGGGCGACTGGTGCTTTTCGTCATCCTCACGGGGCTGATTGCCATGCGAAATATTTCCACCGCGACTTTGCTGTTCGTTAGCGGCAGTGTGATATTTTACGTGGCCGGCGTAAGACTCAAATACCTTGGGTACATGTTGTTGATCATCGGCATTGCCGGCGGAATCTACATCGGCGGAAGCGCCATACATGAAAGGAGCAAAACGGAGCAAGGAGTAGCGCAAGAGGTTAAGACACGTGGCGGCACGGGGTACAACCGTATCAAATATTGGCTGACGGGCGAAAGCGACGTGGAAGGCTATGGTCGCCAGATGACGCTGGCGCAGACCGCCATAGCACGCTCCGCCGGTCTTCCCCACCCCGGCAAAGGCATCATCAAAAACAAAATGCCCGAAGGCGAAAACGACTACGTGTTCTCACTAATCTGCGAAGAACTTTCCGTCTGGGCGGGCATCGCCATCATACTTATCGACTTTATCATCTTTTATAACATAATACTCATTTCCCGAAAGGCTGACGGCTACTTCGTGAAACTGTTTTCCATGGCCATCGCGATGCTTTTCATCGGGCAAACCATCATCCACATCGGCACCAACACCAACCTGATTCCCGCTACGGGCCAAACGCTGCCGTTTGTGAGCCGCGGTTCCACCGCACTCTTCTCCACATTCGTCATCTTCGGCATACTCATCAACATGGGCAAAAGCGTGCAGAAAACGGTTGATGCAGACGACGATGACCTTACCATTAAGTAAGCCGTGACGGGGAATTTCCGCCACCACTTTATAAATCACATAAACCTTATAAACTTTACAAATCATGAAAAAACTTTTCACCCTTTCCCTGATTATCCTTGCCTGTGCCGCAACATTTGCACAAACCATTCCGAACGCCAGCTTCGAAGACTGGAGCGACGCCACTACGCCGGTGGGCTGGAACAGTAAGTTCAGCACAAGTTTTCCCATTGAATACAGCGGCATAAGCGCGACTGCGGTCATTGATTATAATGCGGCAACACGCTACGCCGACGCACACCAAGGCACCTACAGCGCACAATTACGCACCCAGACCGCTAACCTGCAGATAATGGGAATGACTGTGTACACAATCAACCTGCCCGCCATCATGCAATTGGGACAGTTTAATTTCAACGGCATTTCAGACTTGGATTTTGAGAATATTGATGTCAACGCGTTGGACCTCACGCAGTACCTTAACGGCGGTATCGCCTGCAACCAGATTCCGCAGAAAATGACGGCCTGGATTGCTTACGCCCCCTACGATGGCGACACGATGCACGCCGCAGTTGTGCTCACCCGTTGGAACAACGGTCAGCGCGAAATCGTGGCTCAGGGCGACTTTGCCAGCGGCGACAACGACACCGACTTTCGTCAGATTGAAGTGCCGATTGCTGTAGCTTCCGGCATGGAAGGTGTAACGCCCGACACGCTGAACATCATCTTCACCACCTCCATGTCAATGACCAACGAGAACACCGCGCTGGTGGTTGACGATGTGGAATTGGCGATGGCAAACGGCATTGTCGAAGTCACCACTCTGCCGCTTTTCAGCATCTATCCGAATCCGGCCACCGACCACATCGTACTGTCTCCCCTCGCCGCCGGTGAATATTCCGCACAACTGTTCGACGCCAACGGCCGCCTCGTCTATAGCGCCAGCGCATTGAACGGCGAAACCAGCATCAACACAACCTCTTTTGCCAAAGGCGTTTATATGCTGAAAGTAAAACAAGGCGAAAACGTGAAGAGCGAGAAGGTGATCGTCCGATAAGCTGAAAGTGGAAAGCTGAAAGTGGAAAGCTGAAAGCTATTAAATTGAAAATTGAAAATTGAAAATTATTTTTTCTTTTTCAAGGTTTTTAATATTGAAGTAAGCAAAGCTATCAGTTCACGCACATCACCGTCCAAAGTCGTGAACTGTTGCTCTGAAATGACATTCGCACCCCATAATAATTCCAGCCAATATTGGGTTTCGTCCGCCTCTTTGAGCGCAATACTCAACTTACTAATAAAATCAGCCACACTCTGAGCATTCCTGCTTTCACAAATGTTGGCGCCAATACTAGTACCGCACCGAAGTATCTGTTTAGCTAAAATGTATTCATGCTTTTCTTTACACAGATATTTATAGAAATTGATAATCCGGACACCTAATGCCAAACTTTTTTCCTGTATGAGATTTTTTTTATTCATAATGGAGAGATAAATAGATTTCACTGAGATAAATAAGAACAGAATAACACAATCACAACACGAAATCAAACGAATTGTTCAATGAAAAACGGGGAGTCCGAACAATTTTCAATTTTCAATTTTCAATTTTCAATTTCAAAGTTCGTTCTTGCGCCACTGCACGGAATCACCAACTATCACTTTCGGAACTGCTTGAAGCGACATGTGGGGGGCTTTGACATGGCGGTTACGCCTTTTTTGGCGGTACAGGAAACCGCAAAACTCAACGTGCGCAAATGGCCCGACATACAGCCGGAGAACAACGTGGGGTTGGAAGTCATCCCGCAACTCATCGGCAATGTGCCAACGCACTTCACCGACACCATCCGCGAATTACAAAAGTTGGGGTACCGCCGTTTCAACTGGAACATCGGCTGTCCGTCGGCGCAGGTGGTGCGCAAGCAGCGCGGTTGTGGCATCATGCCGTTTCCCGAGCGCGTGGAGGCGGTGGTGAAAGCGGTGACGGAGCAGACCGACTGCGCCTTCTCGGTAAAGATGCGATTAGGTTGGAAGTCGGCTGCGGAGGGGCTGGAGATTGTGGAACGGTTGAACGCTTATCCTCTGGATTTCATTGCGATACATCCGCGGTTGGGCGTGCAGGAGTATGAAGGCGTGCCCGACCTGACGGCCTTCGGTGAGATGCACCGGCGCACGCGGCAACGCGTCATCTACAGCGGCGACATTTTCGACCTCGCCTCCTACCGGCAACTGATGGAGGCGTTTCCCGACCTGCAAAGCGTGATGCTGGGGCGCGGGATGCTGCGGAACATCTTTTTGGCGGAAGAGCTAACGGCAGGCCACCCGCTGGCGGAAGATGAGAAGCGAGAGCGTTTCGCCGCCTTCTACGATGACTTTGCGCAGACGATGGTGGCGGCGCGGGGCGAACACGGCACCCTGTCGCTTTTGAAAGAGTTGTGGCACTACTTCGCCGTCTTCTTCCAGCTGAGCGAAGAAGAGCTGCGGGGACTGCTGAGAATCAACGAGTACGCGGAGTTTCAGGGGAGAGCGAGGGAGTTAAGCGCGATGGGCAGATAAAAGTGAAGCAGCAAGAAAGTGAAGACCAAAATTTTGATTTTTCACACAAAACACGACTTGTGTCGCCACTTCTTAAAGTATTTTCTTTCAAGTTGTTAAATTTCTTTCACTCCCAATTCCTTCAAAAACGCATTGTGTTTGGCTTTTGCGTCTGTTAGTCTGTTGTTGATGCCGGTCAGCTTAGTGTGGACGGATTCTAAATCAATAGGCGCTTCCTGCTGCGCCAGGGAAACATAGCGCGTGATGTTGAGGTTGTAGCCGTTTTCTGCGATTTCCTCCATGCTTACCTTGCGGCTCAAACGTGGCGCCTCTTTGCGGTACTGGTAGGTCTCCACAATGGTGTTGATGTGCTCTTCGGTGAGGACGTTCTGCTTTTTGCCTTTCTCGAATAATTCGGCGGCGTTGATAAACAAGACGTCTTTGTTGCTGCGGCATTTCTTCAGTACGATGATGCAAACCGGAATACCTGTAG
>JAKSMF010000037.1 GCA_024400775.1 Bacteroidales bacterium | reverse complement strand
TGCTACCTCTGGTCTCGAAATCTGCCAGAACGCTGGTCACATCAACTGGACTGCTCCCGAAGTTGATCAGAAATTGCACAAGATCATGAACGACATCTATGACATGTGCGTTGAATATGGTAAACAAGCTGACGGTAGCATCAACTACGTTAAGGGTGCTAACATCGCTGGTTTCATGCGCGTTGCTAAAGCTATGCTCGCTCAGGGCATCATCTAATCGAACCTTTTTTCGATTGCATAAGAAAACGCCTTCCTTCGGGATGGCGTTTTTTTTGTGCCGTGGTGGGAATTACAGATTTTTGACAGATTTCGTCAAAATCGCGACCTGATTTCGTAAGCAAAAAAAGTCGGGGAAAATGTTATTTTTTGTTACAAAATATGTAAATTTGCACGCACAAATCAATTTATAAACTAAAACAAGAAGAAAAGGAAAAAACGTAGTCATAACTATTTAATATAAAAAGCGTTAGCTTTTTGTCCGACGGTCAAAAATCTGGAAAATTTTTACATGAATAGGACAACAAGTTGATGCTCACGCATAGCGTGGGCTTACTTTGTTTGTTCAATGGTATTCCAGAGCCTTGACCGCAAACATAAAAAGTTAAGTCCGCGTTTTTTTATGCTTTGCGGGAAAATCTGGAGGAGTTATGGGAAAGGTTACGTTTTCAGGTCACGAATCATTTCAATGCAAAAGTCTGTGGCTGAAAAAGGGTTACGATTACTTGGTCAATAAAAAATCGTTCACCGACGATGATTCCGTCGTCGCGTTAGGTGTCGGGAAAAATATGGTGTCGGCTATCCGTTTTTGGCTCAAATCTTTTGGCATTACGGAAGAAGGCGATAAAACCACGAATTTCGGCGATTTCCTTTTTCAGGAAAACGGTGCGGATCCGTTCATAGAAGACATTTCAACTTTGTGGCTGCTGCATTACCAGTTGGTGAAGTCGGAGCACGCAACCTTGTACCACCTCCTTTTTTCAGGATTTCACAAAACACGCAACGAATTTACCAAAACGCAACTGCTTTCGTACATAAAACGTCATTTTGCGGAAGAAAAAACGTCTGGTTTCGTGTTCAATGAGAACACGGTTTCCAAAGACATCGACACTTTTCTGAAAAATTACGTTGCGCCGCAACAACAGACCAACTACGAGGATTTTTCCACCCTGCTTCTTCCTTTGAACCTCATTCGCCGCATCGACAAGGTGACATTCGCATTCAACGACACGTCGCGCGCGTCGATTCACCCTTTGGTTTTCCTTTATGCGTTAAAAGATGTGGCCGCCGACAATAAGATTCTGGAATTCGATGCGATTCTGGACTTGTGCCGCATTTTCTGCCTCAATACCAATGATTTGTATGATATTTTCGAGAAGCTGAATCAATGGAATCCCGCCATTTCGTTCGACAATGCCGCCGGCGAACAGCTTTTCACAATGAATGACGGAATGGATAAAATGCAAATTCTCAAACACTTATATCAAGACAACTTTTAACGATGAAATCCTCTTCTTCTATCAATATTGAGCGCGATACGAACAAGCAGCTCGACTACGTTGTGACGGCCAATGCCACGCGGGTTCTTTCCAATATCGTGAACGCCTACAATGCGGGGCAGCACTCCTTCACGCTCATCGGCTCATACGGAACCGGAAAGTCAAGCTTCATTCTGGCCCTGGAAGATTGCCTGAAAAACGACAACCACAATCCGAAAAGACTGCTCAAGAACGAAGGACAATTCAATGGCAAAAGGCAGTTCCACTTTTTGAATATTGTGGGCGATTATGCTTTGCTTCACGATTTGATTGAAGAAAAAATTGGGAATAAACGCAAGAATTTCTTCCAAAATCTGGACAATTATTACCAAAACATCCATCAAAACGGCAGTTTTTTAATCATTGTGATTGATGAATTCGGTAAAGTGCTGGAGCACGCTGCAAAGAACGATCCGGAAAAGGAGATGTACTTTCTGCAAAAATTCGCTGAATATGTGAATGATACCGACAAGGATATTTTGCTGTTAACGACGCTGCATCAGGGTTTCAATGCTTATTCGAAAAATCTTCAGGAAGAACAGCGTCAGGAATGGACGAAAGTGAAAGGTCGGTTTACGGAAATCGTGTTTCGCGAGCCAGTTGAGCAACTTTTGGATTTGGCCGCCAAGCGATTGGAACGAAAAAGCAGGAAATCAGCCGATAGCACCTCCGCCGACCGCGTTTACGAGCTGGCTTTGGAATCGAAGTTCTTTTACGAGAAATTAAAAAAAGACACCGCGCACAAGCTCTATCCGATGGACATCATTGCGGCTTACACCTTTGTGCAGGCCAACCAGCGCTACGGACAGAACGAGCGCACTTTTTTCTCCTTTTTGGAATCTACCGGCGAGGATTCTGTGGCGAATTTCACGCCCGAACCGCACTTGCTCTACAATTTGGTCAACGTTTATAACTACATTGAATATCACTTCCACGGCTATTTGTCGGAAACAAATTCCGACTCCACGAAATGGTCGGCGCTTCGGGTGGCGATGGAACGAATTGAAGGCAGTAGTCTGCCGGAAAACGAAATCGACAAAGCACTTCAATTGGTGAAAGTCATTGGCTTGCTGAACATTTTTGCTTCGGCTTCCGCCATTATTGACGAACATTTTCTTACGGAATATGCAGCTAACGCATTGAATATGAGCGATGTCGCCAGCATTCTTTCTCGCCTGACACAAATGAACATCATCCGCTATGCGAAATACAAGTCCAAATACATTCTGTTTGAAGGAACCGATGTGGACATCGACGCTGGAATTTTCGAGGCGGACCGGATGGTGCAGAAAGGCACCGACATCATTGCCAAACTGAACGACAATTTCAATTTCAAGGTGGCGCTCGCCAATGCGTACTATTACAAAATCGGCACGCCACGCTATTTCGAATACCATCTTACCGACCAGCCCCTCGACCGCGTGGAAGACGGCGAGGCCGACGGCTACATCAACCTGGTTTTCGCCTCCCCGAAAGATGTGCAGCATATTCGGGGGAAAATTATTGAGCAACAAGGAGTTGCCATCGTTTATTGTTTGTTCAAAAACATTGAAACCATCGTTGAGGCACTCTTCAAAATCGACAAATTATTTTGGGTAAAAGAAAATTATGTTGCCGACCATAACGATGTGGTTGCGCTTCGCGAATTGGACAATCAGATTGCATACGAGCGCGAAATGCTTTCCAAAATTGTGATTGACAATATGTTCAACGATAAAATGGTGGAATGGATTTTCAATGGTGAACCATTACACCATATTGACAATCAGAAAAAACTGACTTCTTTACTATCAAAAATCAGCAGTGAAATTTATTCGCAAACGCCCGTTTTCAAGAACGAAATGGTCAACAAGCACAAGGCCAGTTCAAGCATCGCGACGGCGCGGCCGATTTTGCTGAACCGCCTGTTGGACAATGAAAACGAGGAAAATCTCGGCTTCGCTGCCGACAAATTCCCGCCCGAAAAATCCATCTATCTTAGTTTGCTGAAACAGAACGAGATGCATCGTTTTGAGGATGGAAATTACGTTTTGTCTGCGCCGAAGGAAGACAGCAGTTTCTATCCGTTGTGGAAATGTTGTATGGATTTTCTGGAATCAACGCAGGGCAAACCCCGCCGTTTCAGCGAGTTGGTAAAGACTTTGCAACAGCCGCCCTTCCGTTTGAAACAGGGTTTCATTGAATTTTGGCTGCCCATATTCTTAATCATCAAAAAGGATGATTTCGCCTTGTATTCTGATGGCGTGTACGTCCCGAAAATCACGCGCGAGGTTCTGGAGTTGCTGCAACGCCGTCCCAACCAGTTTACTATCAAGGCGTTCAGTTTGGACGGGGTGAAAATGCAGTTTTTCCAGCAATACAGAACGGCCATCAACCTGAATGCCGACGAGGCGATTTCCAGTCAGTCGTTCATTCAAACCATCCGTCCGTTTCTGCAATTCTACAAGCAACTGAACACCTACACGCGTCTCACCAAAAAGCTGTCGCCGGAAGCCAGAAAGTTCAGGGATGTGATTGCGACCGCCACCGATCCGGAAAAGACATTTTTTGAAGTTCTGCCCGAAAAACTGGGTTTCCGCGAAGTGGTCTTGACGCAGAATCCGGAAGCCATCAACAGTTTTGTTGGCGTGCTTCACCAGGCCATCCGCGATTTGCGCGAATGCTACGACGAACTCATCGACTCCATTGAGCAGAAAATACTTTCGGTGCTGAAAATTTCCGAAACCGATTTCTTGGAATATAAAAAGCTGATTGACAGTCGCTACGCCAATGTCAAATCGGAATTGATGCCGCTCAAATCGAAGAATTTCCATTCCAGGGTCGTCTCGCAATGGAAGGAAAAGAGAGGTTGGATTGAGTCTGTTTGCTACGTGCTGTTGAACAAGCCGCTCGACAGCATCAAAGACGAGGAAATACCGTTTTTGTTTGCCTCATTGCAGGATGCATTCTTCTCATTGGATGATTTTGTTGAAATGCACAAAGTTGAAAATGAATCCGTTGTGCGTTTTCACATTTCACAAAACAAGCAGAAAATGCTAACGAAGCAAGTGGTTCTGGCTGCGGAAGGCGAAAAGGAAGTCGAAAAATTGGAAAAGAAAATCGAGGAGATTTTGAGCAGCGATGACTCGTTGAATATCAACGCTTTAATAAAAATACTGAAAAAGAAAATGGAATAAAGAAAGTGGAAAATGCTTATAAAAATCCTTTCGATGAGAGACAGAAATAAATTCAATCATCCCATTGGAATGCAAGATGAAACCAAAGCGATAACGCCCGCTACGGAAACGGAAGTATTCGCTGGTGCCCTTCATTTTCTTGACATTCGGGAGTTCCGAAAGTGTCTGAGCTTTTTCACACAAATTCAAAAAACGGCCAAAGTGTTGTTTTACAGAGTGATTGTTGAGTTTTTCGAGTTGTTTAGAGAAATTTTCATCAAAAATAACGTTCATCGATTTAGGATTTTCATAATAGTCTCTTTGTCCACCGTTTTCCCGGTTTTCTCACATTTCATTTTTGCCATCAAAACCAAATCTTCCATATCATCAAAAGACAAGCGTTCGCCTTTATCCTTAGCTTCCTTATACAATTCAGCACACACTTCCGAAATCGTTTGTTCTTTTTGCTTCAATAAAATAACGTCTTCCATAATTTGATTTTTTAACGCGGCAAAGATACTATGATAAAAATTGAATTCAATCATTTGTTAATAAAAATTTCATAAAAAGTTATGAACAAAAAAGTGCGTCACGTATTGGGAATTTCGGGGGGCAAAGACAGCGCGGCATTGGCCATCTACTTGAAAGACAAGTATCCCGAACTGCCGATCGATTTCTACACTTGTGACACGAAGTGTGAATTGGCGGAGACGGAGCAGTTGGTGGAGCGGTTGAGGGCTTATCTCGGGCATATCACCACGTTGATGGCGGCGCAGGACAGTCCGGAGCCGACGCCTTTTGACCACATGCTGAAAGCGCGCGGGGGCTATCTGCCGTCGCCGCAGGCCCGCTGGTGCACCATCCAGATGAAGCTGATGGAGTTTGAAAAATATGTTGGCGACGAGCCCACGGTTTCGTATGTCGGCATTCGTGGCGACGAGGACCGCGACGGCTACGTCTCCTCCAAACCCAACATCCAGGCCATCTTTCCGTTTCGGAAAAACATCTGGAGCATCGACGTCATCAATCTGGTGCTTCACAACGACAATCAGCAGAAATTCAATAAGTTATATCGTGAAGCAAGCACGGATGAGGTTTACGAAGAGGCACGGAAAATTCTGGAAACGCCGCTGACGAAGAGTTTTTATTATTCAAAAAAACTCAATGCGTTGTTAGACATCGATGTGAAGACCTTCAACCACGCTGTTTTTGCGTTTTTGAAAACGACGGAGCTGCCGGTGGGTCAGTTGGACGAGTTCCCGTTGATTGACAACGACGAGGTGCTGGTAAAGGCCGACATTTTCCGTATTTTGGAGGAGAGTGGCATTGGCGTGCCGGCGTACTACAACCTGATTGACTTTGAGGTTGACGGCAAGCGCGGGCAATATTGTCGCAGTCGTTCGGGCTGTTTTTTCTGTTTTTTCCAGCAGAAAATCGAGTGGGTATGGTTGTTGGAGCAGCATCCGGACTTATTCTGGCGAGCGGCGGAGTATGAGAAAGAGGGCTACACGTGGATGCAGAACGAGCGGTTGGAGGAGTTGGCGCGGCCGGAGCGAGTCCGCCAGATCAAATTGGACCACATTGCGAAAACCGAGAAACAGAACAGCAAGAAGAAGAGCGCGCTGCTCATCGATATGTTCGGCGACGACGACGAGATACAGTGTGCGAATTGTTTTATATAAAAAATTATAAATATGGCTAATATTAATATTGAAAAAGCATTTGTAACAGATAATAAAAGTGTATATCTTTACTTATCAATGAACGGACAAGGTTTATATATACCTTTGTATCAGCGTGATTATAGCTGGGATAGAGACAATATAATCCAATTGCAAGAAGATATTGAAAGCGGAATTTCGCGAATTGTCAATACTCAAGACGAACAAGAAATCCGCTTTTTGGGCACTATTATAACGTTAGTTGAAAGTAATAGAGAAAAAATATATCCTATTGAACCTCAGATTGTTCCCAGTCGTGTTGAAGTGTTGATTGATGGGCAACAAAGACTATCAACCATCATTGTTTTCTCAACCATACTTTTAAGGAATTTGTTTGACATCAAGGAAAAATTAAATAAATTACATTGTGAGTTCTTCGATGAAATCAATGACATATATGATTTTTGGGAAGATAAATTGAAGGTGATTTATACCGTTGAAATCAGACGCCAGTCAAAGCCAAAAATTATTAGAGGCAATCGCGATTTTTGGACTGAAAAAGAAAGCTCTGATAAGGCATATAAATCATTCGTGTCGTTCTATTTGGCTAAATTCATTGAAAGTTATTCCGATAATTTTAATAAACCATTTAAGCCAACAGCTGAGAATATTGGGAAAAATTTATTTACCAACTTTCGCACTATGGAGAAGTGGATTAGTGAAACAGTCAGGAAAGCACATTTGAAGAATGAGGACTTCCCTGCTGCCCTTAGTATCCTTGATAAATTCAACAGAATTGATCTCTTGAATGACGAACGCGAAGCAATCGTTGATTTTATTAAAGAAAATGATTTTATGACGAATAAAATTTCCAGTTGCCTATGCGAATATATTCAAGTTTTGTCAGTATGTCACTACTTGTTAGAACGTTGTTGTTTCACCGTCATTCAACCCACGGATGAGAATTGGGCTTTTGATATGTTTCAATCATTGAACGCTACAGGAACGCCATTAACAGCTATTGAAACATTTAAACCCAGGGTTGTCAATATTACAAACGACCGTGTCCAAGGATTTAAGAATTCAAAAAATGAAGAATACTTCAATAAAATTGACCAGTTATTTGAAGGAATAGATTCTGCCCAAATAAAGAATACCAGAACAAAAGATTTCTTAACATCATTTTTTGTTGCTTACAATGGGCAACAAGTCTCCAGCCATTTTTCCCATCAAAGAAAAAGTCTTATTGATGCTTTTGAAGATAGGAAGGATACCGATGAAATGAATGATTTTAGAAAAAAAAGTGAATTTATTGAATTCTTGGGAAATTATGCAGAATTTTATAGATCCATTTGGTTGACTGCTGAAAAAAATATGACAGCGCCTTTTCCTTTATTTAACGGGTATGCTGATGCTGATTTAGCGTCAATGTTGATTTGTTTTCTTCGTGCCTGTAATCATAAAATGGCAATAACAGTACTGGGCAACTTTTATGACTCAATTCAACGTAATCGTTTTGGAGCGATTGAAAACTTTATTAATGCCGTAAAGGCGATTTCTGCCTATTATTTTCTATGGAGAACTGCTTCATCAAACGCAGGCCTTGATGTCACATACAGAGACTTATTTAAAACCGATGATAAGTCGTGGAAATTCGAAAACGGCCTTACGTTGAATGAACTGAAAGAACATTTGAAGTGCAAATTAGCTGAAAAACAAATTTTGCAGAAAACAGATTGGATATCCAAAGCAAAAGATGAATTCAAATATGAAAACGCACCTAATGAAGCTATTCGTTTGGGCTTATTGATAGCAGCTCACGATACAATTGCGGATGAAAGCAGACAAGGTCTTATTAAAAATGGACGTGCTGGTATTTCAAATTACTTGTGTTTGAATCAATGGGGGGCAGAGGATTTGCTTACAATTGAACATATTGCACCTCAAAAGAATGACAATAATTGGGACGAAAATATATACGAGAATAAATTATTCCAATCTATTGGGAATTTAACGCTATTACCCCAAGGTTTGAATGCATCAGCAGGAAATAGGCCTTGGGTGGAAAAGATTTTGTATTACAAAACAGTAGGGGAAAAGGATCCAGCCAAAATTCAAAGCTTAAAAACTATTGCGCAATCAATGAATATTAGTTTAAATGAGACAACGATTTCTTTACTTCAAAATTCCAAATATTCAGGTCATATTGAAGCGATTGCAAGATTAAATCAAAATGACAATTGGAATAAGGAGATGATTGAAAACAGACGTGATAATCTTCTGGATATTATCTGGGAAAAAGTAATTCGTTGGTTAAGTTAATGTCCTTTTTTTGTATTTTTGCGCCACTTTTCTGCATAAAAATCGCAAAAATATGCTTGTTCCTGCAAACAATGCCTTACAAACCAACCGCTTGGCTCAGGTTTTCCGCAATACTACGGCAACTTACAAGTTCTATTGGTTTATCGCTATCGTGGAATTGTTTGTGACAGAGAAGAAATCAAGAATGTCGTTCTGGGAAATCATCGTGCGTATGATTGCCAACGCCTGGTACCCCGTTCACTATTTCAAACTCTCTTTCGGCTCACAAGATTCCCTCTTCAATGCCATCCTCCAATTGCAATCACTGACCAATATCCCGATTGACGCCGATAAACCGGTCATCTGCAATACGCTGCTGCAACGCCTTCACGAACCCGCTATCGCAAAACAACTGCGTGTCTTCGCTATCAATGTGCCATACCGCTTCCTATCTCCGTGGATTCCGTATTCAACTGATAATGACGTAATTGTGAAATCCCAGCGATTTACCAACGACTGTCCCTACCGCATTGAGGTCGAGCCCGAAGGGAAGTACGTTAAGATTAATCCGTCGTGGGAAGAGTATTTGGTGGAAAACTGCCAGATTTTGCTGGACTATAGTTATTGGAATCTGGCTCTGTTTTTGCAGCCGCGCAATCCGAACGCGCCCGACCTGGTTTCAAAATTGGTGCGCCCGCTGGAGCGCGCTCCGCTCACCCGTCAGCGCGACTTCTGGAATTCCGTTATCGAAATTGCCGGCCCGATGCCGTGCATCTACACCCAGCGCCCGCTTTCACAAAACGATTTCGACCTCGACCACTTCATTCCCTGGAGCTTCGTTTCGCACGACCTGATGTGGAATCTTCTGCCGGCAGATGCTTCCGTCAATGCTTCCAAAAGCAATCATATTCCTGATATTGAACGGTTTCTGCCCGATTTCGCACAACGTCAGCAGTTCGCCATCCGCACTATCTACGAGAGAACGCCCAACAATAAGTTGTTGGAAGACTACCTCGAACTGGGTCCTTCCATCAGCGAACTTACCCAACTTTCCCCGACCGCTTTTTACAAACTTTACCGCAAAACGATTTCCCCCATCGCGCAAATCGCTGAAAATATGGGCTTTGCAAAATGGAAGCCGGCGTAAACATCGCGGTATACCCCCCTACCCCCTCACCTGCGAAATCAGCAGGCCGTACAACTCGCTGCACGTGCGTTCGATAACCTGCGCGCGGCGGCCAGGGCATTGTAGTTTTTTGGTTACCACCCGCTGCGCGGAGGCCACGGCAATCCACACCGTGCCGACGGGCTTTTCGGGAGTCCCGCCACCCGGACCGGCAATGCCGGTGGTTGCTACGCCAAAGTCTGCGCCGAGGTGCTCGCGCACACCGCACGCCATCTCTCGCGCGGTTTCTTCGCTTACCGCGCCATGCGCCATCAACGTTTCATGCTTCACGCCCAACGCGCTCTCTTTCACCGCGTTGCTGTACGATACGACACCACCCAAGAAGTAGTCGGAGGCACCAGCCAGCGCCGTCAGTTTGGAAGCCACCGCGCCGCCGGTACAGCTTTCCGCCGTCGCCAGCGTCAGTCCCGCCGCACACATCCGCTGCGCCACCAACTCGGGCAGCGTTTCCAAATCCTCTCCCACAATGTATTCTCCCGCAATCGGATAGAGCGTCTTCAGTGCCGCATCCAGCTGACGACGCAAAGCGGCTTCGTCGGTGCCGCGAGCCGTCAGACGCAGCTTGGTGAGGCCCGGCTGCGGAAGGTATGCCAGCCGAATCGTGTCGGGCAAGGCCAGCTCCCACGGCTCAATCAAATCGCTGAGAAATGACTCCCCTATGCCCTGCACCAACAGGTTTTTGTTGATGATGCAGTCGGTATGGAAATGCTTTTGCAGGCGCGGCACCACCTCGCTCTGCATCAAATTGACCATTTCAAACGGCACACCGGGCAACGATACCACCACCTTGGCGGGCGTGCTTCCCGGCACCTCGAACCACATGCAGGGCGCCGTGCCCAAAATGTTGTTGATCATGGTGCAACAACGCGGCACCCACGACTGCTGCCGATTGATGGGCGTCAGCTCGCGGCCGTATGCCGCCAAACGCTTTTTCACATTTTCCAACGCCTCTTCGTTTTCGTAAAGTTCACTATGGAAAAAGTCACACAACACCTTCTTGGTGATGTCGTCCTTCGTCGGACCGAGCCCGCCCGTGATAAGCACGATTTCACTCATATTCAAGCAGTTGTCGAGTGTTGAGCGAATGGCGTCCGCCTGATCACCGATGGTATATACACCAACGACATCAATGCCGGCGGCAATGAGTTGTTGCGACATATTGGCCGCGTTGGTATTGACGACCTGCCCGATAAGCAGTTCGTCACCGATATTGATAATAGTAGCTTTCATGATGTACAATTTTGGCGTGCAAAAGTACAAGAAAAAAGCTTACCCTTTCAGCCACTTGTATTTTGCCACAGAATAAATCGGCACACAAGGCAAGAGAATGGGTGTTTTGCGGATATAAGCCTGAAATTCAGGATCATTGCCATAGTTGGCGGCTTGGCGCAGTTCAATACGGCGCGTGCCGCTGAACATCACATATACGATGCCGATGTAGCCGAATAAGGCAAGCACCCAGTGCCACCAAGTACTGTAACAGCCGATGCCGCTCACGAAAACGCCCGTCCAAAGCAGGATTTCGCCCAGATAGTTCGGACAGCGCACGATTTTGTAAAGCCCGCTATCAACGAATCGTCTGGGATTCAGCTTCTTAGCATTATTCTTCTGTTTATCGGCGACGGCTTCGACGAGCACGCCGATCGCGGCAATAATCAGTCCGACGAGGCCGGTAGCGAACGCAGAACCGGTACCCGCTGCCGCACGGAGCACGGCGGGCGTCATTTCGCCCACGTAAAGCAGCGCGCAGCTCACCCACACGGCAATCACCACGCCGATGGGATAGTCGGCTTTGTGCTTCACGTCCAAATCGACGGTTTTGACGTAGGCTCGGTTCTTGAGTTCGCGCATCAGCAGGTAGGTTGAGAGCCGCAAGCCGTAAAGCGCGAGCAAAAGCAGAAGCAGGCCAGAAAGCCAGTTCAGAGCAGGCCATGTCATGATGACTGTCGCTATCGAAAGCGCGGTGATGCTGTAGCCGTAGCCGACGGAGAAAAACCATACGAATCGCGCCCAACCAATGGCAGAAACAAGCAGCGCAAGTACAAAAAGAATCAGGAAATTCACAATCATAATTTTATTTTTAATGGATTTTGGGCAAAATAATCTGACATTCAACAAAAATTCCGCGGTTAACAGTAACCGCTATAATAAAACAACTTTCGATAGCAAACTGTTCAATTCCGAATATTTATCAGAATTTTCCAAGTTCTCCGACCCTCAACCCAAATTCCAACCCATTCAACTACAAGACCATACGGGATGACTACGAAAGGGAATATTTTTGCACAAAAAAACGCCACACAAAAGTCAAGTCACAAAATCACATCTCAGCTTGCCCAAATTTTGTTATTTTTGCAAAAAATATTATGATTATGAAAAAGTACAAAATCCTCTCTATCGACGGCGGCGGCATCCGCGGCATTTTACCTGCCATGGTTCTTCAGGAAATGGAACGCCGCCTGCGTCAGCGCACGGGCAACGCCACCGCGCGCATCGCCGACTGTTTCGATATGATTGCTGGCACCAGCGCGGGTGGAATGCTCGCTTGCTCAATGCTTTACAACCACGACGGCAAGAAAATGGACTGTGCCAAAGCTGTGGAACTGTTTGAACAGGGAGGCCCTAAAATCTTCAAAAAAACCTTTCTCAACCAGATTCGGCGCGTTTTCGACTCGCTCTATCCCGCTAAGGACATCGAAAGCGTGCTGGCCGACATCTTCGGCAAGTCGCAACTCTCTGAGTCTGACACGGAAGGACTGATTACGGCCTACGACATCACCAACCGCGAGGCGGTACTTTTCGACACCGATTCCGCGCGGAGAGAGCCCAATCGCGATTACCGGCTGGCCGACATCGCCCGCGCCACCTCCGCCGCGCCCACCTATTTCCCGGTCGCAGAAGTCAGCTCTATGGCCGGAACCAAAAGGTGCCTGGTCGATGGCGGCATCTACGCCAATGGCCCTTCGCTTTGCGCCATCATCGAAGCCAAAAAGAAGGTTTGGAAGGAAACCAACTGTGCCCCGAAAATCCACGATATGTACGTCGTCTCCATCGGAACCGGACGCGTGAGCAAGTCGTACCTCTACAACAAAGCCAAAAGCTGGGGGCTCGTTTCGTGGGCTCTGCCGGTTATCGACATCCTGCAATCTTCTGGCGCTGAGGTTATTAGCTATCAGGTAAGCAAACTGTTTGAAGCCGAAGAATGCCAAAGTCAGTATGTGCGCCTCACGCCCGAAATCGGCAAGGCCAGCGACCAGATGGACGACGGCAGCGTAAAGAATATCGAAGCACTCAAGGAATCAGCCAACAACTACATTCAAGCGCATTCCAACGACCTCGACCGCGTGCTCGACGACCTGCTGAAGTAGAGAGATGAGAGTGGAAAGTGGAGAGTGGAAAGTGGAAAGTTGAGAGTTGAGAGTTGAGAGTTCTTTTAATTAAAAATTATTTTCCGTCTTCTATTTTATCTTCAAAGTTCGCAAATACGCCTTCTGTTCGTCTGTAATGCGGTAACTTTCGCACGCTTTTTGGATGGTTTTGTTGTGTACCCACGTCGAAAGGCGATTTCGCTCGATGTAAACCACGGTCGCGCTCCACTGCTTTGCCAGCGCTGTCGCGAAAAACCACGCAATCATCATGTTGACGTAATAATCGGTGTCGGCGGGCTGGGCGATTTTGGCGCCGGAGCACGCTCCGCCTCTACAAGCCGCTGCCGGAATTTCCAGATATTCCGCCTTGAAATCATCGTCGAGGAAATGACTCATCAGCATTTCGATTCCGAAACGGCAGGTGTAGGTGTGCGACGAAGCACTCCACTCGCGAATTTTGTCAATGAGCTCCGCCTTATGCTTCTTGAACACCTTCGGCGACATGATGTCGCACACCGCCCAATTATCGACAAACGGCAGGAATTTGTCGGTTTGGTCTATGCACTTTCCGTAATCCTTCATTTCCGAAACCAGCAGTCCGTGCAGCATGTTTTCATCGTAATACCGATGCGGAAGCTGTCGCATAAACTCCTCGTGCTCAGGATTTTTGATATATTCTTTGGCGAGTTTCCGCACGAATGGCACGCGCACGCCGATGAAGCTTTCCGTCGGCACGCCCGGCGTGAGCTTCGCCTGAAACGCTGCGTAGGCTTTGTCTTGCAATTCGAAAAGTCGGTTCTGTATATCCATGGTCGGAAATTAGTTTTTTTCGTTTAATATTCTAAATTGACTTTTGTTGATTATTTTCCCTCTTTTTTCGGGAACCAGCCCTTTTCAACTCGTTTTTTCTGCTGAAAAAGTTCAAGAATGCTCCAAAAACAAGAAAACGCAAAGATGCCTAACAGGATGGATATCTGTATGTTTTTGACACATAAAGAAGCGATTACTCCAAGGAGGCCGACAAGGGCGAACATCCACCAGCATTTGGTGCCGAGATGATATTCCGATTTGATGACAATGGGATGAAAAAGTCCGATGAGCAAAAAGCTCGCCAGTCCGATGATGATGCCAGAAAAATTCATTCGCTTTTAATATTGTTTTGTTGTTGTTTCAAAGTTCGCAATTGATTTTGAATGACTTACAACCCGAATAAAAGTGTTGGAGGTTGAAGGTCGAAGGTCTTAAGTTGCAAATTTCAATCATAACAAAAAATCGGCATCCGCAAGTTGGATAAATTATAATTGGATGCCTCATAAAAAGTTCGGCAAAATTACGTCAGTTTTTTTGAATCTTCACTATGTCGTGGCAAAAAATCTTTGTCCGTTTTTCTCGTTATTTTATTGTATTTTTGCAAACGAAAAACAAGCATTTATTTGTCACATTTAATTTGAAAAAATGAAAAAAATCCTCGTTTCTGTATGGTGCCTGATGGCCGTCGTTCTGATTAGTGTTTCTTGCAACAAAAAAACGGAAGAAACAGCTGCAACTGAAAAGAAGGAGGCCGCAAACGCGTTCGCCGGCACCACTTGGATGGCCAGTCATACCCGCATCGACACTCTTGCCGACACGACCTACATCTTCACTTCCGATGCCGTCATCAAGTTCTTGGATGCCGAAAACGGCGTGATGTACAGCGACCAACGCGTTTTTGTGAACAGCAAGCCCGAACTCGCCGACGACCCGCTCCGCACGATTTTCACCTACTCAATTCAAGGCGACAACGGTAAAATGGTACTCGATTTCGGCAAGGAAGACACACTTCATCGCTACCCGCGCTACATCGAAAACACCTTCAAGTTCGACAAAGAGCAGAACACCATCACCACGTATGCTCCCAATGCCAAAGAATTGGAAGTCTATTTCGAAGTCAAATAGTGGAGGCAAGAACCGATAATCTTTAGCCAACCATCTGGGAAAAAGTCCGTTGTGAATACAGCCGGGCTTTTCTCGCAAGCCGGTATTCCCAAAACAATTTTCCATCCGACAGTTTTCTATTGTGCAGTGGCGTTAACGACGCTTCCGCTTTTCTACGGATAGCAATAAATTCTTATTTTTGCGGGCTGAAAAAAAATCAGGGAAAGATGAAACTTATTGCTTTGTCCATCGCATTTTTGCTCACGGTGTCGGTTTCGGCGCAGCAGTTGTGTATGAGCACGATCGCGCCAGAAAACGCGACAGCCTTGTCTGCCCAATGGCACTCCTCCCCCGCCCCGTCAACACCGGTCAGCCTCAAACTCAACCCGCAGATGACGACGGGGCGCAACCTGCTGATTGCCGGCGGATGCTGTGCGGTTGCTGGTGCGGCGCTTTTTCCGATGGCGTACTTGTGCATTTCCGATGCGCCGGGAGCCCGCGCGCTGGGTGGCGTGTGCTCCATCGGCGGCGTAACCCTGATGGCTGCATCTGTTCCGCTATTTATTTCTGGCTCAATAATTTACATAAAAGGCAAAAAGAACAATTCCACCCTGTCGTTTACGGGCAACGGGCTGACTTTGCGTTTTTAAGTCGAGTGAGTAGGTGCTGCCGAAATTTCGCCTCCGTAAATGCAACTTTTTCGACGAAAGATTTCAACTTATTGATAATCAGCGATTCAAGTTTTTAAAGTTAACAAAAATAATTATAATAGACGTGAGACTTGGGACTTGGGACGTGAGACGTGGGAAACGTCATCCTGCGCTTCCGACATAAGGAAAGGGGGGATTGAAATTTTCCAGAAATCCTCCCCAAAAAAACATCAAAAATGTGGGTTTATATTTTGGAATATTGCATAACCTTCTGATTATCAGTAAAAAAAATTTTTTTCAGATTACGAATCTTATGGAACAATTTCGTAAATTTGCATTGTCATTGTTGAAAACAAAAAAGCCCCTATGAAAAAGTCCCCCAATTTCATACCGAGCCATATTTCCGACCTGCAATGGTTGGGCAAGAACAACTTCCTTGAGTAGGGTGCTGCCACAGCTGTGCGTTATGCCGGTGGCAGCACAAAAAAGTGCCTCCCGCAGGGGCATCGCACTTGAGCCATGCAATTTCGAGAACGATGTTCCCTGCTACCAGGCACCCAGGCACGCCGCAAAGCTTGCATGCGGCGGCGCAGAAAACTGCGATGCAAAAGTACAACTTTTTTCATTGCGGAGCGAGCATGTTATGTTCAAAATGTATCATTAAAAATTGAAAACAATGAAAAAAATAGCTGTATTGGCGGCACTGTTATCCGCTGTAATGTTTGCATTTACGGGATGTGAAAAGGAAGAATTATTATTCACTAAAGGTCGTGTGACGAACACACTCTCACCTGAATTGCAGGAATTATATAAAAAGATGCCGAAACACGATTACGGAAAGATTTCCGTGGTTGGCGACGGCATTCTGCAGTTTGAATCCGTTGAGCAATACGAAAAGGTGTGCGACATTTTGCAGGAAGAGTGCGAAACATGGAGCGACCTGTTCTACGAAAAATATGGTGTCATGGAAGAGGATGAACTTTTGGAATGGGAAGCGAAGTGCGGGTTTGACGAATTTCTGCCCATCGTATTCTTTGAGGCCTCGTTGGGCGTTTCGGGCAGAATGCTTTACGACCAGCAAAAAGAGGTAATGCAAAAATGGGTTGACTCTGAATTCAAAGGCGAAAGCCCTTCCGACCCGATTTTCATTTTTGAATCCGAACAGGCAGTGCACACCATTTATCACGAGGTTTGCATACAGGATACCATCTTCCAGTTCCGAACCGACGCGCTCGTCCGTTGCCCTTTGAAGGAACTCAAAGTATGGGAGGACATCCGCATGGAGGCCACGGAACTGCTTCCCGCCGACATCGTTTTTATTGAAAAAGGACCGGATGTTATAGAACCCGACAAAAAGTATTTCGTTTGCAGGGGATATGGCGAACTCAACAATAGGCACATGTCAGTCATTGCAATTAATGACAAATCCGAATACGAAGTGGTCGGGCGCAGACACATCAACAATAAATACACCATGAAGAGCAAATTGACCAATTACAAATATAAGAAGGCCAACAATAACGGAGGATATAAGTATAAAAAGGTCAAACGCAGTTGCAGCATCATTACCACCAATCAGACATTTTTCACGGAGCAATATCATAAACAGGGGATTTTTTCTCAGACGTACGTTGGGGAAATAGCCGAAAATGTTACTGCGGCCATGCCGGGATGTAAAAATAAAAAAAGTGTGACTGGAACCGTTGAAGACGGGCTGAAAATATTCGACATCAGTTATTGGCAGCCATGGAAATTCGAAGCCGGGGTTTATCAATATCCCACACTTTCCATCGTGATTGACGGTCAGCGTTTAGATATGGATGTTACACTACACTAAATTTAAATAAAATCATTATGAAAAAGATTACTATTCTGATCGGATTGTTTTGGCTTGTTTTGGCAGCGTATAGCCAGAAACCCATTCCACCCACCTTTCCCAACGGCTGGCATATCGGCATTACCGGCGAGGCCAACCTGGCCC
>JAKSMF010000036.1 GCA_024400775.1 Bacteroidales bacterium | reverse complement strand
TCATATTCATCATCGGCTTGCTGAAGGTAATCTTCATTTCTATTTTTCCGGAAGGGACATTCTTCGCACCGTTTTTGATGCTGCATTTCACCACATGTGCATTGGCTTTCAATGCCTTCTTCTGCTCTTTCATGAAGTTCTTCAGATTGAATTGGTTGATGTCGTTAACCAACTGCGGCATATAACTTTCAATGGTCGGGTACTGTTCGCGGTTCTGCTCGTATTTTCCCAATGATTCCACCATCGTACGAGTAAGGTAGAAATCCGCTTCTTCTGCCAGCAGGTCGTCAACGGACACCTGCGGATAATGATTCAGAAAATAACGAATCACACAGCTGCGGACGAATGTCTCATACATCATCGTCTTGGCATTGCCGTAAGCCATTTGTGTCAGGGTCAGCGCATTGGCATTATAGACTTCGTCGGCTTTTACTTTCATATCCAGCCAAAAGCGCTCAATCTGCGGATTGCAGTAGGCGTGGCAGAATTCGTGAATCACAATGGGCAGCACTGCGTTAGCTCGGTAAACAGGCTCGCCCAGACTGTCCACAGAACAGCAGCCGATGAATGGACTGAGCAAGAAACTTCCGTCTTTCATCTGCGCATTACAGCCATAGTTATTCGGACCATTCAGGATGCTCAAGATAATGCGGAATTGAGGATTGTTGTTGGCCCCAAAGAATTTGTTAAACCATTCCAAATCAATCTTCTGACATACATCTCTCTCGAATGCGTTTTCCGCTTTTTTCTGGATTTCCGCATTTTTCATATAACCTTGATGAAAATTGGATTGGGCGTAATATTCATTTAAGGCAGTCAAGAAATTCTGCTTCTGTTCTTCCGTCCAGCGTTCGTCAATGTCATCTTGAAAAGCGTCGTCCAAAGTCAATTTCCCATTTTCAGAAATTTTAAGATGGAAGGCGAAATCGGCAACGGCATCATACGAAATGCCGGTCTCCTCGCGATATTTCTGAGCCAGCTTCACCACCTCGTCGGTTTCATTGATATAGGGTTGCAGATTATTCACATACTCATCGAAATAGCAGAAGCCGTATTCATTAGCGCCGGCGGTCCGAAAGATGAGACTCATCAGGTCGGCGCGTTCATCAAAACCGATGGGAATGTTGACTTGTCCAAAAGCGAAGTTGAGCATCAACAAAAAGGCAGATAAAAAGGTCGTTTTTTTCATAATTGCTGAATTAAAGTCAATTTGTTGTTTTCGGATGCAAATTCACGTCACCACCCTTTTGTTCCTTCAACTTTCGCGACAGTTTGCGGATGTCGCGCACGGAGATATGCCGTTTTTCGTAGCCGAACTTTGTGCAACAAATCATCGCGTTGGCGACTTCCTGCATTGTGTTGGATTGGCAAAACGGCCACATGATGGGATAGAGGATGCGGCTGGCAATCTGGAAAGATTTGCGCGTTGTCTGTTTCGGATGCGGGCGCATAATGCTGGGCCGGAAGCCGAAAGCGTGTTTGAAGGGCATTGCGAAAAGCGCGTTCTCGGTGCCGCCCTTGATTTTCTGCCAAGCCAATTTCCCATTGGCGTTGGTGCCTTCGCCCGACAGATAGATGTAGGTCATCCGTTCTTTATCGGGCAGGATTTCCGCAAAATGCAGCGGAATCGTCTGACTGATTTTGCGATAAACATCCTCGGGCGTGCCCACGCTGGTGATGCCCGCGATGAAAAAAACGGCATCATAGCCCGCCAAACGCGCATCGCCGGATTGCAGATTCATAAAGTCATCTACCATCAGTTCTTCCAATTTGGGATGTGCGATGTTCGTGGAACGGCGCGACACGCTCAGCACTTTCTCGATTTCGGGATGTTCGAGGCAGCAAAGCAGCACGCCTTCGCCCACATAACCCGTTGTACCCGTGACAATTACTTTCATCGTGAATTATTTTTGTCTTCTACAAATACCATCTGATAAATGATGATTTTGAAAATACAAAAATACTGTTTTAAATGTTTTTTTGAAGAAGCAGGGACGATTTTTATCATAAAAAATTTTTTCATCCTATGCCCATATATGGCACACCCTCGTTTTATTTTTGTAGTGTAAAAAAAATAATACAGGAACATAAAGTGAAAAAATTATGAAAAAAGTAGATTACCGTACTTTGTACAAAGAAATCGAAGAATGTATTAATCAATGGCTTGACAGCGACGCTTCAGACTTTGATTTCACGCCTTACCTGTGGGTTTATGAGTGGGAGGGCGAAGTGGAAGCCGCCATTTGCGACACCGACGAGCCGGCGGCGGAAATGTATGATTTTCACAGTTTTGTGGAAGGGTTTGACGTGGCAGACACCGGAGTCATCGTGTACGACATTCTGGAAGAAAAGATTCACGAGATTGTGCGCAAGTGGTGTTGGGCACCTTCCGCCCAAGAGGCGAACAACTATCAAATTCCGGAAATTGTAACCGAGGAGAACCTGATGGAGTTGTGCGAGCGGTTCCGCGAGGCCATCGTCGATGGAAACAGACCCGGGTACCCGGAAATCAACGTGCGCTACGCGGTGCGCGACGGAGTGTTTCACTTGGCAAAATTCGGCGACTACTTCTTTTTTGAGCAGAAGATGTACGTTTTCGACCAGGATCCGGTGTGGAAACCGTACCACGATGATTTTGCGGTTATGGCCTGTTTCGGCAATGACTGTCGGAAGCGTGGCTACGCACACGCCGTGGCCTTCTGCGGCGTCCAAACACCGTTCCGCGACGACAACGGCGACCCCATCTTTACGGGCGACATCTGCCAAGTGCCAGAACTCAGCAATGACTACCACGTCGTAACCGCCAATGTGTTTGAAGGTTACGGTTTCAAAGCGGACAACTGTATGCTGCTGCTGGAGCGTTTGCATAAGCCGGCTCATCGGTTCGGCACTATTTTTTACAACCTTTCGTTAACGGAGCCGATGCAGAATACGTGGTTCAAGAGCAGCGAAATCTGCACTATGTACGGGCAGGCGCCAGATATTGAGGAGAAGCTACAAAGGGCGGAATCCACGCCCAGTTTTGGCGAAAAGGTGGTTTACAACTGGCGCAAGGTTCTCAATCCGAAGCGGGCACGGAAGATGTGAGGGGCGGGCGCCGCGAAACGCTCAGTATTTTTTCTATTTCGGGATGTTCGAGGCAGCAAAGCAGTACCCCTTCACCAACATAACCCGTTGTGCCAGTGATAATTATTTTCACAGTAAATATTTATGAAAAGTTATTAAAACGATAATTTACCAGTAGGGTTACGCAATAACCACGGCCGTGCCGGAGGCGATAACCATCATCATGGCGTTATCGGCGCCGAGCATTTCGTAATCGATGTCGATGCCGACGACGGCGTTGGCGCCCATTTGAGCGGCACGGTTGCTCATTTCGTGCATGGCGTTGTCGCGGGCCTGGATGAGTTCGCCCTCGTACGACTTGGAGCGACCGCCAAAGACGTTGCGGAAGCTGGCGCCGAAGTCCTTGATGAAGTTGATGCCAGCGACCACTTCACCAAACACAACGCCTTTGTATTCAACAATTTGTTTACCTTCCACGGTAGGGGTAGTTGTAAGAATCATAATATTTTATTTTAGGGTGAAAAAAAAAGAGATTTTTACGGAATCATAATCCGAAGCGCAAAAATACAAAAAAGGTTCGAGTCTGTTAGGGGGATTCGAACCTTTTTCCTAAAAAGTGGGAGCTACTTTTCCGTACTCTGCCAGCATCCTATTTTTTATTCATTTTTCTAACGTGTAAAAAAACGCATTTTCTTTACAGATTGGTGTTATGTTCAATCTCTATAAAGATTCCTCGTTTTAAAGCTTGGAAAAAAATTTAATGTTTTTTTATTTTTGTCCGATAAACATTTTGATCCAACGGCAAAAAACCGTTTCATCTTATCGAATTTTTGGTTGGGATAACGGCTAACCGACCTCGCCGGGCCGGCCAGATGCTCGAAAATATCTTTATCCGACTGAAATGCCCCAATTTGAGAATTTTGTAGTATTTTTGCAAACTTAACTCATATATAATATAATGGGGTGTTATACGTTATAAATCAGCACGTTTCACTCTGATGAAATCATTGATACGATGAAAGACCTATCGATGCACATCATGGACATCCTGCAAAACTCCACCCGCGCCAAGGCCACCGTGGTGACGCTGGAAGTTTTGGAGGACGCCGCCAACGACACGCTTACCCTCCGTTTCATCGACAACGGCTGCGGTATGGATGCCGAAATGGTACAGAAAGTCGTCAACCCCTTCTTCACCACCCGAACGACCCGAAAGGTGGGCCTCGGTTTGCCGCTGCTCAAACAGAACACCGAACAAACCGGCGGACATCTGGGAATAGAATCGGAAGTCGGCAAAGGCACTACCGTCACCGCCGTCTTCGGCCTCACCCACCTCGACCGACCGCCCATGGGCGACCTCGCCGGCACCGTCGTCCTCACCGCCGCCTCCTACCCCGACATCCACTTCATCTTCCACTACCACAACGACCAAACCGGCTACACTTTCGATACCGACGAAGTCAATGAAGCCCTCGACGGCATGTCCATCCAAGAACCCGAAATCATTGCCTATCTCAAGGAAATGGTCGAAGAAAACATCAAAAACTAACTAACACAAGACAGGGAAATATTTTGATTGGAGACGGGGCACACCCCGTCTCTGCAGGACAAAACAAAATTGAACATGAAGAAAACATTATTTTTTATCATCATTGCGATTATTTTTGTGAATGTGATTAACGCGCAAGACACGTTGTTTGTGAAGAGCGCCGACGATGCTAATGCGTGGGCGGGTCGCACGGTTTACACCAACTTGCAAAGCGCCATCGACGCGGCCGTCGCCGGCGACCAGATCTGGGTGGCCGCCGGCACCTACGTCCCGACCGCCACATTTCCCGCCGGCAACGACGCCCGCTGTAAGTCGTTTGTGCTGAAAAGTGATGTCTCCCTCTATGGTGGCTTCGCAGGCACCGAAAGCGACCTCAACGAACGCTCCGTCGGCGCTGACGGCACTTGGGATTTCGTCAACGCCACCATCCTGAGCGGCGACATCAGCAACACGCCCGACAACGCTGCCGACAATGCCTACCACGTTGTTTACGGCATTTCCACCTCCGATGTCACCCTCGACGGTTTCACGATTTCCGGTGGTTACGGCAACCGCAACGCATATCAGGCGGAGCAGAAAGGCGCCGGCATCTACATGGGCACCAACAGTGTTCTGCGCAACTGCATCATACTGAATAACACCGCGTTAATGCAGGGCGGCGGCGCCTGGGTTCCCTATACCAGCACCATCGAGAACTGCAAGTTCGCCAGCAATGCCGTCACAGCCATCACCTCCGGCGGCGGCGCTGTATATTTCGACAACTGCACCTACGCGCTGGATGTGGCAAAACATTGTCTTTTCATCGACAACACCTGTGCCAGCACCGCCACCCCCAGCAACCAGCACAACGGCGGTGGCGCCGTCAGCTGCGGCAACAACTGCAAATTCAGTTACTGCAACTTCTATAACAACAGCAGTGTAAATGCTGCCGGCGCCGTTTTCTGCGGCAGCGGCAACGCATTCGAAAAGTGCGTCTTCATCGGCAACCACGCTGCCAACGGCGGAGCTATCCACGGCGCGCAATCCAGCAGCGCACTCTTTTCCAACTGTCTGATTACCAACAATGAAGCCAGCAGCTCCGGCGGCGCTATCAACATCACCGGCTCCGGCTGTCGTGCCGTCAACTGCACCTTCGCCAACAACGTGGCCGCAACCAGCAGCGTCATCAACGCTGGCGCGGGCTTTACCCTCTTCAACTCCATCTTGTGGAACAACGGCGATGCCAACAATTTGTTTACCAGCAACATAGTTTGTAAATACAACGCTGTTGAAGGGCTTCTGGCCAGCGGTGAAGGCAACTTGAACGTCAGCACGGCCGACATAGCCTTCAACGGGGCGTATGCTACCGCGGGCATTCCCGCCACCGACGAAGAGTGGGCCGCCGCCCGCTCCGCCGACTACACTATTTTTGGCGCATCGCTCTGCCACGACGCCGGCAACACCTCCACACTCTTCCTCTCCGGATACGTATTTCCCGAAACCGACCTCAACCTGCAGCCCCGTATCAACGGTGGACTTATCGACCTCGGCTGCTACGAAGTGCAGTGCGCAGAAGACACGCTCGCCTGCACCGTCAGCGTCATCGACACCGTATTCAACGACACGCTGCCCGGCATTGCCGACATCACCATTGAAATCGCCATCAGCGACTACGATGCCACCCAGACCTACACACTCACCGTGGGCGACGAAGATGTGTCCCACGAGATGGAGAACGGCACCTACACCTTCACCTTCCAAGCCCCAGACACTGTAGCTTACGAAATCGTTCGCACCGACCCGACCACCGGCTGTAGCGCCACCATCGCTGACGTTTATACCGTATTCCAAGACTCCGTCTTCGCTCCCGTCGGCATTACGGAAAACGCATGGTGCAACGTCACCGTTTTCCCGAATCCCGCCAGCGAGATCGTCAGCGCGCAATGCCCCGCCAACTACGCATTAGGACAAGCTCAGTGGCAGCTGTTCGATATGAGCGGGAAACTCATTCTCTCTCAACCCGTTACCACTGAAACCACGCAACTCGACATCGCCAACTGCAAAGCCGGCATCTATTTTCTGCGCCTCACCAACAACGGGAATACCGTCAGCAACACGAAAATCATTAAAAATTGAAAGTTGAAAGTTGAAAATTAATAATAGAGTAAAAACAATTCCTCATTCCTAATCAACAAAAATTCCTAATTACTAATTCCTCATTCCTAATTAAAAAACATTCCTAATTAAAAAATGGATTCTATTCGTCAACAAAAAACCGCCAATTTAATCAAGAAAGAACTCGCCGAGATTTTCCTGTTCGACGGGCCGAATGTTTATGACTGCATGATCACCGTCACGAAGACCTCGGTGACGAAGGATTTGTCGATAGCGCGTTCCTATCTGAGCATTTTCAACGCAGAAGATAACGATGTGGTTATCAACACTGTACGCGCAAACGTAAAAGACATTCGCTTCCGTTTGGGACAGAAAATCCACAATCAGGTGCGCATCATCCCGCAACTCGAATTCTTCATTGACGATTCGTTGGATTACATCGAAAATATCGAAAACCTGTTGAAACAGTAATCATCGCCATGTCCTCACACAACTTCCGCGCGGCGTTTTTTATCGCTTGGCGCCATCTTTTTTCCAAAAAGAAGCACAGCTTGGTGAACATCATCGCCATCATTTCGGCAATTGGGGTGATGGCTGGCGCTGCGGCACTCATCATTGTGCTGTCGGTCTATAACGGTTTGGAGGACTTGGTTGCCAACTCCTTCAACGACTTCAATCCGGACTTCAAAATCACTGCCGTGGAGGGCAAGTCCTTCGACCTCAGCACTTTCCCGATGGACAAATTGAGAAAGGTGGAGGGCGTGCGCTCGGTGGAAGACGTTGTTTCCGACTTGGTGCTGATAGATTATGCCGAAAAGCAGTATCTTATTGAGTTAAAAGGTGTTAACGACAGTTATGTCAAGAATCTCACTCAACGCAGCAGCAACTTGCTGATTGACGGCAGTTTCGACTTTGAGCCGGATGAAACGGCGGCAGCGAGCGAAGACGAAAGTGTGATGTGGGAGGATTGTGACTACGGCGTCATCGGTTCGCGCGCCGCAGTGTCGCTCAACCTGAACCTCAGCAGTCCGGAACTCATCAAGTTGTACTACCCGCAGCGCAAGCACAAGGCGTTGGCGCGCGAGAAGGATATGCTGAAAAAATACCTGGTGCCCGGCGGTGTTTTTGAATCCCGCACCGAATACGACGACCGCTTCCTCTTCTGCTCCGCCGAATTTGCCCGCAGTCTGATGAGCTACGAAGGCGAAGCCACCGCAGTGGAGGTCTTCCTTAAAAATCCGAACGACCTGGGGAAGGTGCAAGAACAATTGCAAAACATTGTAGGGAAAAATTTTACGGTAAAAAACAGATACGAACAAGAGGCGATGCTCTTCAAAACGATGAAGACGGAAAAAATCATCATCTTCGTTATCCTCGCCTTCATTTTGCTCATCGCCATCTTCAACATCATCGGCACCCTCGCCATGATTATCATTGAAAAGAAGGAAGATACGGCGGTGCTGACCTATCTCGGAGCTGACAAGTCGCTGATTCGCAGGGGCTTTATGTTAGAAGGAATGATCATCTCGTTCCTTGGCGGCATGATAGGCATGTTCCTCGGGTGGCTCATCTGCTTCCTGCAGCAGACCTTCCACCTCATCACCATCGGCGACGGCAGCGGCAGCTACATCGTCAACTATTACCCCGTACGGATGGACATCGTCGATTTCCTGTTCGTCTTCGCCACCATCTTTTTGGTCAGCCTATTGGTCTCCTTCATTCCAACCCGTCGTTTGAATTTTAACAATACCACAGAACAATGAAACGCTGGATTTCCACCATCATCATACTGATTTTCACGTTGTTGTCGCCGATAGCAAATGCGCAGATGGCGGTCGGCTCATGGCGCACGCACCTCTCCTACTACGGTGCACACTCCGTCGTTGCAGCTCCCGACTACGTCTATGCAGCGTCCGACAACGCCGTTATCTTTTATGACAGAAATTCTCACGATGTCGATACCTGGTCGAAAGTAGAAGGGCTGACCAGCACCGGCATCAATCATATTTTTTACGACCAAGACTCTCGCTATCTCATTGTCATTTACAATGATGCGAATCTCGACTTCATCCGTGACGGCAAACTCACCAACGTCCCCGACATCAAAAACAAGGCGATGACGGGTGAAAAACGCATCAACAGCGCCACATCGCACAATGGTTTGATTTACCTTGCCTGTTCGTTCGGCGTCGTTACCATTGACCCGAGCACACTGCTCATTCTCGACACCTGGTACACACAACTCGGCGCTTCCAAATGCAACACGAATTCCATACAAATATTTAGTAATCAATATTTTATAACGACATCCGAAGGCATATTCAAGACAGCCGTCAATTCCAATTCCATTGCCGATTTTTCCACATGGCAGCGGGTTACGGAAATGCCGACGGGAGAATATAGCGAGAGCTGCATTTTCCACGAACAGCTCTACGTCACCCGCCACTTCGACGATGACCACGATACACTATATATATATGATGGTAATTCGTGGCGCCAGTCCTCCATCGACCTATGCCCTATCCGCGCATTGGACGCTCATGGCGACACGTTGTTGGTCGCCACCTGGAGTTTCGGACAGCTGTACGACACCAGCGAAACGATGATCGGTTACTATGGGAGCGATAGCGAATACGACTGGCAAAACATTCGCGACGCCTGCTTCGACGGGCATTCAATATGGTATGCCGATGCACATAATGGACTGAGGCAGATTGCGTTAGACTGGAGCATCAACCAACTTTACACGATAAATGGGCCGTTTGCTTCCAGCGCATTTGCGATGGATTACGCCAATGGTGTGCTGGCGATGGCGCCGGGAGCCATCACAGCCACGTGGGGGAAGGCCTACCAAGGCGTGAATTTATCTTACTTTACAAATGAAGAGTGGCACAGCGTTTTGCAAAAGGACAATTCCGGACTTTACGGACTTTACGACCTCACATCCGTCGCGGTGAACCCGCGCAATCCATCTGAAATCTATGGTGGCATCTTCGAAGGTGGCGTGGTCAAATACTGCGAATGGGAAGTGGAAAAAATCTACAACCGGAGCAACTTCCCGCTGTACTCGTTCGACAGTTCGGAGGCATACATCGGCGGCATGTGTGTTGATGACTATGGAAACCTCTGGGTTTCACACTGTTACTCCAATCTGCCATTGGCCGTTCTGAAAACCGACGGCAGCTGGACGCCTTTTCCGCTTTCATCAATCACCACAGGGTTTTCCACTTCTTTCGGTGACATCATCGTTGATTCGCGCGGATACAAATGGATCGTTATGCCCCGCGCCAGCAACTCCATTGCTGTTTTCGACGACCACCGCACCATTGACGACCGCAGCGACGACCACGTTACCTCCATCAACATGAATGCCGCCGCCAACATCGAAACCAGCACCGTCAACTGCATTGCGGAGGACAAAAAGGGACAGATCTGGATTGGATGCAATCTCGGTATCAAAATCATCTACAATCCGGGGCAGGTGTTTGAAGGCAAGGCATATCCGCAAAACCTCTTGGTTGAGCAGGACGACTACGTTCAGAATCTATTTGAATTTGAAGAGGTTACGTGTATCGCAGTGGATGATGCCAACCGCAAGTGGGTCGGCACCGCCAAGTCGGGCGTCTTTTTGATTTCCGACGATGGGAAGGACGAGCTGCTCCATTTCACCGAAGAGAATTCACCGTTATTGTCCAATCGAATTTACAAAATCACCATCCAGCGCGAAACCGGCGAAGTGTTTTTCGCCACCGCCAACGGTTTGATTTCCTATCGCGGAACGGCGACCGAAGGCAAGGAAGACTACAGCGAAGTGAAGGTTTTCCCGAACCCGGTACGCGAAAGCTACCACGGCGTCATCACGGTTAGCGGACTGAAGGCCAACTCGTTCTGCAAAGTGGCGGATGCCGCGGGCAACCTGATCTGGCAGGATTACGCCAACGGCGGCACTTTTACGTGGGATGGCAAAGACTTTTACGGCAACCGGCCGGCAACCGGCGTCTATTTCGTCTTCGCCTCCGACGAAGCGGGCAAGAAGAAGAAAGTAGCGAAGATTCTGTTCATCCACTAAAGCAAAATTGCACAAAGGCGGTGCCAAAGTTGAATCTGAACGACTGCACAGCGACGGAGACTGCTCCGTCTGGCGGCAAATAGCAAAACCTTTTTCCGAAAAATTTTTCAATTCTGCCAAAATTTCGCATACACAAAAAGTGCGCGTTTTCCTGATTTCGTGATTTCGATGTCGGAAATTGCAATTTTTGATTGTTTTTTTGCAAAAAAGAGTGGGAAAAATTCCCAAATGTTTTCTATGCGGCGCCATTCAATTATTAAAACATAAGATGTAGTTTTGAAAAAAAACAGCAGGATGACGGACAAACAGGTTACGGGACAAAACGGAGAAAGTTTGGCGCAGCAGCACCTTAGTGCCAACGGGTATATGATATTGGACACCAACTGGCGATATGGGCATTTGGAGGTGGATATAATCGCGCTCAAGGAGAACACGCTGGCCTTTGTGGAGGTGAAAACACGGTCGAGTGACAAGATAAATGCGCCGGAGGCGTCAGTAAATTTGCAGAAACAGCGCAATCTTTTTCGTGCGGCGAACTATTATGTCACGAAGCACGGCTATGGTTATGAGGTGCGATTCGACATCATATCGATAGTGCAATCGGCGCAGGGAAGCCGCTTGGAGCACATGCCTGATGCCTTCTCGCCGAAGTGGTAACTCACTGAAATACAAATAGAAAGTGGCGTAAAACAAAACGAGGACTGAATTTCAGTCCTCGTTTGTCTCATTTGTGGCACTGACTGGAGTTGAACCAGTGACACACGGATTTTCAGTCCGCTGCTCTACCAACTGAGCTACAGCGCCGCTCGTTTTTTGAGGTTGCAAAAATACATAAATTTTTAATATGTGCAACATTTTTGAAAAAAATTTTTTTCAAAAAATAAATGGCTTGTTCTTTTCAAAAAAAGTTGTATTTTTGCACCCCAAAATTATAAGAAATAAATAATACGAAAATAAGATGAAAAGAACATTCCAACCGTCAAACAGAAGACGCAAAAACAAACATGGTTTCAGAGAAAGAATGGCTACCGCTAATGGTCGCCGCGTTTTGGCAGCTCGCCGCGCAAAAGGCAGAAAAAAACTGACCGTCTCTGACGAAAGCCTTGGCAGAAAATAACGAAAATTTTCTTCGTTAAAAAAAGAGAGAAGACAGAGGTTGTCTTCTTTTTTTTTGTAATTTCGCACCCTCAAAACAAAATGCTGGATGAAGAAGTTATTTTTAGTCATTCTTTTTATAATCAGCTGCTTGCAATTCACGTTCGCCCAACCCACCAACATCGTGGATGAAATCATCGCCGTTATCGGTAAAGAAATCATCACACGCTCCGACCTGGAAGACGAATTCTACATTTATATGTCGCAGGCCAAAGACGTGAACGATGAAGAAGAAGTGCGCGAGATGATTTTCGAACAGATGGTCCGCCAGAAACTCTATGTCCACCAGGCGCAACTCGACAGTATCGAATTTACGGATGCCGAAGTCGATTCCCGCGTGAACTATCAGCTCAACTACTGGCTTTCGCAAGTGGGCGGTAACGCCAAAATATTGGAAGACGCCTACCATAAGAGCATCGAAGAGATTAAGAAAGACATGCATGATGTCGTTAAGAACCAGATGATTACAGAACGGATTCAACAAAACATCACCGAAAACGTCACCATCACGCCGTCGGAAGTCAAGAAGTTTTTCGACAAGATTCCGTACGACAGTCTGCCGATGATACAGCCGGCGTACGAGTTCGGTCATATTGTGAAGATGCCGCCGGTGAGCGAGGAGGAGATTGCCGCCATCAAGGACCGGCTGAACGAGTTCCGCGAACGCATCATGCGCGGCGAAAAGATGTCGATGCTGGCGCGCCTTTACTCCGACGACCCCGGTTCCGCACCCGACGGCGGTGAACTGGGCTTTGTGGAACGCGGCACCCTTTATCCCGAATTCGAAGCCGTCGCCTTCAACCTCAAAAGCGGCGAGGTTTCACAAATCGTACAGACCAAGGCGGGCTACCACATCATACAGATGATTGAACGCCGCGGCGACAAAATCAACGTCGCCCACATCCTACTGCAACCCAAGCCGTCGGCCGACGAACAGGTCAAGGCCATCGAATGGCTCGACAGCGTGCGCACCGCCATCATCGATGAAAAGATGGACTTCAGCGCGGCGGCACTCAAGTTTTCCGACGACATGAACAAAAACAGCGGCGGCTGGGTCGTCAACCCGTACAACAACTCCTACAAGTTTGAAAAAGAGGCCATTGATGCCAGCACCTTCGCCACCATCAGCAAACTCATCCCCGGCGAATACTCGCAGCCCGTGGCCTACGTGAACGAAGACGGTAAAATGGCCTACCGCATCATCTACCTCAAAAACAAGGTAGCCGCCCACCGCCCCAACCTCCGCGAAGACTACGACCTCATCAAAGGCGCCGCCCTCGAAGAGAAAAAACAGAAACTCATCAACGACTGGATCCTCGAAAAGGTAACCGTCACCAATATCAAAATCAACGAAAATTACAGCAAATACTCCTTCGTCAAAGAGTGGGGTATTGCACAATAAAGAAAACACTATGGCAGATTTGAATTTCAAAGACGACGTAGAAGCAATTGAAGCGTTTGTAGAAAAATACGCACAACTTCGCCAGGAAATCGGCAAAGTGATCGTGGGACAAGACGAAATCATCAAGAACATCCTCATGGTGATGTTCAGTCGCAGCCATGCGCTCCTCATTGGTGTGCCCGGACTGGCGAAAACCTTGATGATTACCACCATCGCAAAAACCATCAGCTTGACATACAACAGAATACAGTTCACCCCCGACTTGATGCCGTCAGACATCATGGGTACTGAGATTCTTGACGAGAGCCGCAAGTTCAAATTCGTGAAAGGCCCCATCTTCGCCAACATCGTCTTGGCCGACGAAATCAACCGTACTCCTCCGAAAACGCAGTCTGCCCTGTTGGAAGCCATGCAGGAACGCTCGGTCAGTATGAACGGCGTCACCTATCAGCTGCCGGAGCCGTTCTTCGTACTCGCTACGCAGAACCCTATTGAACAGGAAGGTACCTACCCCCTCCCCGAAGCACAGCAGGACCGCTTTATGTTCAACATCCAGCTCGACTATCCGGAGTTCGACGACGAAGTGCAGATTGTCAAATCCACCATTCACGGTAAGATGGTCGAGCCCAACCAGGTGCTGTCGATGGAAGAGATCATCTTCTATCAGAAGCTGTTACAGAAGATTCCGATTGCCGACAATGTCTATCAATACGCTGTCAACCTGGCCACGATGACGCGACCGAACACGCCAAAGGCGCATCCGTGGGCCAACGACTACCTCGCTTGGGGTGCCGGCCCGCGTGCCTCCCAGTTCCTCATCATCGGTGCTCGCACACACGCCATCCTCAGTGGCAAATACTCACCCGACATTGAGGACGTTCGCGCCGTCGCCATCAACATCCTTCGCCATCGTATCATCAAAAACTACAAGGCCGAAGCCGAAGGCATCTCCATCGAAGACATTATCAATACATTGATGCACGCACAGTCATGTTTTTCAAAGACGTACTTGTTGACGATGAACTGAAAAAACAGCTGGTAACGCTGGTGGATGAAAACCGCATCAGCCACGCGCAACTGTTTTTGGGTAAAAACGGATGTCACAACTTCGCTTTGGCCCTCGCCTACGCGCAGTACATCAACTGCACCGACCGCCACGACGGCGACTCGTGCGGCAAATGTCACTCTTGCGTCATGTTCCAAAAGCTGCAACACCCCGACCTTCACCTCATCTTTCCAAACTGCACCTATGGCGAGGTTAAGAAAGACCCTGATTCTCACAAACTTGCGAACGAATTTCGCAATTTCGTCTTCGCCAGCAACTACCATCTGGACTACAACGAGTGGACGCAGACACTCAAGGGCGACAACAAACAGTTAGCCATCAACATCCGCGACTGCGCGTACATCATTTCGCAAAACAGCGTCCGCTCTTACGAAGGCGGCTACAAGATCTATATTTTGTGGATGGCAGAAAAAATCCGTCCCGAAGCCGCCAACAAACTGCTGAAGACGCTGGAAGAGCCGGAAAGCAAATCACTATTCATACTGCTTGCGGAAAGCAGCGACCTGATTCTGCCCACCATCCTATCTCGTACGCAGTTGGTCAAAATCCCGCCGCTGACGGCAGAAATCATCAAAGCCCACCTTATCGAAGACGAGGATGTGGATGAAAAGTTGGCCGCCGACATCGCCGCCATTTCCGAAGGCAGCTATGTGAAGGCACTCAGCTTGTTGCAGGATGATGCCGAGTTACACCACCTGCTCACCGAATACAATATTATATTGAAGAGTCTGTCGGCGTACCTGCAAAACGGACGCGACTTGGCGCGCATCAACTACCTGGGCGTTCAGGAAGTGCTGGGGACGATTATCAAGGACGGCAAAGAGGCGCAGAAGATGTTCCTCGCCTACCTGCTCCGCATGTTCCGCAACGAATTCCTGCTCAACAAAGGGTGCAGCGAACTCGTGAAAGCCACCGCCGAAGAGTGGAAGGTGTTGGACGAATACCGTCTGCTGTTTACCGTAAAAAATGCTGGTTTGTTGTTAAACGACTGTAGTCAAGCAATTTATCATCTTGAAAGAAATGCCAATTCCAACATACTTTTTACGGATTTGTATTTCAAGTTGTTATTAGATTTTTCAAAAAGATAAAGAAGATGCCGAATTTTCCCATCCGCGTATTCAAAGGCGATGACTTCGAAATCGTAACAACGCCGGAAGAGTATGAAAATTTGTTAACCCAATACACTTATATTCAGGCGGCGGGCGGCGTGGTGCGCAACGCGTCAGGCGACGTGCTGATGATTTTCCGTCGCAATCGCTGGGACCTGCCGAAGGGCAAGGTGGAAGCCGGCGAAAGCGTGGAAGCAGCAGCGCTGCGCGAAGTGGAGGAAGAGACGGGCGTGAAAGCTGAAATCGTCGGCACACAGCGCTACTACGGCTATCACCTTTACGGCACCTACGGCACTCCGATGCTGAAAGAAACCGTCTGGTTCGATATGCAAGTCCTCCCCGGCCAACAGCTCAAGCCGCAGGCGGAAGAAGACATCTCGCAGGCAGTCTGGGTCCCGGAATCGGAAGTCCCCGCCAAACTCGCCGACTCGTACGCTTCAATAAGAGAGTTGTGGGAAAAACGGAAAGCCCTTTAAATCAAAGTCACAAATTCGGCTGTTAGCTGACATCAATACGTCAAAAATTCAACAGCTTGGCGGTTCTTGCAAAGCCGCTTGCCGTTCCGCCGACGTATGCAATTGGTTGTCCTTTTACTTGACTCTGGGCCCGATAAACTTGTAGGACCATCCGCTGGCAGGGCTGAATGTTGTATAGGAATAGTTGATGGAGTCGTTAGAAATCCATCCGTTAGAAGATACGTGGCGGGAATCAATATGCAGGTGGCCGTCGCTTGTAACTTTTGGAGTTGCAGAAAAATTAAGCGAATCACAACGGATATCTAAAGCAGAATCTTCGACAGAGGTAACGATTACTGGAAAATAAAAGGTGTCATTGGGATGGACGCTAACAGGGTACCAGCCACCTTTTATCACCATGCAGTCATATTGTCCATTCCATTTTGCACGATAATCAATTGTCTCTTTATCACATCCCATCGGGATAACAAGTAATGCTGTAAACAGCAGATATAGAGTGAATAAATATTTTTTCGTTATCATGACAATCATTTGCAATAAAAAAAATTATTTACTTCCGAATTCATTCCTTTCTTCAATAAAAATCGTACTTTTGCACGCATTTTCCAACCGAATTTGCACATTTTATACAAAATATTATAAATCAATAGTTTACATAAATTTTTAACCTTAAAAAAATTCAAGTATGAAAAAGCTTAGACTCATTCTTATCATCGCCGTTTTGATGGGCGGTGTATGTACGGTTTCCGCACAGCAAAGAGAACATCACGGTGTTTCCATCCATCTCGGCGGCATTCTCCCGTTGCAGGATTTCAGCGCCACTCAGGCCTATGTAGTTCCCGGCACCAACAACTTTGGCAGCAACGGTAACGCAATGTTCGGTGCATCCCTCGGTCTGAAATACAACTACGTTTTCGGCTTCGGTCTGGGCGTATTCGCTTCCGCTGACCTGATGTGGAACGCACTCAACAAAGACATTAGCGCACAATATGACGCTGTCTCCTGCACCAAACCGATGTACGTGAACGTACCGATTATCGCTGGTATCAACTATGTTACCGATTTCAGCGACGTTGTTGACGTATGGGCCGAAGCCGGTATTGGCGCTGACCTTTTCTTCAAGACCCAAGAAGGTTGGAAAAACGCAGCCCTCAAATATGACATGAACGCTGCTTTCACCGTTGAAGCCGGTGCCGGTGTCACCTTCATCGACCTCATCAGCATTGGTGTCCACTACTATTGGCTGGGCAAACAAGACGTTAAGGTTCAAGACGTTAACTATGGTCAAGGCTTCCTCACTCCTCACAAAATGAACATGGGCGCCATGGCATTCAAACTCGGCTTCCACTTCTAATAGTTAGAAGTTAGAAATTAGCAGTTGGTGGTTAACGATGTCGCAGGCGATGCGCATCCGAACCACCAACTGTTTTTTTATGGCTACTTTCTGCCTACTACTTATTGCTTTCTGCTCCTCACAGCGTGCGAGGAACATACAATTCCGCCCGAAAAGCACAGCGCCAAAACTGCGCACTTCTAACTAAAAAATTGTATCTTTGCAGACTAAATCTCAAAACGCAAAAACGATGGACGACATTATTCACCTGCTGCCCGATGCGGTGGCAAACCAGATAGCAGCCGGCGAGGTTGTACAGCGCCCCGCCTCAGCAGTAAAAGAGTTGTTAGAGAACGCAGTAGATGCCGGAGGACAGAACATTCAACTCATCGTGAAGGATGCCGGACGCACTCTCATCCAGGTTATTGACGACGGCAAGGGAATGAGTTTCAACGACGCACGGCTCTGCTTTGAGCGCCACGCCACCTCCAAAATCTCCAGCGCCGACGACATCTTCACCATCAGCACCAAGGGCTTCCGCGGTGAAGCACTCGCCTCCATCGCCGCCATCGCCCACGTGGAACTCAAAACCAAACGCGCCGAAGACGAAACCGGCACGCTCGTCCTCATCGAAGGTTCTGACATCAAGGAACATACACTTACCACCACCACCGACGGCACCAGCATATCCATCCGGAACCTATTCTTCAATGTGCCCGCACGCCGCAACTTCCTCAAGTCCGACAACACCGAATTCGGCTGCATCGAAGAGGAATTCACCC
>JAKSMF010000035.1 GCA_024400775.1 Bacteroidales bacterium | reverse complement strand
CGGTAGTGACTACATATTCGCCACTTTCAACACCGGAAATCAGTTCGTAGCGGTCGTTCATACGACGTCCGAGTTCGACTTTTTTGTAGGAAACTTTCCCATCTTTATAGACATAGACGTATCTGTCGCCGCTGCCCTGCTGTTTGATGATGCAGTTGTCGGGTACGACGACGTGCTGCATAGTGCCGTAGTTCATCGTGACGTGAGCATACATGCCGGGGCGGATCTTCTTGTTGGCGTTGGCCAGTGTGATTTCTACCGGGAAGGTGTGTGTGCGGCTGTCGATGGTGGGGTATAGCAGAGTGACTTTGCCTGTAAATTCTTCATCTTCGTAGATATCGACTTTCACTTTTGCTGACATGCCGAGTTTCACGGATTTGTACTGACTTTCGGAAACGTTGATGAGGATTTTCACCGGGGTGATTTGTTGCACCTGAAGAATCGGATTGCCGGCGTAGATATCGCCACTGTCGTAGTTGCGCATAGTGATAATACCGCTCAGCGGGCTGGTTAATGTGGTGTTAATCAATGTGTTCTGGTAATTTGTGCGCAGAACGTCCAGCTGCGTTTTCTGTGCGTCCCAGTCGGATTTGGAAACGCCGCCGGCTTTGTAGAGTTCGTCAATACGTTTGAAGGTGACTTCCATATTATCTAACTGGGTTTTCAGGTTGCTGAGGTTTGTGGCATCCATCGTTACCAGTTTCTGACCTTGGGAAACCATATCACCCACTTCGACGTAAATCTTTTCGATACGGCCTGCGATGGTGGGGGCAATGTTGTTGGTGGCTTCGGGCTCAACGACGGCAGTGTATTCGTACAACTGCTCAACGTCTTCCGTAACTACTTGAGCCAACGTTACCTTCTGAATTTTTTCCTGTTTGACCTCGGTCTTGGTTTCTTCTTTTTTGTTACATCCTACGGCTGTAATTGCCACGAGGGCCAACAGCATGATTTTTGTCGTGATTTTTTTCATTATCTATAGTTTCTTTTTTTTCAATGATTAATTATCCTGTCCCATCAATGCTTCCAGTTCGGTTTTGGCAGCGAGGAAGTTGTATATGGATTGATCGTAAAGCAGACGTGATTGGGTCAAAGCGAGTTCCGCGGAGTTCAGGTCAAGCCAAGTCGCCATGCCTACTTCGTATTGTTTTTGTACGATGTTGTAAGCGCGTTGGGCCTGTTCCATGGTTTCTTTGTTTGAAACCATATCGGCCATCGCATTACGTATGTTTGACAGATTGTTGTTGACGCTTACGCGCAGGTTGTTCTCTATATACTGTTTTTGGTCCGTCAAATTATCCTGTGAAAGGCGCATCTCTTTCAGTTTGTATGAGGTGCCAATCCAAGAGGTGATGGGAACATTCAGCGAGAGGCCAATTACAGAGTAGGGGAACCAGTTGTAGTTGGAGAATTTGAAGTCGTTGGCCATGGTCATATATTGCGCGCTACCACTGAGGGCGAGCGTGGGGCAGGCTGAGGCCTTGAGCAGTTTAACGCTCATGTCCAGACTGTTTTTTGAAATCTCCAATTGCTTCAAATCACTATTGTTACTTAAAGAAACACTCTGTGGGTCAGGGATTTGATAAGAAAGCATATCGTTCTCGAAGTCGGCTAACTGTCCGTCGAAAATGATGGGTTCGTTCACATCAACACCGATGAGCACTTTCAGCATCATGGTCGCAAGGTTGACGGAGTTTTCGGCGGAAGTGAGCTGCGGTTTTTGGTTCTTCACCTGTACCTCGGCACGCAGTTTCTCAAAATCGGACGCCAATCCCTGATTGTATTTGTCGGTGATGTTTTGTGCCGTATATTCCACATTTTGATAGTTGACGAGCAAAACACGGTAGGAATCTTTTGCCAAAAGCATTCCGTAATATGCTTTTTTTACCTCATTTATTAAAGAAATGCGAGAAGAACGGGCGCTTTCGACAGCAGCTTCCACATCAATTTGCGACAGCTTCAGATTGTACCATGTCGGTGCGGCTACCAACGGCAACGTTAAACTCAGCCCCGCCGAGTAGTTGTTGCTCGTACCGACTTCGATGGTCATCGGGGAACCGCCCATTTCCATCGTCATCTTTTGTTTTTGGATAGTCCTTTGGTAGGAACCTGATGCTGAAACACTCGGAAATAGTGCGGCAATCTGCTCGTTTTTGTAATACTTCTTTGCCTCAATGTTGCGGTCTGCAATCTTGATTGTCGGATTATCGCTTAATGCAATTTGTATTGCCTGCTGTAAGTTCACATGCACAGAATCTTGCGCTGAAAGAAGCATGGGGAAGAAGATGCAAGCTATCAACCATAAACTCTGTCGTAATGTCTTGTTCATGAGCTATTTGTATAATGTTTTTATAGATTGTTTATTTCAAAAAAATGCCTTTTATACCATAACGGCGCTTTGTTAACGTATAAAGTGTGCTTTTTGTTTTATGTGTATGTGTTTTTTTTCAAAAAAATTGTAGGTGATGTTTTAGTCTGATATTTGATTTTGTTTGTGATAAGTTTTGTGGATAAATAGAAGAATTACTCCGCAGACCAGGGCAGAGGCGAGAGCGGAACTGATAGTCATTGAGTTAAGTGAAGTTTCTTGTTCAATGCCGGCGACATCAAATATATATTGTGCAACAATGGAGATGGAGTTGTGCAAAAAGTGTGCCAAAACAGGCAGCCATAGCGAACCGCTCCATACGAAGAGGTAACCGAGATAGGCACCGAGGAGCCAGCGAGCGAAGAAACCGTCGAATTGAAGGTGTATCGCACTGAAAATGAATGATGTAACCCAAATCGCAAGGTGCTTGTTGCCGAACCAACTGCGGAATAATTGTTGCAGTGAACCACGAAAGAAAAACTCTTCACCGACTGCCGGCAACAACGCGCAGACGATGACGTTCAATACGAGCGTTCCGATAGTGTGTTCGGATGTGAGCAGCTCCAGTACGCGGTCGCTGGACTGTTGTGTCTCATGCATCCAATTTTCGATACCCGACATGCAGTCCGGCAGCTGTATCATTTTGTTGAGTTCTACCAAAAGCCCGATGGGCGCCAAAAGCGCGACTGACATCAGCAGCACGCAAGCAATGGCGGTCGGATTGCCGGAAATGTGGTCGGCATTGTTGTAAGAAAACCAATGTCTGTCGTGGCAAAAGGCAAACAACAGCGCCGGCAGCAAAAACGTTCCGATGGTGTTGAATGCTTGAATCCACCGATAGTATCCCGCCGTCGGATTCTCAATGGCGTCAGCGCCGTAGATGGCGTTTGCGACGAGGAGCCCGAGGAGACTGATGACGATGGCGAAACCGATGGTCATCAGGCATAAATATAATAATTGTATGAAGGCGCGTTTGCCTTCAAAGAATGGTTGGCCTGGAAGTGTCGGGAAGAATCTTTTAGCGCTCATAAATCAAAAATACGGTTCTACGGTTTTTGGCTCTGCCTTCCTCTGTGGTGTTGGGCGCGATAGGTTTGCTCTCCCCGTACCCTTTGAAGCGGATGCGATTCTTCGGTATCCCTTTTTCTATCAAATAGTTATAAACAGATTGCGCACGACGGTCCGACAACACTAAGTTGTCGTTGTCGTTGCCTACGTTGTCGGTATGACCTTGGATTTCAGCCTTGACGGTTGGATTGTGTTCCAAAAAGTCGGCAAAAAGGTCGATAAGACGTTTGGACTCGTCGGTGAGCGTGTAGGAGTTGGTGGCGAAATAGATGTCGTGCAAATCGCAGACCTTACCCACCTCAATGCGCTTAACTTCTGCGTCAGAGGTGATTACGGGTTCTGGCTCGGGATTGATGGTAACCATTTTGGTGTCGTACGCATAACCATCCTGTTTGATGTTGACGATGAGGTTTTGAGGTTTTTCGGTATCTACCTGCGTCGCCACAGCGTATTGTCCGGTGTTGGCGTTCGCGGTGGTGGTGGCAATGATTTCGGAGTTCTCATCGCGCAATTCCACAACGGCGCTCACCAATTCGTGATCGTCGGTGTTAACGACGCCTTTCACGATGACCATGCTTTTGGGACGAGCCTCTTCGTAAAGTTCGAAACTGTATATGTTCCAGTCGTCGGCGCCGAGGTTGTTGGAAGAAAAGTAGGCCGTTTTGCCGTCCAGACTGACGAAGAAGTCAACGTCGTCGTTTTCGGAGTTGATGGGATAGCCGATGTTGACGGGCTTGGTCCATTTCCCTTTTTCGTCAAGTTTGGAGTAGAAGATGTCCATGCCGCCTATGCCGGGACGGTCGTTGGAGGGAGAAGACGAGAAGTAGAGGGTGCGGCTGTCGGTGTGCAGAAACGGCGAACGCTCGTTGCCTTTGCTGTTGATGATGGGGCCAAGGTTGACGGGGGATTGCCAGTTCCCGTTGGCGTCGCGTTCGCTCATCCAGATGTCGGAGCCGCCGTATCCGCCGGGACGGTCGGAAGCGAAAAACAGAATGTTGCCGTCAGAGCTGAGCGTCGGCTGCGACTCCCAACTGTCTTCTCTGTTGATATTGCTTAGTGGGCGCGGGTCCGACCAGTCGGAGCCATCCCACTTTGAAGAGTAAAGGTCGTAGTTGGGGTAAGTGTATTCTTTCCCTTGTTCGTCTTTTATTTTCGCCTCATGTACAGCGGCATAAATGAGCAGGTCGTTGGCCAAGTTGATGGTGGGACTGCCTTCGCCGCTCGCTTCATTAAAAGGATAGGGGAGTGGTTTGCCGGTTTCGTAACTGCCGTCGGCGAGCTGATGACTGTAGGAGAAATATTCACGTTCGCTGGTTTCGTTGCCGAAAGCGCCCTGTTTCGTGTAGGGCATACGACGCGTGAAGTAAAAATATCCGGCATCGGGCGAGATGGTGGCGAGATATTCGTCGTGTTGGGTGGAAATCCCGGGAACGGGCTTCGGGTCAAACGGGACGGGATGCCCCAGCAGTTCGGCAAAAGATTTGGAGCTCTTGATGATTTGTTCCGCATGCTCCAACTGCTCTTCATCTTTCACTAAATCAGGATTATCCAACAAAATCTGTGCGTGTTTGATGGCGCTCTGCCAATCTTCAATCAACCAGGCGATGCGCGCAGCGTAGTAGTGAATCTCGATTTTGTATTCAGGACAGACATTGGCTAAACGGTTGGCGGCTTCGATGCCTTTTTTGGCGTCGCGTTCGCTATCAACCTGCCAGCCGTTGATTTTCACGGGAAGAAAGTAGCTGAGTGCCAGATAGTAATTGACTTCCAGATGGTCAGGATATTCCTCCAGAATTTCATAATAGATGACGTTGGCGTCAGACTTTTTGCCGGATTTTTGCAGGTCGCGAGCTTTTTGTACCTGTTTCGCTACCGTTTTCGGGTAGTTTTGTGTGCACGGATCGCCCTCGTCTTCGTCTTGCGCGTGTAGTGCGAACGCAAAGGCGCTTAGGGCGATTGTTAGTAAAATGCGGAAATGTTTTTTCATGGTGCTGATGGAAATTAACTGCGTGTGATGGTGTGGAAAAGTTCTTCGATGGAGCCGTTTTTGACGCCGCGATTGACGGCCTCTTGGCGCAAACTGTCAAGCGATGCGTCGGCTACAATCTGACCTTTGTTAATGATGATGGCGCGGCTGCACATGGCTTCCACCTCCTGCATGATGTGCGTGGAGAGAAGCACGGTTTTCGTTTTCCCGCACTCTTTAATCAGGTTGCGGATGCCGACCAATTGGTTGGGGTCAAGTCCAGAGGTGGGTTCGTCCAAAATCAGTACTTCGGGGTCCGAAATCAGCGCTTGCGCGATGCCTACGCGCTGCTTGTAACCTTTCGACAGCTGGCTGATTTTTTTGTGCATTTCGGGTTCTAAGCCGGTCATTTCGATGACTTCGTTCACTCTTTTGGTGCGGTTGCTGAGCGAAACCCCGCGCATTCCAGCGATAAAGCGCAGAAATTCAACCACATACATGTCAACGTATAATGGGTTTGCTTCCGAAAGATAGCCGACTTTTTTGCGAAGCGCCAGTGAATCGTTCCAAATATCTAAACCACAAACAGATACGTCTCCGCTGGTGGGCGGTTGATAGCAGGTGATAATCTTCATCATGGTGGATTTCCCCGCCCCGTTGGGCCCGAGAAAACCAACAACTTCACCCTTTTGAACTTCGAAACTTACATCTTTCAAAGCCCATTGCTTGCCGAATTGTTTGGAAATGTTATTGACAATGATTGACATATTTATATTGTATTAAAATTCTATTTAGGAATGGTGATAAGAAGAATGACGCAGATGCCGAGGTAGATGAGATTGGGTAGCCATATCGCCATCGCAGGCGATAATGATTCTGATACGGCGAAGACTGTGGATATTTGCTGTAAAAATATGAATGCAAAAACGAAGGCCATGCCGAAAAACATGTGAACGCCGATGCCTCGCTGCGTCTTGCGTGCCGCAACGCAAAGTCCCAGCAATGTCATTACTATGATGGAGGCGGGATTGGCCACGCGGCGGTGCTCCTCTATCTGATAGCTTTTTACCAAAGAGGACCCTTTGGCCTTCTCTTTAGCGATGAATTTCTTTAAATCCCTGTAATTCATTGTGGTAGCTGACGCGACATCGGGACTGAATTCTTCCGGTAGAAAATTGAATGTCGTGTCAAGGCGTTCCCCGGTCCTGATATGTTCGTTCCCCTTTTCATCAAAGGTACGCACATAGAAGGAGTTGAGTACCCACATTTTGCTTTTTGTATCGTAATGAATATGTTCGGCGCTAAGCTTGTAGGGAATGTTTTCGTCGCCGAGAATTTCGTACGTGAATTTTTCGCCCTCCAACTTCGTTTTTCTCCAATCACGTACATAAACGTATGAATTTTGTGTGTTTTTGAAATGAAGATTCCGCTGCGAAATAGAACCGGTGAGAATGGTGGATTTATGCGCGTGGAAGTATTTGTCTTTGAACTCATTAAGCTCTTTATTGGAATTCGGAACGATGAAGTTCGCCAATGCAAGCGAAAATATACCGAGCAAAATCGCACCAACAATGTAGGGAACGATGAAGCGGTAAAAACTTACGCCACCATTGAAAAAAGAGATGATTTCGTTCCTGCCAGAGAGCTTGGATGTGAACCAAATTACTGAAATAAAGGTGAATAACGGGAAAAATAGATTGAGGAAGTAGGGAATGAAATTGAAATAGTATTCCGTAATGACCGACTTGGTGGTCGTATTGTTGAAATACTGCATGTTCTGCGAAATGTCAAACACCACGATAATCGTCATCAGCAAGGCAATGGAATAAAATACCGAACCAATGAACTTCTTCAAAAGGTAGGAGTCCATCAGCGTCCATTTCCAGTGGCTCTTTTTGAAATTGATGAATGACATTTTTTTAGATAGAAGTTAGTAGTTAGAAATGACCAGTTATAAATTAGAAATTAGGAATTAGAAATTAGGAATTTTGTCGTATTTCCTGATGCAATTAATTATCAATTCTCAGCTTTCAGCTTCCTACTTCCTGCCTCCTGCTTCCTGCTCTTAAAAATGGCTTTGTAGTAATTGAGGTGCCAGAGAAGGTGAAAAACGGCAATCATAGTCATGCCGATTCCGAACCACACGTGGATGTGCAGAAAATCAACATAAGTGGTCGGGTAGTATCCGTGGTGAATGAAAAACGCCAGTAAAAGTCCTAACAGACAAGAAACGAGGAAGGTGACGGTCAATGCGATGTTCCAAACCTTACGATGTGTGGCTTTTTGCCAGACATCGCGTTTGACCAACAGCACGGAGATAAGGTATAGCGCGAGCAATCCACCGCAGATGGGATAGACTGGGTAAGGACTTTTGGCCTCGCTCTTGGGCTCTTCGGTGACTTCACTTTCTTCCGCCGCCGTTGCCGCGGGGACGCTGACTTCTGTTTCAGTAGTTCCCGTTTCCGCTTCCGTTTGTGCCTCTGGCGCGGGCGCGGTCGTGGGCTCCACAGACTGTTTCTTATCGTCTTTCACCTTCGTCGGTGTCGGTTTTGACTGTTCGGTTTTTGCGGTTTCAGCGGGCTTTGCGGCTTCCGGCTGTGGAGCCGACAGCCGACCGTGGTCGCAAAAGCCGTCGCCATTGCCATCTACGTATCTCCCGCATCTTCCGGGGCAATCAACCGCCCCACAATCCTGCTGTGCCTGTAAGCACATAACTGACATTAAGATTGTTACGAATAATAAAATGTATTTTTTCATAAATAATGCTTTCTGCTTTCTACTTCTCTCTCTCATCTCTCATCTCTCATCTCTCATAACCTTACTTCAGGTATTGATCCAAAAATCTGAAAAATTCGCGTTGCCAGAGGAATGAGTTTTGCGGTTTTACTACGAAGTGGGTTTCATCGGGGAAGAAGAGGAAACGGCTGGGAATGCCTTTCATCTGGGCGATGTCGAAGGCCTGCATGCCCTCGGTGTAGGGAATGCGGAAGTCGTTGCCGCCATGGATGACGAGCAGCGGACAGTCCCAGTTGCCGACGAAACGGTTGGGTGAGAAACTGTAGCTCTTCGGTGTCGGTTTGTCCCAGTAATTGCCCTCGATGTCGTGGTTGGCGAAGAAGAGTTCTTCGGTAGTTCCGTACCAGCTTTCGAAGTTGAACATGCCGCAATGGGCGATGAGGGCTTTGAAGCGCTTATTGTGGTTGCCGGCGAGCCAATAGACGGAGTAACCGCCGAAGCTGGCGCCGACGGCACCGAGGCGGTTTTCATCCACGTATGACTCTTTCGCTACGTCATCAATAGCCGAAAGGTAGTCCTGCATGCACTGTCCGCCGTAGTCGGTGCTGATTTCATCATTCCACTCTTTGCCGAAGCCGGGCAGGCCGCGGCGGTTGGGGGCCACGATGATATAATCGTGAGCAGCCATCATCGAGAAATTCCAACGATATGAAAAGAACTGGGTTACAGGTGATTGCGGACCGCCTTCGCAATAAAGCAGGGCCGGATATTTCTTGGTGGAATCGAATTTCGGCGGATAAATCACCCAGACGAGCATGTCCTGGCCATCGGTGGTTTTCACGGTGCGAGCAACTGTTTTGCCCATGTCGATTTTGTCGAGCCACTCTTTGTTGGTGAAGGTGAGCTGCGTCTCTTTTTCGGTGCTCGGGTCGAAGGAGTAGATTTCGGCGGGCATCTGGTGCGTGCATTTGGTGACGATGAGTTTGCCGTTGGCCCAGGCCAGTGAGTTGTAGTCGGCATTGTCGCCGGTCAGACCGCGAATTTCCAAACCTACCTGCTTTTTCTTCTCCATTTTGGGCTGGCGTACAAAAATTCTCATCACCCCATTATAGCTGCTGAGGAAGTATATTTTCTTTCCATCGGGACTCCAAACGAAACTTTCGGGGTTGAGCATTTCGTTGAAAATCATCTGGGAAGTGACGTTGTTTTTGAAATCGTGTGCCATCATTCGTTTCAAGTCGGATTCGAAACCGGGTGTTTCCATACTCCACCATACGAGCTGTGAGCCGTCAGGACTCCAGACGGGATTCATATCGTAACCGAGATTGCCTTCGGTGAGGTTGGTAGTTGTGCCGGTGGCGAGGTCGTAGATGAAGATGTCGGTGTTGGTGCTGACGGCGAAATCCTTACCGGTGGCGCGTTTGCAGCAGTAGGCGATTTTGGTTCCGTCGGGGCTCCAAACAGCATCCTCCATTCCTCCGAACGGTGGAACGGGGCAATGGAAGCGCTCGCCCTTCAACAGTTCGACAGCATTGTCGGGATCGCTGGTGGGTGCGATGAAGAGGTGGGCGTAACTGCCGTCGGCCCAGCTGTCCCAATGACGATACATGAGGTCGTCGTAAATCATCGCGTTGGCTTTCGGAAGGTCGGCGTAACGGTCGGTGATGGTCGGGTCGAGCTGCACGTTGCGGGTGAAAAGAATGTGCTTTCCGTCAGGTGAATATGAGAAACCGTTGATGTCGGTGGGCGCGTGGGTGATTTGGGTGCGACCGCTGCCGTCGGGGTTGCATTCGAAAATCTGCATTACGTCATCTGCCACATACAGAAATGCGATTTTCTTCCCGTCCGGGCGCCAAACAGCCTGCACTTCACTGGACTCCGTGCGAGTAACTTGCGTGGGTGTGCCTCCGGTTACAGGCAAGGTGTAGAGTTCCGTATTTCCCTTGTTCTTTTGGTAATCGTAATAGGTGACACTATACAGCAGTGTTTGTTCGTCGGGAGAGACTTCAGGTGCACTCACGCGGCCGAAATGCCACAGGATGTGTTCCGTCAGGCGACCTTGTGAAAAATCGGGCTGGGGACGGTTGTCTCGCGTAATCATATCTGCCTTTTTTGAATCATTTTGTGCCTCTGCGGGCTGAATGCCAATGCTCATCGTCATCAAAATTGCCATAAATAGAAAAAATCTTTTCATAATTTAATATTTTATAATATTGATTTATAATTATTTATTCAAAATTATGCTTGAAAAATAGAAACTGCAAATTTACACTTTTTTTCTACTATTTTGAAAAAATCGTATTTTTGCACGTGGAAATTCAATCCTTTTTTTTTATTTTAATCTTTACCCATCATCAACTTAAACCGTATAACACTTTTATGTTGCCGGCCGTTTGCGATTGCTTTGTGCAAATTGAATCAGAAAACGAAGTGCCACAGTCGTTGGCGGATGGTTTGTTCGATGGGAATCACCTGATTCTCGGTGGTGGTAGTAATGTGCTGTTCGTTAGTGATTTCCATGGTACGATTGTGCAGATGTGTACGCAGGGAATTGATGTTTTGGAAGAGGATGGCGAGCGCGTTCGTCTGTCGGTGGCAGCGGGGGTGAGCTGGGCTGATTTTGTGGATTATTGCGTGTCGCATCATTATTACGGTGTGGAAAATCTCATCGGTATCCCCGGTTTGGTCGGCAGTTGCCCGGTGCAGAATATCGGTGCCTACGGAGTCGAAGTCAAAGATGTGATTTCCAAAGTGATAGGGTACCGCTTGGCCTCCAAAAAAGCGTTTGAGCTTACGAATGAGGAGTGCCGTTTCGGCTATCGGTCTTCCATTTTCAAAACCGATTGGAAAAACGATGTGCTGATTACGCGGGTGGAGTTCGTTTTGTCGAAAAAAGAACATTTCTCCATCTCTTACCAAGGCGTTGTTAAGGAATTGGAAGAGAATAACTTACCACTAACGATTGAGAATCTGGCCGCGACGGTGAAGGCTGTTCGCGACCGCAAGCTGCCCGACATTACCAAAATCGGGTGCGCTGGCAGTTTCTTCAAAAATCCCATTGTGGACGTGGCGGAACGTGACCGTTTGCTACAACAGGTCCCCAATCTGGTCTTTTATCCGGCAGGCGAGGGGAGGGCAAAGTTGGCGGCGGGCCAGCTGATTGACCTCGCCGGTTTGAAAGGCGTGCGCCACGGCGACGCCGGTGTCTATCCGCATCAGGCCTTGGTTATCGTGAATTACGGAAATGCTTCTGGTACAGAGATTTGCGATTTCTATCGCTTCGTGCAAAAAAACGTGTTCGAAAAATTCGGCATCACAATAGAACCTGAGGTAAACGTTTTTTAGTTAGGAGTTGGAAGTTAGGAGTTAGAAGTGAATAGTATTGGGATGGGGGCGTCGTCCTTCGGCCATCGGTCATAAGTCGTGATTCGCAAGTCAAATAGAATCTATCGCGAGTTTACGAAACTTGAATCAGTAAATCCATTCTGTGTGCCTTGTCTTGTAAATTATTGACTATCATTATTTTATAAAAATCAAATTTTTTTGTTAAAAAACTAATTTTACATTGTAATTTTAAAATAAAGTAGTATATTTGCAGCCTCCAAAATTTAACGAATTTGTAAGATGGAAAAACGTTGGATACTTAATACTACTCCTGATGAAAGCGAGGTTGAACGCTTTAGTAATTTGTTGTCGATAGAGAAACCGTTAGCGTCCCTGTTAATTAGTCGTGGGATTCGTACGGTGGAAGATGCTGAATTGTTCTTTAATCCAGATATTTCCAAATTACACGACCCGTTTTTGATGATGGATATGGACAAGGCCGTCGAGCGTCTGTCAAAAGCTATCATCGATAATGAAAAGATTCTGATTTACGGTGATTATGACGTAGATGGAACCTCTGCCGTGGCGTTGGTATATTCCTTTTTGAAGGAAATCATCGGTTCGGATTACAAAAACTACATCGAATATTACATTCCTGACCGTTATCTGGAAGGCTATGGCATTTCAGATCAGGGAATTGAATATTGTCATGCGAATGATTTCACGTTGCTGATTTCGTTGGATTGTGGCATTAAGGCGAACGACAAAGTGGCTTTCGCCAACAGTTACGGCATCGATGTCATTATTTGTGACCACCATTTGCAGGGCGAAGAAATTCCGGATGCGGTGGCGGTGCTGGATCCGAAACGCAACGGCTGCCCATACCCCTACAAGGAACTTTCCGGCTGTGGCGTCGGCTTCAAGTTGATTCAGGGATATTGCAAAAAATTCGACTTGCCCGACCAACTTTGGCTTTCGAAGCTCGACCTCGTCGCAATTTCCATCGCTTCCGATATCGTCGCCATCACCGGCGAAAACCGTATTTTGGCCTACTTCGGTCTGATTATCATCAACCGCTTCCCGCGTGTCGGTATCAAGTCCATCATTGAACAGTCGGGTATCAAAATCCACTATCCACCGACCGACCAAGGCATCTTCAATCGCGTTATCTCGATTACCGACCTCGTTTTCAATGTCGGCCCGCGTATCAATGCCGCCGGTCGTATCAATACGGGGCGCGAATCCGTGAAACTGCTCATCTGTGATGATGAAGACAAGTCGATGGATATCGGCAAGAACATCAATTCTCACAACGACACCCGTCGTGAACTTGATAAAAAGGCAACCAGTGAAGCTATTAACGAAATACTTTCCAACGACGAATACCGCGACCGTAAGAGTATCGTTCTCTATAATCCTAATTGGAATAAGGGAATCATCGGGATTGTGGCTTCGCGTTTGGTTGAGGAATTTTACCGTCCTACCATTATCCTGACCAAATCCACTGACGGACTGATTACCGGTTCCGCTCGTTCCATCAAGGAATTTAATATCTATAACGGAATTAACCATTGTGCCGACTTGCTCGAACACTTCGGCGGACATACCTACGCCGCCGGTTTGTCGCTCAAAGAGGAAAACCTTCAGGCATTCATCGATAAATTTGAAAGTTTTGCTTCGGAGCAAATTCAGGATGAAACCGCGCTCATCCCCGAAATCGATGTGGATATGGAGCTGGACCTGACGGACATCACTTCGCACTTTATGGAGAATCTGAAGCGTTTTGCTCCATTCGGACCGGGCAACATGGCTCCCGTATTCCTGTCGCGTCGGCTGGTGGAAGAAGGTAATGCTCGCATCGTTGGCGAAAAGCACATCAAGTTGCGTGTCTGCTATCGCAACAAAAACTGCCGCCCCATTGATGCGATTGCCTTCAATCAGAAGGAGAATTTTGAAAAGGTGACTTCCGGTGAGGATTTTGACATGCTTTATCATGTGGAAGAAAACACTTGGAACAATGTCACCAGCATTCAACTTAATGTCAAGGACATTAAGTGCAGCGATTGATTCCCTTTTAGCAATGAAACTTAATTATCTTATTTAATATGAAGAAGTTTGCAATTTTATTTGTGCTTGCGGCATTGTTCTGTTTTGCTGCAAAGGCAGCTCCGGTAGATCCGGCGACTGCTAAAAGTTATGCCCAGAATTTCTGGCGTTTGAGTTGCCCCCAGCGTGCAGCTGCGGATTTCCGTAATGTCGCACCGGAGGCCGGTTTCGACCATCTCTACATCTTTAACAATCAAAACGGAACTGGATTCGTCATCATTTCCGCTGATGACGCCGCCATTCCGGTATTGGGCTATTCTGATGCCAACAATTTTGATGCCACCCAGTTGCCCGACAACTTGCGTTTTTGGTTGAGCGGTTACAACCGTGTAATCCGTGAAATCGCGGATGCGAATGTCGCCGCAACACCCGAAGTCGCACAGCAGTGGACCAACTTGCGCGAAGGCCGCTTCCCGGTAGAACAGCTGCGTGATGCGGTCTCTCCGATGCTGACGACCACGTGGGATCAGGGTGCTCCTTACAACGGCTCGTGTCCTGGCACGAGCAACAACCGTTCGGCTACGGGTTGCGTGGCTACCGCTATGGCCCAGGTGATGAAATTTTGGAATTGGCCTACAACAGGTACGGGCTCACATTCCTACAGCTGTAATTTCGCCTCTCAGGGTTTTGAAAATTATGGCACGCTGACGGCTAACTTCGGCGCTACCACTTACGATTGGGGCAATATGCTGAATACTTATGCCTCCGCCAACTCAGGTACCTCCGCCCAACGTACGGCCGTCGCTACCTTGATGTATCACTGCGGCGTCGCCGTTGAAATGATGTATTCCCCTGAGGGTTCTGGCGCTTATACTCTTGAGTATTACGCCAATACACCGAGCGCCGAGCACGCCTTGAAAACCTATTTCGGCTATAAGTCAACACTGGTCGGCCGATCTAAAAGCTATATGAACCAGAATTACCAATGGGTGACGCAAATTGCAGATGCTCAGTGGATTAACTATCTGAAGGCTGATTTGAACGCTGGTCGTCCGATTGTCTATTCCGGTACGGATGAACCGAATCAGGGCGGTCACTGCTTCGTCTGTGACGGTTATAACAGCAGCAACCAGTTCCATTTCAACTGGGGTTGGAGTGGCTATGGCAATGGCTATTATGCCGTTACTTCATTGATTCCCGGCGGCGGCGGCATTGGCGGCGGCAGCTACGACTTCTCCTACGGCCAGGAAGCCATTTTCGGTATCGAGCCGAATAATGGCGGCGGCGGTGGCGGTGGCGGCGGCGGCGATGATCCGCAAGCTACCGAATGCGATTATCAGCACTATCCGCTTCCGGGGACTCCGGCCGTTTACACTGTTCAAAGCGGTGGTTACTTGGCGGGAACTAACGCATACGGCGACGAAGCCAAGGCCGACTATTTTACTTATCCGACAAGCGGTACCGTTTCCAAAATCAAAATTGCTCTCGGTGCTATGGATGGCACGAGTGGTAGCGTTGACTTCACTGTTTGGGCTGATAATAACGGCACGCCTGGCAATGTGCTCGGAAGCAAGACGGTAACACTCGCCACTATTTATAATGGTATGGATGAGGATACATACGAATATGAATGTGTGTTTGATTCCCCGATTGCCATCACTGGCAACTTTTTCGCCGGCTTGAATATTACTAACGCCGACAGCTATTTTGCGCTCCAAACCACTACCGACGGTGATGCCGCCAATACGGGATGGGAAATGTACCAGGGCAGCTGGTCTTCTTATGCAGATTCTTGGAATGTTTCTCTGACTAACGCCATCTTCCCGTATGTTTGTCCCGACGAAAATGATGATCCTGATGCTAGTGCTTTCGATTTGCGTCTCTATTCAGCAATCACCGCAACTCCCAATCCGTTGCAGCAGAACGCATCTGCCTCTTTCAATGTTCAAATTGCCAACTACGGTGAAGGCACCTTCAACGGAACGCTCAAGTTCGTGTTGGAAACTACCGGCGGCACTGAAACGCAAGTGCTTCAGCAAGGTTCCGTTAGCAATGGCCTTACTTCATTATCGTACGTTCCGTTGACTCCGACTGCCAACATTACCGCAGCCCCTGGCAACTATCGCTTGGCCGTATATTACAAAGATGTTAACGCCAGCAACTGGACTTTGGTTCCCCAAGGTGACTATACCAACCCGCTCGCGATTACTGTCGCTTCTCCCGCTGCTCCTAACTTGCAGATGTTCACCAACTTCTCCTATACTCCCAATCCGTTGCAGCAGAACAGCAATGCCACCGTTAGCGTTTCTGTCCTTAATCAGGGAACTGCCGCTTTCTCAGGCAAACTGAAATTGGTGTTGGAAACCTCAAGCGCACAACAGGTTCAGCTGATTCAACAGAAAACCGTCAGCGGCCTGAATGCCAACTCCACCGACATTTATTCTTTTACCGGAAATATTACCGCTGCTCCAGGCAACTATAATATGGCTTTGTATTATCAACCGAATGGTTCAACGACTTGGACCTACGTTGGACATACCTACAATGCTAGCCTCCAAAACCCGAAGGGCGTAACCGTGACTGGCGGTACGGGTATTGCAGACAATAACATCTCTTTCGGCATCGTTCCGAATCCGGCAACCGATTACATTACCGTTAATTGTGAAGACCGCAATATCAATTGCGTTGAAATCTTTAACGCTATCGGCGAACGTGTGATTTCTCTGAATAACGTGGCTTCCGGCGAAACCATCAATATTTCAAATCTCACCGCCGGCGTCTATTTCGTTCGTCTGACCACCGACGAAGGCGTTGTCAGCCGCAAGATTGTAAAACGATAATTCCGTATTTTTAAGTTGAAAAAAGGAATATCCATTTAGGTATTCCTTTTTTCGTCTAAATTTCGCATACCGAAATGTTCTTCTTTACGTTGATTTCTTTTTTTATATTCTGAATAACAATAAATTATATTGATACGTTTAATCCCATCACCATCTGAAATTTTAAGAAAATCCCCCTATGAAAAAAAAATTGATGATTTTAATTCTGCTCACGATTTCCGTCGCAGGCATACAAGCGCAACCAACGCTGTATAAAATTCCAGTGCAACGGTGCGAAGTCAGTAATCCCATCGTTTTCGCCATGCTTGATTCTGTGAAAGGCGTTTCCCAACATTGTATTTTCAACAAGATGGATTTACCTTACCATTATCATATGTGGCAGAGCCTGGATTCTACGCTGTGTGTCGGAGTCAATGAGTCCGGTCGCCTCTGGAATTGCATAGATAGCGGCTACTGCTCGGAAATGTTTTATTATGGTGACATCCCTGTCCTCGTGAACAAGGATCTGGTTAATTCTCCTGCGTTCTCGTCCTACTTTGTTCCGACTGCCGATTCTTTATATCTGAATACATACGCTGGCGCACTCTTGCAGGAATACAAGTGTATGGAATATAGAATCCCCTATAACACCATTGTGAAATTTTCCGTTGAGGACAACGGCTTTACTTGGAAATTGTTGTCAACCTGTGATTGCAAGGCGTACATATATGAAAAGGTAGATCGCGAATATAATGATGAGGAATTTTTTGACTATTTTCACTGTCAGCGCGACAGCTTGTTGAAGAATCCGCAAGACTCCATCCGGGTGGGTGACTATCTGTTGATAGAATTTTATGTGGCGGAGAATGGCGATGTCAAGGCCCGTAAATGGACTGTGCTAAGTACCGCCCCTGCACGCGTTAAACGGATGGAAAATTGTGATTGGATTCCTTCTAAAACTGTCTTTAAAGGTGACGAAATTCGTAGAATGGCCTTGTATTAGTCCAACTAAATCAAGTAGTTATGAAGAAAATTGTCATCTTTGTCGTGCTTGCGGGAATGCTCTCGTTTTTGAAGGCTCAACAGAATGGTGAGGCGTTGATGCCCCATTCTTTCGGAATCAAAAAATATTCGAAATTGAGCATCGCAGACACGAACCTCATCCCGTTGTTCATACAGTTCATAGATACCGATGCACGACAGAGCAATCTCTGGTGCAATGACATTCATTCGTCCACAATTCCATGGATATACGTTGGCATTGATGCCGCCAAGTGCATCGAGAGAATCATGAATCCCCATTTTTCATTTCCGTTATTGGTGAAGAAAGATGCTGGCGGTCCACTGACCATGGAAGATATGCAGAGCATTAAAGCATTGTATGAACGGTGGTGGGAAAGCGGGTGGCGAGAGTGCGGCGCCTTGGAGGGAACCAACTACCAATGGAAGGACTGTCCCCCAACCAAAGGCGAATTCTTGAATGGAAGGATGGAACTGTCTCAGCCCGCACATGTTACTCGTACACACTATTTTACGCTCACTCCAGCAAACGATTTCGCTCCGACTTTTGATACAATCTACCAGAGTGTGGAATATACGGTCGCTGTGCAAAATGAAAAAATCGTATTCATTTCTACCCGCGATTCCAATTTCGTATGTGACGGAATGCACGTCGGTGACCATTTGTCTGGCCAATATAAAAAGGCAGAAATAAAGTCGATTAAAGGTTGGGGACGCTGTGTGAAGTTGCGCGATGGTTGGTATGCGGCAACATCCGATCAACAGAAAAGGGATTTCGTGATACAGTGCTTTTTCCAATATGATTTCCACTGATTCTTATTGAGTATTTGTAAGTTATAAATTTTTTAATAAAAA
>JAKSMF010000034.1 GCA_024400775.1 Bacteroidales bacterium | reverse complement strand
ACTTTCAACTCTCAACTTTCAGCTCTCAACTCCATAATCACTATTATCGGAACTTTAATCTACAAGACGAAAGGGGCTTGGATTTTGAAAACTCTTCCGCACATCTTGTTTTTCAAGCTTGCGGAAGACATTCCCCTTTTTCAACTTTTATCGGACAGCAATATTTTTTTTGAGGTTGGTCTGACGTTTAACGGCCGACTCCGAGCGAATCCAAATCTCGTGCCAATTTGTTGCAAAACAGCTTTGTGCCTGTGCGGTTGAGATGGTTGGCGTTGTAGAAGTAGGCAGTGTCCATACAAAGTTCGTCGTAAGTGTAGTCCAGCAACGGAAAATCATACTTTTGTCCCATCTGTTCATACATCTTCCGCATGTCAGCCATGCCTTTCACCTTTTTCGTCGCTTCGATGTAATAGGGTGCCATGATTAAGATCACCGGAATGTTTTCTCGTTTGCATTGCGATAAAAATGTGTCAAACATGCGGATGCAAGCCGTGTCGTGGCACCAAGTGATGCTTTTCTGTTTGGCCAGTTTGCTTCCGTCCCATTTTCTGTCATAACTTATAAAACCTTTATACACAAACTCTTTAGGGTCTTTGTAAGGAGATTTTGCCAGCATGATGTTTTTGATGGTCTGCTGGTAGTCGAGGTAGCGCCAACAGGGAATGAATCGGTCGGCCCAGTTGAATCCCTCTTGTTCGTGCACCAGGTCCCACAGGTAGGAGTCGTAAAGATAGGGGGTGAACTGTATTCGGTCGAAATTGTTGCCGGGTTGAAGTGTTCCCGCATGTACTTCATACAGAATAAGTTTCGGTTTTTTCTGATGCTGGCGGAACACCTTGTATTTGGCAATCTGAGTTTCCACCGTACGCCCGTTGGCACCTAAGTTGTAACTATTGATGTGGAGGACGGAGTCCAAAATTTGCGGACTGATTTGGACGTAGGCGCGTGAGGAACCCATGATTAGCACGTCACTTTGGATTTCAGTTTGATAAATATCGTTCCAGTTGGCGAAAGGAGAGCTCTTCAGCTGATGCAGTCGGTGGGTGATGAGCAGGTCGAGTGCCAGCGCTAAAACGAAGAGTATGGCGAAAAACAGAGTGGTAAGTTTCAGGAATTTTTTCATGGCTAAAATTGGAAATAGATGAAGGATTCGGAGGTGACGTAGCACAGGAAGATAATGAGAATCAGTGCGTAATAGATGGAGAACTTGAGGAGGTGCGAGCGGATGCCGCTCAGTTCAAGGGCGTGCGGCTTGGCTCGCTGCACCCATTCCACCACCAGCAACGCCAGCACACACAGGATGAGCGGCATCATATCTTCTTGAATCGGATTGCTCCAGCCGGCCGACACAAGGCAGCGGAAGTAATCGGCGGCTTGCGTAATGGTTTCGGCGCGGAAGATAATCCACCCGCCGACGGCCAGAACAAAAGTAAGCAGCATCTGCCCCGCCTCACGAAATGTGGGCAGCATACGGTTTTCGGCCACGCCGCCCGTGTATTTCCGGTTCTTCCCCAGCAATATCAACGGGAGAAACAGCAGCGCATGATACGCTCCCCACGCAATAAACGTCCAGTTGGCACCATGCCAGAAACCGCTGAGCAGGAAGATGATAAAGGTGTTGCGGACGATTTTGGACTTGGAAACGCGGCTGCCTCCCAGCGGAATATACACGTAATCGCGGAACCAGGTGGTGAGCGAAATGTGCCAACGACGCCAGAATTCGGCAATGTCGCGACTGAAGTAAGGACAGTTGAAATTTTGCATCAGCCTGATTCCGAACAGTTTGGCCGTTCCTATGGCAATGTCGGAATAGCCCGAAAAGTCACAGTAAATCTGTACTGAAAAAAGTACTGCGGCAAGTGCGAGGCTACTGCCGCTTTGGGTTTGATAGGAACCGAAAGTGGCATCCACAATCTGTGCGCAGTTGTCGGCGATGGCTATTTTCTTGAAAAGGCCCCACAGAATCTGGCGCATACCGTCAACCGCTGTGGCATAGTCGAAGTTGCGGCGGACGGCGAACTGCGGGAGCAGATTGGTGGCGCGTTCGATAGGGCCGGCTACCAGCTGTGGGAAGAAACTGACGAAGGCGAAAAACTGCACGATGTCACGCGTCGGTTTCAGCTTTTCGCGGTACACGTCAATGCTGTAGCTCAAGGCCTGGAAGGTGTAAAAACTGATGCCGACGGGCAGGATAATCTTCAACAGCAAACCGTCGGTTTGCCCGCCCAAAAACAAATCGGCGAAAGTGGTGACGAAAAAGTCGTAATATTTGAAAACCCCGAGAATGGCGAGGTTGAGAACAATGTTCAGCAGGTGAATGACTTTGGCGGTCGCGTGGTGACGGTGCTTTTCAATGAGCAGTCCGCTGCCCCAACTGCAAAACGAGGTGAAGGCGATGAGACACAGGAACCGCCAGTCCCACCAGCCATAAAAAAGGTACGAAACCGCAACAATAAAAAGGTTCTGCGCTTTCAGATTGCGCTGAAAAACAAACCAGTAAAGAAGAAAGACAAGGGGAAGGAAAACTGCAAATTCCAACGAATTGAAAAGCATATATTGGTGTTTCGTTTTAGAACTTAAAAATTATTTTTTCTGACTCAAATGTCATTCTTTCAAAAAATCTATAAGATAGTGATAATCAGCAATTCCCCAATTCCCACCGCACTACTTGAATTGTTGGTTTCCAAATGCAAAAATAGTGTTTTTTTTCTTGTGAATTGCATTTTCTCATTGCTTTCCGGTAAACATTTTAGAACTGTAAATAACGGAATTTATCGTTTGTCTTATCCGTTTATGGTTTATTATATGTCATTGACGGGATAATTTTCTATGCCTATAATCGTAATTATCGGAAGTTAAGACATTCAACACAACATGGAGTGGGCTTGGATTTTGAAAACTCTTCCGCACATCTTATTTTTCAAGCTTGCGGAAGACATTCCCCTTTTTCAACTTTTATCGGACAGCAATATAAAAGTTTCAATGTTTTTAACTACAAGACCAAATGGGAAAATTCCGATAAAAAAGGCGGAAGCATTTCTACTCCCGCCGTGTCGAAGTTTCAAGAGACCGACTTTTGCGTCAAATCTTGATGTGCAAAAGTATTATCTTTAAGTCATTCAAAATTACGGTCAGCAATAAGAGGTGCGAAAAAGCAATCATCGGTAATTAGTGCGGGGAACGGGCCAGCTCCCCAATTTTTCGCTTATTCGCCCTGCTCACCGGAACAGTGTGCGCTTTGGCCTCCCCAAAGGTTTTCAATTTCAAAATTCTTCCATCAAAATCGTTGATATACAACTTATTAACGTATATTCCCCGGTAAACTTCTACCATATCATCCAAAGAAATGTGCAGCTTGCCTTCAATGTCGCGAGAGGCGGTAAAGTCAACCAGAATGCCTGGTGGGCGATGGGTGAAAAATACGTATTTGTTGTTGCTGACTTGGTCGGACGGATTGGTCGGACTTTCAATGCTCACAATGTTTTTCAGTTCTGTGGCAACCAAACCTTCGCCCTTGAGCGGCAGCGTGACGGTTTGGGAGGAAGGCAGTGCGAGCTTAAATCCCAGGTGTTGTCCGTCGGCAGTGGTAATGTCGAGCGTAATGGAATTTAACGCGGGAAGTGGATCATCGGTGGCATTAGGGCCCACCGGCACCAATTGATACGAAACAACTTTCGGTTTCATGACGGGGAATTTTTTAAGGTTGAACAATGGTTTTTGAAAATTTATTTTACTTGTTACGCATTCGGAATGGAGTATTTTCCACCGCGTTTGTTGAATTTTTCATCATCGAAGTGAATTTGTCTCAAAGCTTGGTCAATCCCTACTTCCAAAATGGGAGACGAAACAGTGTAGCCGCCCTGGGTGTTGTCGAAAAAGCAGCCCTAGGGATTTACCATCAGATACGAACCACGCATTAAGTCATTGCTTTCCTTTACTAACACTTTCTTGTCGTTGAGTATATTGCGCTGATTTTCAATGTATTCGTCAAATTCTTCCCCAGTGATGGCGTATTTGCTGAAATCCACATCATTCTCGCCATCCACTTTGAGAACTTGGAAGATTTTCCAATGGAACGGACGAATCACGTTGATGAAATCGGCCATGTCCTCATTGACATTGATGGAGGAAACCACCGTGTTGATTTTCAGTTGGATGCCGTTTTTGTGGCAAGCAGCGGCCAGCGCGATGTAGTGTTCTTTGGATAAAACTTTTCCGTTGGCTTTGCAGCAGCGGCCACATTTGCGGTTAGTGTCCTCAAATTGACTGTCGATGCTGATGGTGAGAATGTCCAGAAAAGGAGCTGCCTTTTCAATCCAATCAGGAGAAATCAGACTGGAGTTCGTGGTAACGCTCGTGCGGACGGGATGTGACTTTTCTCCTTTGGCCACCATCATCAGGTCAATCAGTTGGTCGCCAATCAGGGTGGGTTCGCCACCTACGAAGTTGATTTTATCAACCCATTTCGGTGCGCACAGCGCTTTGACCAACTTTTTCCTGTCGTCCACGTTCAATTGGGATTCGACTTCACAGAAATGTGCGAAACAGTATTTGCATTGATAATTGCATTTGCTCGTCAGGTGAAAATTAACCGTGCTGATCATGACTTGCTCCTTTCTTTTTTGTGGTTTGTTTTTCAAAAATGATGGAGCAAAAATACAGTCGCCCAAACCCCATTTTCGGGAATTGGGATATTATGTAAAAAAACGGGGATAACTTTTAAACCCGGTTAATTTTGTTGTTTTCCACGTCAACGTTCTTGACGTCAGGCGTCAGAATGACATTTCGCTGTTCATATCAGTGTTGGGCCCGCCCCTGCGGAGACATTCATTCCCCTCCTCTGGAAGAAGTGCTGGAATGTGTTGGCACCGAATCAATGGCCCGCCCCTGCGGAGACATTCATTCCCCTTCCTCTGGAAGGGGTGCCCGTAGGGCGGGGTAGGAATTAGCAAAACCTATTTCTTCTTCCAAATCAAATAGTTGACATTGGGGTAAATATTAAAGCGATTCACACCCCAGGTGCTCAGTTTGCCCGCTTTGTCGCGGCAGAAGCCGTATCCTCCCTTCGCTCCCACCATGTAAATAGCCGTTTTCACCCCCAAATCGGCAAGCGACATCGAGAATTCGGTCATTGTGATGTTGTCGCAAGTGATGAACACGATTTCGTTATTGAAATTGCATAAGGCGCGGCGGGTGGTTTTTTGGTTGTGTTCACCTTCGTAAGCGCAGGCGATTCCTGAATTTACCAGTGGAGCATTCCTGAAGAAACTTCCTTTTTGACTAATCGCATCCTCCACCAAAGGTGTAACGGTATCAATTCCAAGAGCGATTTCATTATTGATAACGGCACAAAAACCCTCTTTGTGCTTGCTCCCAGTCCCCAAATTCTCGCCTTTGTAGATGAACAAGCCAATAATTTCATTCCGAGTGCCCACATCGGCGGCTCGGACAGCCATTACGATGTTCGTATCTTCCGGATTAATATCGCCAATGAAAAGTTCGGGAATGCCATAATACACTTTGTAGATGCGCAAGGTGTGTTCGTTCACAACGGTATCAATGATTTCCGTATAAGCATCTCCTTTTGCGCTGCTATCAATAATGGTTAGTGTGTTGTCGATTTTCTCCGGTTTGACCTCATTCATAGTCTCTTTAACCACTTCCTTAACCTCTTTTTTGTCGAGCTTCTGTGTCTGGGAATCATGGTGGTGAATAACCAGCACCACCATCCACGGAACAATGACAATCACAGCGCAAATCACCCAGAACCACCATTTGGAAAATAGGTGCAAATGTTTGATTTTTTTGAATTTATATACTATTTTATCTTCGTCCGGATTCAACTCTCCATAACGGACCTCCTTTGTCTCCGGATTGACTTCCACATTTTGATATGTGCCGTTTTCGGGATCGTATTCTTTCATAACAAATTTTATTTCAATAAGTTAATCTCTATTCTTTCTTTTACGAAAATGAATAATCGGAGCATTTCCGGTGCGTAAAAAATCCTGTATCATGTTTTTATAATCAGAATTTTCTATCGTAAATTCATCTTTTGCAAACAGCGGGCTTGAATTTTGGATAACGACCTTGTCGCACAATCGAATCTGATTTTTTTTGAAAAACCGAATATGGTTCAAATTGAGCAGGATGCCGTCTTTCACGTTGGCCAGCGGAATGTCTCTGAGGTTGGGGTGTCTTTCGAAAATTTCGCTCAGCGGTCCTCGCACACGCACCGACTTTCCCCCCACCAGACACACATTCCAATAATTGGTGTTGCCTTCCGACAGAAGTGCGAGAATCAGATTCACGTGCGTCCAGTAGATGCCCTTCTCCTTGTCGGTGTCGCTGATGTCTTGGTGCGAAGTGGTTTTCATTTGGAGGGGCAGATTGGCCAAATCCACCTGGTCGTAAATTTCGATTCCCGGTGCATTGAGGCGCATGCCGATGGGAGTGGCCACATTTTCCGGAGAGAAGTGAAAGCTGTAGTCGGTATTGAAGATGGCATTCACACCTTTGATTTTAATAAAGTTACGCGCACCGGTATAGTCAATGTGCACCAGCACTTCTTTCAAGTCCATGGGAACGCGCATCGGTTTGCAAAAAAACTTTCCTTCCTGTTCGAGCCCACCTCCATACAGATTCAAAATACAGTATTTGGAGTCATTATCTTCATCTTTGCTTTCACTTTTTTCCACAACATTGACAATCATATCCGTATTGACAAAAAGGTCGCTGCCATCCATATCTTTCACAGAGATAAAGCCGGCGGACATGCGTTTTGCCATTTCACCGTAAGCATCGTTCATGATAAATTGTTTTGTGAAAACGAAATGCAAAGATACAAAAAAACAGCGATGAATAAGCCACCGCTGTTTTTTTAGCTATTTAAGAAAATCGTTTACTGTTCTCTCTTCATGGAATGAAGGATGAGATATGTGCAGAGGGCGACGAAGGCGACGATGGCGAGCACATCGTGTACCCAATGGCTGGCATAGCATTCGGTGACGGCGAGGTCGGCGCCAGCGAATTTCAGAATGGCGCTGATGACACCGAAGATGGCCGCACCTGCCAACAAACCAGAGGCTAACAACGTGCCTTTTTCTTTGCGCTGTTTGTTGACTTCGGCATCCTTGCTTCTGGAACCGACGAACCATGCGATGGAACCACCGACGAGCAACGGGATGTTGAGCTGCAACGGGATGAACATACCCAGTGAGAATGCCAGCGCGGGAACACCAATCATATCAAGCAACAATGCAATGACGGCCCCAACGATATAGAGAATCCACGGTGTGCTTTCTCCCGACATCAGCGGCTGCACGATGGCGGCCATGGCGTTCGCCTGCGGCGCTACCAATCCGCCGTTGTTGGCATCATAGCCATAGGCCTTCGACAAAATAATGATGACGCGGCCGACAGTGAGCGCGGAAACCAGCGTGCCCACGAATTTGAAGGCCTGCTGTTTGAACGGGGATGAACCTATCCAATAACCGATTTTAAGGTCGGTGACGAAGCCGCCCGCCATTGCCAATGCAGAACAGACAATGCCACCTACGATTAGTGCGGTGACCATGCCGGCAGTGCCGTTCAAACCAACGGCCGCCAGAATGAAGGAGGGAAGGATCAAAGTCATCAGCGTCATGCCGGAAACAGGGTTGCTACCTACCGTGGCGATGGCCGTCGCGGCGACGGTGGTGAACAGAAAGGCGAAAATGAAAACGATGAGAATGCCGACGATTACCTGCGTCATATTCATCTGCAGGCCACCGAATGCGAAGAAGATCGCCATCACGACGAGCAGTCCGAGGAAACCGAAAAGGATAATCTTCATGGAGATGTCGCGCTGTGTGCGAAGCATTTTGTCGGCCTTGCTTTCCGCGCCCTTATTGCCTTTGAAGATGGTGCCCATCGAGGTTTTGATGACGCCGGCGGACTTGATGACACCGAGAATACCGGCCATCGCGATGCCGCCGATGCCAATCTGACGAACGTAGTCTTTGAAAATCAGGTCGGGATCGAGTGTGTTCATCATGACGCCTGCGTCAGTAACGCCGTACTGTCCCAGCAGCGGTACGATGACCCACCACGAGAGGAATGAGCCGGCGCAGATGATGGCGGCGTACTTGAGGCCAATCAGATAGCCGGTGCCCAGCAAGATGCCGGTACCGCTCATATTGAAGACGAACTTGTGGTCCATGGCCAGTTTTTCGCCCCAGGCAGTCATACGTGTGGAGATGTTTTCAGCCCAGAAGTTGAAGGTGGTCATACAGAAATCGTAGAGACCACCGATGAGGCCGCTGACGAGCAGGAGTTTCAGCTGGTTGCCGCCTTTAGCGCCGGAAATCAGAATTTCGGTAGTGGCGGTTGCTTCCGGGAAGGGATACTTGCCGTGCATATCGGAAACGAAGTATTTGCGGAAGGGGATGAGAAACAGAATGCCGAGGAAACCACCGATGAGGGAAGCTAAGAATATTTGTAAAAAGTTGACATTCAGCTGCATACCCGGATTGTTCTCTTGAATGATGAAGATGGCGGGCAGCGTGAAGATGGCGCCTGCGACGATGACGCCGGAGCTGGCGCCAATGGATTGGATGAGTACGTTTTCCGAGAGCGCGCTTTTGCGTTTGGCGATGGTGGAGGCGCCCACAGCGATGATGGCAATGGGGATGGCCGCCTCAAAAACCTGTCCGAAGCGCAGGCCGGCATATGCGGTGGCAGCGGAAAAGATAATCGCCATGATGATACCCCAGACTATGGTCCAGGCATTCAATTCGGGATACTTTTTCTCGGCGAGCAAAATGGGTTTGTACTCTTCGCCCGATTTCAGCTCACGGTAGGCGTTTTCCGGAAGTTTGACATCCTGTCCGATTCCGTCAACAATTTCTTCGTTTTCTAAATTTTCCATAATTGAATTTTTGATGAATGAAAGTGCAAAAATACAATTTTTTTCGGGAGAGTAGAAAAAGAATCACTAAAACGATTCTGTAGATATTGGGAAACAACGTTCGCAATCCGAAAATAAATTTTACGAAAGTTAGGCGGCACAATGTCTGACTTTATTATCTTCCTCTTCAAATTTTCTTCGTAATTGTTTCTTGAGTGTTTGATATTTTTTATCAATCTGCATTGGGGTAAGGTCGCACCCCATCTCTTTTAATTGCTCGGCAATATCTTTGGAAGGAATTTTATCCAATTTCAGTGAAAAAATCATTTCGTCAATGGGTGAAAAGTTTGTCATTGCAAAATAAACTTCCTGTTTACTACTATATGAATGATTTTCCATTGTTTCAGAATCAATTTGCTCCAATAGATAGTCATTTTCATTATCTATGGATACCTGAGGCATTTTTTTCATTTTTTTCATTCCTCTATAAATTAAATTGTTCTTGAAAATTGTAGTCAGCCAGACACTGAAAGATTTTTCTTGACTCCAATTACGCAGAATCTTATAATCGTTTTCATAGAGATAAATGAACAGTTCTTGCATCAAATCGTCAAAATCGTTTTGCCGATTGTAAGAAAATGCCACTTTCCTCAAGTATTTTCTGTACTTTTCAGTAATGAGTTTGACACCGGCCATAAGGTCTCCGTCTAATGCTGCCTTGACTAAATACTTGCATTCTTGCAGTTCTTTTTCTGCTTTTTTTAATGTTGCTACCTTCGTTTCCATAACTTTGTTTGTTTTTGATTACGGCTGCAAAAATAGAGCGGGAAACGAGGGGCCTTTTGAGATTGGGATAATAGCATAAAAAATGGGGATAACTTATTTTCAAGTCACCCCCGATATCTATTAACTTATTGGTATGAAGTTATTTAAGATATATTGCGTTAGTATAACAAACTGGGTATATACTTAGAAAACGAAGTGTTGAATTTAGCCGTCAATTTTTTATTGAGCGACATATCCGCGGCCGACCGAACCGTGTAATAAGGTGGAATATTGCAATCATCGTCGTTGCAGGTGTATTCTGCCAAAACATATTTGGCCCATATATTTTCGTGATGTGGCAGGTCCCCGATAAAATTAAGTAATAAGACTTGATTCTTGAAATCGTGGTGGAAAGTTTCCTTGATTTCATTTGCCTTCAGGGAACTTATTTTTTTATTATTGAAAATTTCCGGGCTGGGTTTGATACTTTTAAGAGGTTCTTTTTGCGTTTCGGCCTGCAAATTATTGCACGAAAAGATTTCTCCGGATACGGTATCTAACAGGTAGTCATATCTCATCGTGTTTTCCACCATAATGGAGTAGTTCCCTTTCAGGTACAATTCGCCCATTTCCGTCACCGACAATTCACCGTCGGAAGATTCTAAAAGGCCCTGCCAAACAAGTAGGTGGATTTCTTTCTGCAAAAAATCATCATTTTCAGAACTGCCCAAAAAGGCGAGAAGGCTGGTGCTGCGACTGTACCCGATTTTAACCAATTGGAGAATAATGTGATAAATTCTGGAAAGGTTGTCGTCGGGATTACACTGAACTTGTGCGATTTTGCTCATTTTTTTGAAAGGGTATCCAAAGGTTACGGATTGGTTGAAAGAATAACCTTCTCTGGCTGATTCAACTAAGACTCGGGAAATTTCTTCGTTTTTCATTGTTGAAATATGTTTTATTGGTTAATTATGCAAGGAATTATTTGATGAATGAAGCTGGAAAAATTGTTCATAAAAAGCTCCGTAAAAGAGACTCGTGCCGCTGACGGTGAGTTGCTGGATTTTGAAATGTTCCATAATGGAAATGATTACCGGGATTCCGAGGCAGGTTACAAGCATCCTGTCAATTTTATCCTTATGGTAATTGTTCTCACGCGTTAATGTATTTTTGATGTCGGCCACCGTATTGAAGCTCTGACATAATTCTGCCAGAAGTGTCTCTCGCTTTGCAACTAATTTGGCGATGGTCAGTACTTTTTCGTGCTGGGTTCGGTTATTCGGTGCGCCTGTAGCGTGGGTGATGGCGGTACCGAGTCCTATGCAGAAGGCATTTTCAAGGCTTTCACTTCCATCATCGAAAGAAGCAAGTTCTTTTTGTGTTTTCAGTACGGCGATGTCAGAAATACGGTTAATCCCAGTTTCAAGTTCTTCTGATAATTTTCTGAATAACAAAGTTTTGAGCAATGTTGTACCTGTCTCTAAACTGCAAGAGTTGACGAGCTCTTTATTGTTGAAAAGTGAAATTTCGGTGGAACCGCCGCCTTGATCGATCAGAATGTGATGGTGACTGGCAAGAAGTTTTTCGCGTTGAGAGCAAGAGAAAATATAAGCGTGAAGACTGGCGTTGGCTTCCTCGTTTTTAGAAAGAATCCGAACATTGAGTCCAGCTTCCGCTTTTATCAAACGTAAGATGCGCTTCTGGTTGCTGGCGGTACGATAGGCCGCAGTGGCGATGGTGTAAATCATATCAACTTGGAATTGTCTTTGAGCTGTATGTGCGTATTGGCAGATGGTGGGGAGAACTCTTTCCACGAAACCACTTTCATCCATCGTGTTGCGGAAGTCCAATAGCATTCCGGTTTCTGTCTTTGTGGTCTCGCGGTAAAAGTCATAAAAAGAGAAGATGTTGTGACAGGTGTTGTCGGGGTTTTTATTCACCAGCAGTTTTACTGCTTTGGTAGAAAGTTCAATGACGGCGATTTTGGGATGGGTCGGTCGGACATTTGTGAACCAAGTCTCACCCGTGCGCCAGTCGGTGGCCGGCGCATCGTATTGGTTGAGGTTCGGTGAAAAAGCAGGACGAACGATGCCGCTACAGCTGTTGGTAATCATTCCATTTGAAAGATTCGGTCTCATAATTGTTGTTTTTAAGGGGTTGATATTATTTGAATAATAGTCCAAGACGATCAGCGGGGAATATCAGGTCTTTGGGGATGGCTTTTAGGTAATTTTGTAGTGCGCATGGCTTCCCATTGCTGCGATGTGTTTTGGCTTGCAAAATCCCGTTGTAGTCACCTACAATGACGAGCAGCTTCTTCTGGCGCGAGAGGGCCACGTTAATTCTGTTGGGAATTTCCAAGAATCCGAGTTCGGCGTTATATCCGCTTTTTACCAGGTCAACGATGACCACATCGCGCTCAAGTCCTTGGAAACGATCGATTACCGATACAGTGAATTTTTCTTCTCCCTTCATCAGCGAACTCAGTTCCTGCGACTTGGCATAAATGGTTTTGGTGAGTTGGGTGTGCTGCGCCTTATATCCAGAGATGATGCCGTAGGAATGTTGGTCGGCGTTCTTGCATTGGCTGAATTTCAGGAGTAAGTCGCGAATGTATTCCGCCGACCGTTCATTATAGGATGAATTGTTTTTATCCAGCTTATTACTGTATTCACTATGAATGTCAAGGAAAATCAAAGGCGAGTCAACCACGAATGGGAAGTTGTGCTCGGCGTGTTCGCTTTTGTTGGCGGAAACGATGGGGAGATCGCCCATGGGTTCGTAAAAACTGCGTGAGGTGAGTTCCACGGTGAGGCCAGGGCAACGACGACACTCGGTGAGTTGTGTTTTGTGACTATCGGGAATTCTTTCAATGACCAATTCAAAAAGACTGGGACGATTGAAATACTCATCATAACTTTCGTAATTGTGTTCTCCTTGGTCGTAAGTGCTTCTCAACCAACTTTCAACTTCCTTCTGTGTAGTGAGCATCGGGCGGAGTTGGCGATGGTCGCCCACCATAATCAATTTCTTGCCCATAACGATCGGCACCAGGCTTTCGGCCAAAGTGGCTTTACCGGATTCGTCCATAATCACATAGTCGAAATTGAAGTCGTAGGCCAGATATTTGGAAGATGCTACGTGGTTGCAGGTTCCACCGATTACACGAATGCTGCGAAGAAGTCGCTCTTTCACATTCCCATTCTCTTTCAAAGATGCAACAGCGTCCAGCCAATTTTTGTGCAACGTGCTCTCTTCTTCGGAAGGACAGTCAAGGTTGGTAAAATTAGCTATGGCGTTCTTGCGGATTTCTTGCTTCCATCCTTCCAACTTACGCGCCATCGTGTGTTTGGCTACAATCTTACTTTTGGGACGGGTGATGCCAGCCAAACGTGCGACCTGGATGTTGTTTTTGATAAGGTTTTCCAAAACCTGGTCAACGGCATTGTTGGTTTGGGAGGTGATTAAGATTTTGGCTCGCGGATCGCGGGCTAAAATCTGAAATACAATTTCGGTAATGACCGTTGTCTTTCCGGTACCTGGAGGGCCTTGAATCACTGACACGGGCGACAATTCCAAGGCGTTGAAGATGGCTTTCACCTGATTGTCATTGTAGCGGAGCAAATCCCCGTTGGCGTCCTTTTGGTAAGTTCTCCCCAGCTTCGGAGTCATTTCACAAGCTTTTCTTCCAAGTTCTTCGGGATGAAACAGATAATAGGTTAAATCGCGATTCAATTCCTTCATTTTCTGTATCTTATGAATAGCATTCAGTTGGCGCTTTTTCTCTTGAATCTGTATGGATGTGTCCTCCATCAGCCAACCCTGTTTGGGCAGCTTGATGCCTTTGAGCCCTTCACAATCGCATATTGTGAATTGGTCGTTTTTAAATTTGCAAGGATGGCCGGCGAAACCGGGTTGCCCGGCAGCAACGGTTTGGCACGGGCCACCAAACAAATATTTGCATCCATCAGAATTGACACTGTTGCCGTCACAAATGTGCTTGAGAATGTCATTTCTCGAACTTCCTTTTCCTTCCTCCAACGAAATCGTGAAGGTGATCCGGTTTGAATCCGGTGAAACGGAAACTTTGGTGTAATGGAGTTGTAAGGCATTCTTTTCAATGACCTCCATCTCTTTTCTTAAGAAATTCTTGTAGAAGCTGAATTCTTCTTTTTGATTGAACGGTGACATAATTCAAATTTTTAATGAAAGAAAAAATTCTTTCTTTCATAGAGTTTTTCTACCCCCCCGATTCTACCCGACACCGAAAAATTTTTTTTGAAAAAAAACGCCAATAGAATTATCCCCGTTTTTTTACATAATATCCCAATTTTCTTTAAACAGGTTTTGGCGACGGTATTTTTGCTCCATCATTTTTTTGAAAAACAAACAAAAAAGAAAGGAGCAAATCATGAAAAAGACGAATTCGAAAAACAAAAAGAATGACTTTTTGGGAAGACAGAATGTAAATTCCCAAGGATTGTTGTACACTCAAACGAAACACTTTGAAGAACGACAGAGAGAACGGCATATCAGCGATGAAGCATTGGCGGGAATTTTCTCTGAGGTCACGGTTTCGTATGGAGGAGATGCACGTTTGATAGTCCCCGAGAAAATGATGAAGAAATACCGCCTTCGCCATTTGGGGACTAACATTATTATAGTGTTGAATTCCTATAGACTAATAACTGCTTTTGCTATTTCAAATCTGTATGAATATCTTGTTTTCAACAACATCTACCACAAGCATTACTTATTGTAGCGGCATCCACTCTCGTTATTTTGCGAGCACACTCGTTTAACCGCAGCTTTGCCATGTCTTTATATTGTTTTATCGTAATTGATTGATAAATTGTAAGTTACTTCCAATAAAAAAGGTCTCACAGTTTCCTGCAAGACCTTTTTTATTAGAAATATTAAATTCTTCTTACGCCTCCAGAATCTCCAGAATCTTGATGGCGCAGTCGCTGATGATGCTGCCAGGTCCGAAGATGGCGGCAGCACCGGCTTTGTACAGGAAGTCGTAGTCTTGCGGCGGGATAACGCCACCCACGATGACGATGATGTCTTCGCGGCCCAGTTTCTTGAGTTCTTCGATAACCTGCGGAACCAAGGTCTTGTGACCGGCGGCGAGGGAAGAAACACCCAAAACGTGAACGTCGTTTTCGACGGCCTGCTTGGCTGCTTCGGCCGGAGTCTGGAACAACGGGCCCATATCCACGTCGAAGCCGATGTCGGCGTAACCGGTGGAAACCACCTTTGCACCACGGTCGTGGCCATCCTGGCCCATCTTGGCAATCATAATACGAGGACGACGGCCCTCTTTCTTGGCGAAAGCGTCTGCCATTGCGCAGGCTTTCTTGAAGGATTCGTTTTCTTTCTGTTCTGAACTATACACGCCGGTAATCAAATTAATTTTTGCTTTGTAACGACCGAAGACTTTTTCCATGGCCATGGAGATTTCACCGAGGGAAGCGCGTTTGCGGGCAGCGTCGAGTGAGAGCGCCAGCAGGTTGCCTTCGCCGGTTTCCGCACATTTGGTGATGGCGTCCAAAGCGGCCTGAACCTCTTCGTTGTTGCGGTTGGCGCGGAGCTCCTGCAAACGCTTGATTTGCGCTTCGCGTACCACCGTGTTGTCAACTTCCAGAGTTTCAATCGGGTCTTCTTTTTCCAGACGATATTTGTTTACACCGATGATGCTTTCCATACCCGCGTCGATACGGGCCTGCTTGCGGGCAGCGGCTTCTTCGATACGCATTTTCGGAATGCCGGTTTCGATGGCCTTGGCCATGCCGCCCAAGGATTCGATTTCCTGAATATGTTTCCAAGCGCGGTGTGCCAACTCGTTGGTGAGGGTTTCAACATAATAAGAACCGGCCCACGGGTCAACGCTCTTGCAAACCTTGGTTTCTTCCTGAATGTAAATCTGCGTGTTACGAGCGATACGTGCGGAGAAGTCGGTCGGCAGGGCGATGGCTTCGTCCAAAGCGTTGGTGTGCAGCGACTGGGTGTGACCGCGAGCGGCGCCCATGGCTTCCACGCAGGTACGGGTGACGTTGTTGAACGGATCCTGTTCGGTGAGCGACCAGCCGGAAGTCTGGCAGTGGGTACGAAGAGCGAGGGATTTCGGGTTCTTCGGGTTGAACTGTTTCACGATTTTGGCCCACAACATACGGGCGGCGCGCATCTTGGCGATTTCCATAAAATGGTTCATGCCGATGCCCCAGAAGAAGGAGAGGCGCGGAGCGAAATCGTCAACGCTCATACCGGCGTTGATACCGGCGCGGAGGTATTCCAAACCATCGGCCAACGTGTAGGCCAACTCGATGTCGGCGGTGGCGCCGGCTTCCTGCATGTGGTAGCCGGAGATGGAAATGGAGTTGAATTTCGGCATGTTTTTGGAAGTGAACTCAAAAATATCCGCAATAATCTTCATTGACGGAAGCGGCGGATAGATGTAGGTGTTGCGCACCATGAATTCCTTCAAAATATCGTTTTGGATGGTACCGGTCAGCTGTTCCATCGGCACGCCCTGTTCTTCGGCGGCGAGGATGTAGAAGGCGAGAATCGGCATGACAGCGCCGTTCATCGTCATGGAAACTGACATTTTGTCCAACGGAATCTGGTCGAACAAGATTTTCATATCGAGGATGGAATCGACGGCGACACCGGCTTTGCCCACGTCACCGACAACGCGTTCGTGGTCGGAGTCGTAGCCGCGGTGAGTGGCCAAGTCGAAAGCGATGGAGAGGCCCTTCTGACCGGCGGCCAAGTTGCGGCGGTAGAATGCGTTAGACTCTTCGGCGGTGGAGAAACCGGCGTACTGGCGGATGGTCCACGGCTTGTTGACGTACATTGTGGAGTAGGGCCCGCGGAGGAACGGCGGCAGACCGGCGGCATAGTTGAGGTGTTCCATGCCTTCGAGGTCGTCTTTTCCGTAAACCGGCTTGCAGGGAATCTGCTCAGCGGTCATGCGGTCTAAATCAATGTGGTTCTCTTTTGCCCATTCTTGAAAACTCTGCTTCGTTTTCGGGGCTGTTTTGTGACTTACTTTACTGAAATCAGGACGCATAAAGCTATATTTTATTATTATTTTGATTCTTATAAAATGAGCGGCAAAGATACGAATTAAATGGGAATTTCGGGTGACAATTTTCAAAATTCATGGAAGCCGTTCCCTGAAAATATCACACAACGCATTTCCTGATACAAAATGCGACAAAACCGGGAAAAAACTCCGAAAAAAAAGTGGGATTTCAGAATCTTACGCAATTCGCCTTTTTTAAGTTTGCAATTAGTACTGTTGCGATATTTATTTTGAAGATAAAGAAATAAAAGCGTCAGCAATGAATTCCCCTCCTTTTTAAGGAGGGGATAAAGGGGTGGTAATATAGAAACAATATTCAAATCAAAAAATCCAAGAACGCTTGTATCTTATATTATATCAATAACTTATATGATTTTTTTAAATTTTATCGCAACATTACTAGTTTGCAATAATAATATGTTTTTTAATATAGCCTTAAACGCATTTTTTTCTCTTGAAATTTCTTAGAAAAAAAATGACAATTTAAAAATATTAATAGTAATTTCGCAGCATACAAAAAGTTGAATTTGGTTGTTTTTTTGTTGAATTTCAGCTGACAGAAATTAAGGCCAAAGTCAACTTGGTAAATTTATTATTATGAAATAATATTACTATTATGGAAAAAAGAGTTAACAAGTACATCGAGGCAAGGAAAAGGCAGCAAGGCGGAATAGTAAAATGCCAGAATCAAAATTTCTACTATCCTTCTGTAAATGATGTGATGTATGAAGTAATGCATCCTAATCTTTATCCAATACAAGAAGGATCAATACAGGATGTTATTGCTCAAAAACAAAAGGAATTAGAAACGGCAAAACAAACGGCACGCGCATATTATGGCAACGAAGAATATGAAAAGCGACAAGATTTAGCAAGAAAAGCGGCTGCTCACGATACGATAACGCAGCAAAAAGCTCCGGTTCCCAAGCCACAACCGACTGTTGCCGAATATAATGCGGCCTTGCGTGTCGCAGAAGACGAAGCAAGAGAAGAAAGATATAGGAACGGCGGCAACTTTTTAGATGATGCCCTTAAGGGTTCGATGTTGGGTTCTGGTGTGAACAGATTCATTAACGGACAAAATTGGTATGATATTCCATTGGGAATGGGACAGGCGGCCTTAGGGACCCTCATGCTTGCCGGTGGCGCAAATATGGTGGCTCCAAGAGTTTCATTGAAAACATCTGTTCCGACCTCACCAACAACTCCGAAATACACATTGCTGAATTCCCCAACTTCCTTTGCCACCAAAGCGACGAATTTTGGGAAAAGCATGGCCATAGGTGCCGCCGCCGGAGAAACCGTCAACCAAACCCCGCGTTTATGGAGCGGGAAAACCTGGAATGAGAACGTGATTGATTCGACATTCCTGAAAAACATTCAGAAGGCATATCCTGCTATGACGGATTTTGCGGCGAGTTTGACCAATCCGGGATATTATCTCGGTTTTGGCGCAAAGGGTTTGGAATATACCGGACTTTTCGGAAAACAGCTGACGAACGGCATTTCTAACGGCGTGAACAGCGCGAAGAACCTATTTTCCAAATATACCTCACGCATAAACCCCGTGACGGGAAAGTTTGAAATCGTGCCGGAAAAAACTGTGGGAAAAGATGTGGCGGTGAGGCCTGTGAATTTCAAATCCGAATTAGATTGGAACCCAGAAAACTGGTTTTCTAAAAGAATTGGAGAATATGGTCTGCCTTTTGATGCTCATCATAATCCGAAAGGATATACCGAAGCATTCCGCAATCAGCAGGTTCAAATCT
>JAKSMF010000033.1 GCA_024400775.1 Bacteroidales bacterium | reverse complement strand
ACTGTCACATCGGCACACGCGCCGTTGAGTTTGAAGGCGACATGGCCATGATGTACCGCGCCAACTACTTCTGCCGCTTCGCCTTACGCATTCTTTGGCAGGTTCACCAGTTCGCCTTCCGCGATAACAAGCAGTTTTACGAACAAATCTACAAATATCCAGCAGAAAAAATCATGTCGCCCGATGGTACGCTGGCATTCAGCGTCACCATGAGCAGCGATATGTTCAAGACTCCGCTTTTTGCCGCACAATTAGCAAAAGACGCTGTATGTGACCGCTTTAGAGAAAAATTCGACCGCCGGCCGTCCGTTAACAAAGACAATCCCGACGTTCAGTTTCACATTCATATCTATAATAACAATGCGGCGCTGTTCCTCGACAGTTCTGGCGAATCGCTGCACAAACGCGGTTATCGCATCGCCAGCCACCCGGCACAAATCAGCGAGGTGGTAGCTGCTGCCATGGTGAAATTGTCAGGCTGGCAGGCCGACTGCGACCTCATTGACCCGATGTGTGGCTCCGGCACCATCCTCATCGAAGCCGCCATGCAGGCGCTCAACATTCCCGCCGGCTTCTTCCGCTATAACTACGGATTTTTCCGCTGGAGCAACTTCGATAAGAAATTATGGAACCGCATTACCGACGAAGCCGACATCCAGGATGACGTGCCGCTTGACTTTTACGGCTCTGACATTTCCGCCCGCTTCGTCGAAAGCGCCCGAAAGAACGTTACCGAAGCTCGTCTGGCCAACTTCATCCACATTTCGCAAGAGGCCATGCGCAACACTTCGCCGCGCAGAACTCCCGCGTTCGTCATCTTCAACCCGCCCTACGGTGAACGCCTGGAAATTGACGACATTGCCGAATTCTATCAGGAAATCGGCAACGTGCTCAAACAAAACTACAGCGGCTGCACCGCCTTCATCATCAGTTCCAACCTGCAGGCACTCAAGAGCATAGGACTTCATCCGTCGCGCAAAATCACACTCTTCAACGGACAATTGGAATGCAAATTCATGCGTTTCGACCTATACGCAGGAAGCAAAAAATACGCATCTCCACCCACGAACAAACGATAATCCATCTTTAATAATTATTCCAAACAAAAATTCTATTCTTATGAAAAAAATCATCTTCACCCTAAGCATGATTGCATTGTGCCTGACGCTGTCGGCACAAAAAGGAGAACCCTCAATGCGTTGCCAAGAAGGTTTCGAACGTTATCGGTCTGGCCAGACGGAAGAGGCCATCCAATGTTTTGACCAGGATATAAAATCCAATCCCAAAGCAGGTTACAGTTATTGGGGCAAAGGATTGTGTCTGATATACTTGGAACGGTACGACGAAGCCGCCGCCGCTTTCCAGCAGGCGGAAAAGACACTTCCCAAAAAAGAACGCTATATGGCTTACTTAAGCGAAGCCACCGTTTGGGCACAAAAAAACGAATACGAAAGAGCACTTGAGTTGCAGAACACTGCAATCAAATCCAATCCACAAGAAGGGGCCTGCTACCAGCAACGCGGTAATTTATATTCACTTATGGAATATTACTCCCTTGCCGTTCCCGATTATCGTAAAGCGATAGAGCTAAATCCGCAGGACTTGGATTCATACTACGCACTCTGCAACATTCTTGCAAATGCCAACTTAGGCGAAGCAATGTCGGTAAACGAGCAGGCGCTGACCATTGAGCGGCGGAATGTATATCTGCTCACACAGCACGCCCAACTGAAATGTATGGCGGGTAAATACGAAGATGCTCTCGACGACATAATTTCAGCTATGAATTTGGGCTGGATTGACGATATGCAAACGGTGGCCTACGAAATTGCCGACACCATACCGGACACCTTCTTTGAGCGAATTGATGCCCAACAAAACAAACAGTACTCAGAACCCAGCTGGTCGTTTATGGCTACCAATGTGTGTTTCCACCTCGAACGCCCCAAAAGCGCGCAAAAGTACTATACTGCTGCCTACGAAATCAGCGGTCCTGATGCTGAACTTCTTAGTGCCCTCTATTACTATGACTTTGCAGCCAACGATTACGATGCCTCACTTCGCCACCTGCAAGAGCTAAAAACAGATTGGCCCGAATACGACACGACATACGACTACAATTGGGCCTTACTCAGTACATTGGAAAATGCAGGTCGTTACGATGAAGCTATACGCATCGCCGATTCCCTGCACCAAGCCACCACATACGACACTACTTTCTGGTATGCAATGGTCGAATACCGACTTGCGAATGGGCAAACAGATGAAGCCCTGCAAATTTTCAACACAATGATTGACACCTGCCAAATGCAGGATAAACCATATAACGGCCGTGCATATCTCTATCTTTTTTACAAAAAGGACACAGCAGCGGCGATTGAGGATTTCCGAAAGGCACTTGAAATAGATTCCAATCGCGTTATGGCGTGGTATATGCTCGGCAACAAAGAGAAAAGCATCGAAAACATCAAAAAGAACCACGACTTCAACAGCACCAACCCAAATGAACTGTTCGATATTGCCGAATGCTATTCTCTCATCAATGAACCAGCGTTGGCAATGAAATTTTTACGTAAATCCTTTGAACAAGGTTTCTACTGGGGCAGACGTAGCTACATCGACCACGTTGCCGATCTAAATCCCATTCGCGACCTGCCTGAATTCAAAGCACTTCTGGACGAATACGAAGCCAAATCGCAACGATAGGGCTATTCGAAAATAAACGAAATTTGGAACATCTTTGATTTGAGTGACTGAACACTCTCCGCATACATATTGTCCTCTTTCACCAACAAGTTCATCAATCCAAATGACATTTTGAACTCGGTGGTGAACTTGAAATAGGCGCAATAAAAGTCAAGACCGACACCCACTTGCGCCTGAACATCATGCGGATATAGTTTCAGCATAATCTCGTTCGGATTGTTATTCTTCTTCTTGGCTGCGGAAATCAAGTCCAAGCTGTATTGCGCACCGCCAATCACATAGGCGCGCACATTATGCATACGCGACGACTTGAATTTCACCAACAAAGGAAGATCCAGATAAACAGACTCAACGCGTTTTTTGGTCACGAGTTCCGAAGCATCAGAATAAAGAATCGTGTATCGCACCACGCGGTCGCCAAAGGAGAGACCCGGTATGAAACGCAAATCAAAATACTTACCCAACCGCAAGTTCGTGACAATCCCCAAGTTGAAACCGCTCATCGCCGCCGTATTGATGACCATCAACGAATCATAGCGACTTAAATCCGAATCCGAACGGATACTGAAGTCGAACTGATTATACCCCAAAAGAAAACCAAAATGGAAAAGTTGGTTGTCGTATTTCTGGAGGTTGGGAACGCCGAAACTGGATTTCTGGCCGTACGCCGCACAAGACATTCCAGCGATTAAGAAAGTAACAAGAAAAATTTTGAACGATTTCACAGCTTCAAATTAAGATTCAAAATAACGAGCGATTTTTTCTTTTATTGTAATAATTATAAAAAAACGACTATACAAGCTCCTGCACCACCCACTTATCCACTGCGCTAATCTCGACAATCGGAGCGACTGCCATCTCACCAGAGCGACCAATTCTCTTTTTCAGTGCTTTCAATTCGGCCAAGCGCGCACGCGTCTGCGGATTCTTGCGCGTGGGCATCCCGACCTCCTTCAACAGCAGATTGCTCTTCGCCGCAATAGAAAGTTCCAGATATTCAGATATATAGCAGCAAATATCAAAGAAGGTTTCCGGAGTGAAGCGGTCTTTTAACGTCAGCAAATACTGTCCGGCATTTGTAGTGGAAAGTTCCCCTTTGCGAATCGCACCCAACAAAGCGACATCGTTGTTGATACAGGCATCAATCCAATCGTGGATGGCCTTCGTATTTTTCTTAAACAGAGAATGTTTGCTAATGATAAAGTACAGCAGCAACACCAAAATCATAACGATGATTGGCAGATAGCCAAGTCCATTTTCCATGCCGAACTCATGCGCCAAATCCTCACTGTAAAGATGAATAGTGTGAACAAAAATGGAAGCGAAAAAGGCCACGAAATAGGCCAACAGGTGCTGCCAATATTCGCGCCCGAACTTATGCTGGATGCCCATCACCATTACCATGGCGAGCAACGACGTGCAACCGATGTGCATTACCGCCGACTGCAAACCGACAAGCAACGAATACCAAATTGTAACTAATTTGTAATCAGCGAAATGATGAACAAGGGTAAATACAGCTTCCATCATGGAAAAGCCTGCCGCAACCGCTGAACCATAAATAGTTGCGTCTCCCAACAGCGCGATTTTCCGTTTTCTGACCATCCAATAGACAATCGCACCCTTCAACACTTCCTGCATCGCGCCAACACGATATACATGCCCCCAGTAATGCGTTAACGTCACGCATACGTACAACAACGCACAACACATCGCACCCGCCAACAGCGAAAAGATCAGACGACGCCAGTTGGTAAGTTTAAAGGAGTCCATCCACAAAAGAAGGGCTACAAACAACGCAATCGGAATCAACGAGACGGATATAACAAGCAGTGCAGACATTTTATAATTATGTAATAATCAATTATTTATAATGGAAATATTTAAAACGAATAAAGAATTAAGCGGATGGCTCTGACAGCCAAAAACGCCAGCTGGCTTCCGCTTGCGCATGCAGCATGGTAAGGCCGTTGCAGATACTTGCGCCACGCTCCTCCCCTGCTTTGAGAAACGGCGTTTTTTCTGGATTATAAATCAGGTCGATTAGCGTATGCTGCGAAGATAAAGCTTCATAAGGAAGTTCTGGTTTTGCCCCCAAATACGGCACCATCCCCAATGGGGTGGCATTGATAATCAGTCTGTTTTTTTGAATAACGTCAAAAGACAAATCATTATATGTCAACACATTGTCTGCAAAAAAACGAGAAACCGACTGCACTCGCACACCATTTTTTTCAAGTGCATACCGAACGGCGCGCGATGCACCGCCACTTCCAAGCACAAGCGCACTCTCCGGCAGTTGCGGACAGGCCGACGACAGCAACTCAGAAAATCCCGCTACATCGGTATTGTGCCCGACTAAATGACGTTTGCCGCCAACAGACCGCACGGCAATAGTATTCACCGCACCGACAGCTTCAGCAACCGCAGTCAATGAATCCAAAAAAGGAATAACCGACATCTTATATGGCGACGTCACATTCAGTCCTGCGACGTCGGGATTTCGGCCAAAAAACTGCGCCAAGGCATCAATATTTTTCAAAGGGAAAAGACGATAACGGCAGTCTGCAATTCCTTCTTTTTCAAACTTTTGTTGAAAATAATCCGGAGAAAAGCTATGCTCCAGCGGGAATCCGACCAAGCCGTATGTCCTCATTACGCTTCAGGATTTTGGTTTTTCTGTTTTCTTTTTTTTACTCCCTTATAAATAAGGTAAATAATAAAGACGGCACCGACGACCAGCAAAACCCAAGAGATTTCATTGATGTACTTCTTAATCAAATCCGCCTGACCGTGAAGGATATAGCCCACGATAGCCAGAATAATGTTCCAAATGGTTGCACCGAGTGCGGTATAGCCGACAAAGGGAAGAATCGGCATTTTAGCCAAACCAGCCGGGATAGAAATCAGTTGGCGAATCACAGGGACCAAACGGCCGATGAAGGTGGAAGAGTTGCCGTGTTCGACGAAATAGCTTTCCGCTTTTTTCACCTTTTCACCGCTAAGCAACAGCAAATGTCCCACTTTGGTATCTGCGAACCAATAGATGATGGGGCGACCAAGGAAAAAGGCGAGATAATAGTTGATAAGCGCACCAACGATAGCCCCTAACGTGGCAAAAAGAACCACCAAGGCTATATTCAACCAATTGGAATCCGTTGTGTGGATGGCAGAATCTTCATCGCAAGCCGACCAGGCGGCCGGCGGGACCACGATTTCCGAAGGAAATGGGATGAACGAACTCTCCAAGCCCATAAGTAAAGAGACGGTACCGTAGTTGAGATGATCGGTGTACCATCCTGCGATAGTAGCGACGAAGCCGGTGTTATCATTAACACCGCCGGCATCTTCAACAGACGCCGGCGGGTTTTGTGAGATTGTATCTTTTGTACGGGACTCCACTGAGGAGTTTTCCGTTTGAGCTTGCAACGCACTAAAAAGTAGCGACAGGGCAAGCAGTGTTATCAGTTTTTTCATTCGTAGTCGGGATGAACGTGCGACAAGCGATTATTTCAAAGCGTCGGGAACCTCTTTTTGCAATTGGACACCGAGTTGTTTGATGATGGTGTTATTACTATTATCCTTCATATTGAAAGGATATGCGCGCATAGCCCAATCAAATGCGTTTTCCATAATGACTTTGCGTTCTTCTGACAGCTTATTCTTCAAAGCAATACGATCTGCGACATCCAAATCTTGACGGGTCATCGCACCATTGATCAACGGAACGAACTCATTTGCTTCAAGGTAGTAGGCGTAAGCGAAACCGGCAAGCAAGTCAAAACATTTCGGGTTAACCAGCAGAGCGGAATCAAGCAGTTCACGAGCCATGTCGAACTTTTTAGCATTGGAAAGTGAAAGTGCGCAGTCAGGGATAACCGTAGTATCACCCACATATTTCATCACATTCTTGAAGCATTTTGCCAATTGTACACTATCACCAGTAGTTGCCAAGTGGTTGAGTTCGATAGCATAAATCGGGCCTCTTGACTTTTCAGGGACATTCTTTTTGGCGGTTTTCAAGATTTCGCCACACCTGACACTATCCTTCGCGTCGCTTGCGACATTGTAGGCCATTTTGTAGAGTTGAGCATAGCTCGTATTAACAGAAATGGCTTCATTAAGAATAGATTTGTATGCATCCATATCATTATCGTTTTGGTAAGCGATGACGGCCAGGAAGTAGTAGGAATAACCTACGAACTCCTTCATTGCCGGATCAATGGCAAGGGCTTTGGCAGCTGCAGTAAAATATTTCTTTGCAGTTGCATAGTCACCTGATTGATAAGCTTTTCCTGCAATCGAGTACATAGTGCTACCGCAAGTCACCTGACCGGTTTGTGGATCAACGAGGCCAGAGATAGCTTCGATTTTCGGATTCAGCTCGACAGCCTTGTAGAAGCTTTCGTAAGCGGTAAAGATAGCATCCGGGAACTTGGTCACATAAGCGGGATTTTTCGCAACGCGGTCCAAGTCACGTTCATAAAGTTGCAGATACACATTACCACGATACAACCATGCTTTGGCATTCGTTTGGTTCGTGGGCATGCACTCTTCAATCTTCTTTTGTGCGCCGGCCACATTCTTATTTTGCAATAACAACCAAACATCTTCAACGTTTTGTGCACGGAGGCCGACAGCAAAGATGAGGGTCAAGGTGATTAATAATAACTTTTTCATGATAAAAAAAATTAAAGGTTATAAATTGTGTTCTTGACTATAAAAAATATCAAAAGTTTCTTATTTGTTCATTTTTTTTTCAATTTCAGCAGCCTTTTCATCCTGACCAGTCCTCAAATACAGCTGTTGAAGTCGTTGCATCACGCGGGTGTCATCCGGATTTCCACGAAGAGAAATCTCAAAATAGTCGGCAGCACGCTTCAGATAAGTGGTGCTTTCATTTTTCAAATTTTGATAAACATTCTTATCTCCGTGCAACTTAATCTTCTCTGCTTCAAGGAATTTGTATTCACCGATATTCGAATAACAGACACCCAGGTTATGTGCGATAACGGAATTATCCGGGGAATTGCGATAGGCCTTCAACAAAAGCGCCTCGGCTTCGGTGTACATGCTATCGCGAATCATCAGGTTGGCGGCATTGATGGCGCTTTCCGGAGAAGTAGCCACAGAAGCGGGAAGGCTCTGGAGTTTTGTGCGTCCAACTTCCGGCTGGTTAATCCAATAATAATAATCAGCTTCAGCGACACGCAGGAAATTGTTATTGCGTTCTTTCTTTAATCCCTTAGCAATCAATGAGAAGACATCATCTTTACTACTTGCATTCTTGTAAGAATCAATGAGTCCGATATAAACGTTGACGTTTTCAGAGCCATCATCAATGGCTTTCTGATAATACTTTTGAGCATTAGCATCATCATTCAGCATCGAGAAGACGTATGCGTAATAGTAGTATAATTCGCCATTAAGGGGATATTGCGGCTGTTGCATTTCGTAGCTTTCGACAGCCAAGGCCAAAACGCTACGGGCTTCTTCATAATTTTTTGCCATAATATCATCCACACCTTCGATAAAGAGGACAGGATAAAGGACGGGCAGGGCCTGATAGGGAGCAAACATGTCGGTAGCCTCAATATTTTTATTCAGTTCCTGAGCCTTTTTGAAAGCCAGATAAGCATCCTTGGCAGCTGTGGGAAACTGAGGCTTATAGTCTTTATTTTGCTGACGGGCGGTATAATCCGCTGATGCTAAGCGATATTCGATATTGGCTTTATACAACCAAGTATTCGCTTTGGTGGAAAATTTCTCATCCTGAATACACTCATCGATACACTCTTTAGCCTTTGCATTATCTTGGTCATAATACAAGTTGTAGGCGCGCATCGGGCTGTTTTTCTGCGCGACGACAAGTAGCGCACTGATAATCAATATAATAGACAAAAAAGCTCGTTTCATTATTACATTTTTTACAATTTGCAAAAGTACAAGTTTTTTTCGGATTGACAACATATAATTTTTTGCTACAACATTATAATAAAGGAAACGATTTTTCATAGAAAAAGTGTATTTTTGCAGTTTCAATTATTATAACTAAACAAGTTGATATGAAAAAAGCGTTATTTCTTGCATTTTTGCTCGTAATCACTTCTTTTACAGCATTCTCACAAGAAGACAACACCGCAAACGACAGCACTTCAAATGCGTCTGGCAACAGTGAGGCGGTAACATTTGACAATGAAAGTCTTGACGATGAGGAAGCCAACACGGGAGGATATGTCCCCGGATTACTGCACTCATCACGGGATGTATATAGCAACAACACGTCGTATGCATTCGGTATTGCATACTTCAAGGCGCGTGGCGTTGATTCGAAGTACCAGACCATTGCCATCAACGGGATGGAGATGGAGAATCTGGTGACCGGTCGCGCCACCTACGCACAGTGGGGCGGTTTGAACCGCGTTTTCCGCTGGCCCGAAAATGTTGGCAACCTTGACCCGGTCACTTTCAATTTCGGTGATGTAGGAGGTTCTACGAATTACAGCACCCGTGCATCTTCTTACCGTCATCAGTTCCATGCGAATTATTCGTTATGCAATCGCAATTACAACAACCGCATCATGCTCACCTACGCCACGGGGCTTTTGAAAAACGGCTGGGCGTTTGCAGCATCTGCCTCCACACGTTTCGGTTCCCAATTGAGTTATGTTGACGGGAGCAGCTACACCGGTTTCGCATACTTTGTTACTGCAGAAAAACGCTTCAATACGGAACACGCATTAAATCTTTCCGTATGGGGCTCACCTACTTCCAAGAGTTTGCAGGGCAATTCAACGCAAGAGGTTTACGACCTTACAGGCGATCATTATTACAACTCCAACTGGGGGTGGTATCAGGGGAAAAAGCGCAACGCACGCATTCGCGACACCCACGAACCCGTCATTATGCTTTCTCATTTCTACACTCCGAACAACGGGAAATTGCAGATTACCACAAACATCGGGACCACTTTTGGTCGTCAAAGCACCACTTCACTGAACTGGGCTGACGTTCCGGATCCACGTCCAGACTACTACCGCAATCTTCCGAGCTACTTCAAAGACGACACCACGTTGCAGGCTTGGTACACCGAACAATGGCTGACCAACAATGAGTTCCGTCAGCTGGATTGGGACCACTTTTACGAAGTAAATCAGTTGGCAGCTTCCTTGAATGAGCAGTCACAGTACATCATTGAAAACCGCATCATCGACCACGTTCAGGTTTCGGGTTCTTCCAACATCGTGGCGAATCTTAGCGATCACATCAAATTATCTGCCGGCATTGACATTCGCGGCTACAGACAGCACAACTACAAGACCATCAACGACCTGCTTGGTGGCGCATATTGGTTAAATGAAGACAAATATGCGGATGGCGAATCACCCGACAACCCATACTTGCTGTATGATGACCTCGACAACATTGGTGCACATCTGGGAGTCGGTGATAAATTCGGTTATGACTACGCATACAATATATTTAAAGAAAATTTATGGGCAACGGCCAAATTTTCATACAGTCATATTGACTTCCACGTCGGTTTGAACGCTACGGCAACAGAAATGTGGCGAGTCGGTTACATGCGCAACGGTCGTTTCCCCGACAACTCACAGGGGGCATCAGAAAAGAAATTCTTCCCGGACTATGGTGTCAAAGCCGGTTTGACTTACAAAATCAACGGTCGTAACTACTTGGTTTTAAACACTCAATGGCAGACTCAAGCCCCCAGCATTTTGGATGCCTTCATCAGCCCCACCATTCGCAATGACTACGTCAGCGGTTTAAAGAGCGAAAAAGACCTCGGCGCCGATTTTTCATACATCATGCGCTATCCTTTTATGAGGATGAGACTTTCAGTTTATTACTATAAATTCATGGATGTCACCGACCAATTCAGTTTCTATCATGATGACTACGGCAGCTTTGTAAACTACGCCATGACAGACATCGACAAACAGAATATGGGTATTGAACTTGGTGTGGAAATTCCGATTGGCTCTATGTTCACAATCGCATTGGCTGGCAACTACGGTGATTATATCTACACCAATCGTCCGAACGTAACCATTACTGCTGACAACGGATACGATGTTTTAGGCAATGGTTCCAGCGAATACAATGAGGTCGTTTATTGGAAGAACTTCCATGTTGCTGGTTCACCGCAGGTGGCTGGTACCCTTGGACTGAAATTCAACTACAAATATTGGTTTATCAATGTATGCGCCAACTACTTCGACAAGATTTATGCCGACTTGAATCCCGAACGTCGCACCACGGCGGCCCGCGGCACTTTGGATGTCAACAGCGAGCTCTACAGTGCCCTCGTAGCCCAAGAACGCTGCAAAGGCCAGTTCACAATGGATGCTTCTATTGGTAAATCATGGAAAGTAAAGAACAGCACGATTGGTTTCAACATTAGCGTAACCAATCTGACCAACAACAAGAACTTAGTCACCTCCGCTTGGGAACAGCGCCGTTTCGACTATGGCGATTACAATGTGAACAAATTCCCGAACAAATATTATTATGCACAAGGAACGACATTCTATATCGGCATCAACTACACTTTCCAATAATAGATAGCACACGTTTTATAACAAAAGAAATAAAAGTCATTTAAACTATATGAATACAATGAATAGAATAAAAATGATGTTAGTAGGCCTTCTGTTGGTCATCTTTGGTACTGCCTGCGAAAAAGAACTGGATGTCGCTCCGGTGCTCAGTTACGACGGTGAAGCCAACATGACCATTGCAGAACTTTGCGAGCTGCACGCGGTCGGCTCCCAGGATTCATATTCCGAAATCCCGGATGGCACCGTCATTACCGGTATCGTTACCTCATCAGACAAAAGCGGCAACTGCTACAAATATCTCACCATTCAAGATGAAACCGGTGCAATCATGATTAAGATTGATGACTCATCGCTCGACCCGAAATACCGTATTGGCCAACGCGTATATGTAGAATGTGGCGACATGGTCATTGGCGACTATCGCAAAAACAAGCAGCTCGGATTCTGGATTGATGGTTCAATGGCAGGGATTTCTTCTTCCCAAGAAGATCTTTACATCTTCCGCGATGGTGTTTGCGGAGCAGAACCGGAAGCTGTCACCATCACCTCAAAATATGACATTGACGAATCGATGTACAACAAACTTGTTAAATTGGAAAACTGTCATTTCGATGATGGCGGTTCCGAAATCTATTGTGAACCCAACGCGTCAACTTCCCGCAACATCGTCATGGCCGACAACAGCATTATCGTATTGAGAACCAGCAATTACGCTAATTTCGCCAGCGAGATTTTACCCGAAGGCAATGGTGATATTTACGGTATTCTTACAATATACAACACAACCCCGCAGTTAGTCATTCGTTCGATTGAAGACGTACACATCGGCAATGGTGGCGGTGGCGGTGGCAATGTCAACGGTACCGTGACTGTATTTCAGCCGAACCTCACCAACGACCCGATAGCGAATCAAGGTTGGAGCGTACAGGGCGATGCCGGTTGGTTCTACTATGCTGCTGGCGAAGCATTTGCCATTCAGAATCCAAATTCCACCACCATCGACAGTTGGTTGGTTTCCCCGGCCATCACGGGATTGGAAGACTACGAAGATGTCTATGTTGAAATTGACGACAATGCCAATCCGACTCCTGGCAGCGGTTTATTTGAAATGTATTACACCACTGACTTCAACGGAAGTTTCACTCCGGCGGTTTGGACTCGTTTCAACAAAAACGAAATCCTCCCCGATTACGTAGTTGCCAACCAGAACTTCCGCATCGCATTCCGCTACAAAGATGCCAACGGCGCGAACTGGCGCATCAACGATATCAAAGTCAAAGGCACATCCATTCGTTAATCTTAAAAAAACTTCAAAATGAAAAAATACATTTTCCCGATATTGCTGTTAGCCATCATGGCGGCATTTACATCTTGTAACAAGGAGTGGGATGCACCGGAATTTGAGGTTGCCACCTACACAGGAGAACCAGCCAACAAAACCATTCAAGATATTATCAACGTATATACCAATGCCGGCAAAATGGACTCTATCTGCCATGCTGGCGAAACCTTCATTGTGAAAGCGACGGTGGTCAGTTCCGACGAAGGCGGAAATTTCTATAAAAACATGGTAGTAGAAGATGAAACCGGTGCCATTCAGATTCAAATCAATAAATCCGGGTTGTGCCACACCTATCCGGTGGGGCAAACGGTTTACATTAACTGTCAGGGACTGGTTGTAGGCAACTACCACGGTGTCTATCAAATTGGCTGGATTTACAATGGAGACGTCGGCCGCATTGATGGCAATTTCTTAGACAAGTACCTTTTCAAAGATGGCATGCCGAAACCGGTAACTCCAATCGACATCACCTCGGCATCACAATTAAGTGCTGAAAATGTGTGCAAATTGGTATGCATCCGTAATTGTCAATTTGCAGATGAGGTAGTGGGCCAGCCGTGGTCAACGGAGACCGCCACTACTTCACGTGTCATTAAGAGTATCAACGGACAACCTGTCAACAACCTCGTTGTTCGCACCTCAAATTACGCCAAATTCCGCAAAGGCCTCATTCCTTCAGGTTCAGGTGATATCATCGGAATTTTATCAGTTTATGGTACTACCTATCAGTTGATGCTTCGCACAACTGATGACGTACTCACCTTCGGTTCAGTCCAGGATATTTATCCGTTGTCGCTGAATGGTGGTGCGGGCTGTGATTACAGCGGCTGGATCACCAATCAGAATTACATGCTACACAACAGTGTGAACAGCGCCACAGAAGACTGGCTCGTTACTCCCGTAATTCCTGCAGCAACTATCAACGGCAGCACACTGTACGTTGAGCAGGCATTCTTCAATACAGATGCAACAGCACAAAGCAAATTCACTATTCATTACACCACCCATTACACTGGTGACCCGCAAACAACGGAATGGTCACAACTCACTTTCAGTGACTACCAGGACGGAGTCAACTTCTACCAGGCCAAGGTTGCTGAATTAAGTGGCCTTACCGCAGACATCCGTATTGGTTTCCGTTACAAAACAGCGAACCAAGACAGCGGCCAGTGGGCAGTAAAAGGTTTACACTTTAAGAAATTGGTTGCTAACGACTAATCCTTGGAGCACGTTGCATTAATCATTAATCTATTATAACTAAATAATTTATGGAATTCAAGTTCAACACCATTGAGGAAGCGATTGAAGATTTTCGAGAAGGCAAATTCCTCATAGTGATCGATGATGAGGATAGAGAAAACGAAGGTGACTTTATTATTGCCGCAGAAAAGATTACTCCGGAAAAAGTCAACTTCATGATGAGTTACGGGCGTGGAGTTTTGTGCGCTCCGATGAGCGCCGACCGCTGTCGCCAGCTTGACTTGGACATGCAGGTCAACCACAACACATCGTTGTTAGGCACGCCGTTTACCATCACCGTAGATTTGTTAGGGCACGGCTGCACGACAGGTGTTTCCATGTTCGACCGAGCAAGTACCATCAAGGCTTTGGCAGATTCCGAGATGAAGCCGGAAAACTTCGGCCGTCCGGGGCACGTCAATCCGTTGCGCGCGCGCGATGGTGGTGTATTGGTTCGTGCCGGCCACACAGAAGCCGCCGTTGACTTAACGAAACTAGCTGGTTTGCAGCCGGTTGGCGCGCTCATTGAAATCATCAATCCGGATGGAACCATGGCACGTGTTCCGCAGTTGATGGAAGTGGCAAAAAAATACGGCATCAAAATCATCACCATCCAGGATTTGATTGCCTACCGCGTTAAAACGGAAACGCTTATCCGCAAAGAACAAGAAGTGAAATTACCTACAGAATGGGGTGATTTTCAACTGATTGCATACACGCAGCTCAACAATGGGCTCACACATTTGGTACTTCGCAAAGGTGAATGGGAAGAAGGGGAAGACGTTTTGGTACGCGTACATTCTTCATGCGTAACGGGCGATATTTTCGGTTCCTGCAAATGCGACTGCGGTGCTCAATTACATCGCTCCATGCAAATGGTTGACAAGGCAGGCAAAGGCATGGTGCTGTATATGAACCAAGAAGGCCGTGGCATCGGATTAGTGAACAAGCTGCGCGCATACCACTTACAAGAGCTGGGGCGTGATACCGTAGAGGCCAACCTCGAACTCGGCTTCCGCGCTGACGAACGCGACTATGGCATTGGCGCACAGATACTTCGCGACCAAAAGGCCACCCACCTACGCCTCATCACAAACAATCCGGCAAAACGCGTTGGTTTGCTCGGACACGGTATAGAAATTGTAGAAACCGTTCCTATCATTATTGAGCCGAACGAAATCAACCGCTTCTACCTAAAAACCAAGCAGGAGAAAATGGGGCATGAACTGCACATGAAATAAGATGAGAGATGGGAGATGAGAGATGGGAGATGAGAGATGAGAGATGGGAGATGAGAGATGAGAGCTATTAAATTGAAAATCATTTCACTTCTTCACTCTTTCACTGCTCACTGTTCACCATACACTATTACTGATAATAATTAAAAAAACATAAAGATATGACATTACAGGAATTTCAAAACGATTTGAGACAGGGCATTCCCGCACAACTGCCCGCACCAAAGCCGTATGATACGACCGTTAATCACGCGCCAAAGCGTAAAGATATTTTAACACCTGCCGAAAAAAGACTTGCGTTGCGCAACGCGTTACGTTACTTTGATCCGTCACTACACGCCGTTTTGGCGCCTGAATTTGCAGAAGAACTGCAAAAATATGGCAGAATCTATATGTATCGTTTCCGCCCCGACTACGAGATGTACGCTCGTCCGATTGAAGCATACCCTGCCAAATGTCAGCAGGCAGCGGCCATTATGTTAATGATTCAGAACAATTTGGATCCGGCCGTCGCACAACATCCGCACGAACTGATCACCTATGGTGGCAACGGCGCTGTATTCCAGAACTGGGCACAATACCGTTTGGTAATGAAATATTTGTCGGAGATGACCGATGAACAGACATTGGTTATGTACTCAGGGCATCCGCTGGGATTATTCCCGTCACACAAGGACGCGCCGCGCGTGGTCGTCACCAACGGCATGGTTATTCCGAACTACTCCAAACCCGACCATTGGGAAAAATTCAACGCAATGGGTGTAAGCCAGTATGGTCAGATGACGGCTGGCTCATACATGTACATTGGTCCCCAGGGCATCGTACACGGGACGACGATTACGGTGTTAAATGCGGCGCGCAAGATTGGCGGCGGCACAGCTGGAAAACTTTTTATTACCGCTGGTTTGGGCGGCATGTCTGGTGCTCAGCCGAAAGCTGGCGACATTGCCGGCGTCGTTTCCATCACAGCTGAAATCAACCCTTCTGCCACACAGAAGCGCTTTGATCAAGGTTGGGTTGACGAAGTTCATGAAAACCTTGACGAACTGTTTGTCGCCGTTAATGAAGCACGCGCCAAGAAGATTGCCAAGTCATTCGCATACCAGGGCAACATCGTTGACCTTTGGGAATATTGTGCTGAAAAGGGCATTCAGGTAGATCTTGGTTCCGACCAGACCTCATTGCACAATCCGTGGGCTGGCGGCTACTACCCGGTAGGTCAAAGCTTTGAAGAATCCAAGGTGATGATGGCCGAAGAACCCGAGAAATTCAAAGCGGCAGTACAAGCCAGCTTGCGTCGTCATGTGGCAGCAATCAACAAACTGACAGCAAAGGGAATGTACTTCTTTGATTACGGCAATGCCTTCTTGTTGGAGAGCAGTCGTGCTGGCGCTGATGTTTTGAAAGCCGACGGCAGCTTCCGTTATCCTTCATACGTACAAGATATTATGGGACCGATGTGCTTCGATTACGGTTTTGGCCCGTTCCGTTGGGTCTGCACCTCTGGCAAGCCGGAAGATCTGGCCGTTACCGACGAACTGGCACTCGAAGTTCTGCGCAAACTGAGTGCCGAAGCTCCGGCCGAAACGCGTCAGCAGATGCAGGACAACATCACTTGGATTGAAGGCGCCCAGGCCAATCACTTGGTGGTCGGTTCTCAGGCACGTATTCTGTATGCCGACGAACAAGGTCGTGTGCAGATTGCCTTGGCATTCAACAAAGCCATCCGCGAAGGTCGTTTGAGCGCGCCCGTTGTATTGGGACGCGACCATCACGATGTATCGGGCACCGACAGTCCGTTCCGCGAGACATCCAACATTTACGATGGTTCAAGCTTCACCGCCGACATGGCCGTACAAAACGTCATTGGCGACGGTTTCCGCGGTGCGACGTGGGTCAGCATCCACAATGGTGGTGGCGTTGGCTGGGGCGAAGTCATCAACGGAGGTTTCGGCATGGTACTTGACGGCAGCGAAGCGGCCGACCGGCGCATCCAATGCATGCTCTACTGGGATGTGAACAACGGCATCACCCGTCGCGCATGGGCTCGCAACGACGGTGCTTTGTTTGCCATTAAGCGCGCAATGGAACTCAACCCGAACCTCAAAGTCACACTGCCTAACTTCGCAGATGACAGTGTGTTAGATGCAGCGCTGAAATAAGCTGAAAGCTGAAAGAATACACTCACTGCTTTCTGTCTTTCAATTCACACATAAATATCAAAAAATAAAAACCATACATTATTATAGAAAATAGTACTTATATAAAACTAAAAGAGATATGGCAAAATTAGCAGTTGTTGCGTTTGGCGGAAACGCCTTATTACGCAGCGGACAAAAAGGAACATACCAAGAACAGATACAGAATGTTACGGCAACGTGCGAATCGTTGTTAGGTTTGTTAAAACAAGACTATAACCTCGTTATCGGTCACGGTAACGGGCCGCAGGTAGGCAACGTAATGTTACAGCACGAAGCGGGCAACAAGACCTTCGGTCTGCAAAGCATGCCGATGGACTTTTGCGTATCAGAAACGCAAGGTTCGATTGGTTATTTGATTGAGCAAGGATTCCGCAATATCTTTGTAAAAGAGGGTCTGAAGAAGAATGTCGTCACCATCGTTACGCAGGTGGAGGTAAACGGAGAAGACCCGATGTTCAAAAATCCGACGAAACCGGTAGGTCCATATTACACAAAAGAGGAAGCGGATGCATACGCAGCCGCGACCGGCGCAATTTTCCGCGAAGACCCGAAAGGTAACGGCTGGCGCAAAGTAGTTGCATCGCCAAAGCCGTTGAAAGTAGCCAACATTGAGATTGTAAAGCAGTTGGCAGCAGCCGGCAACATAGTAGTCACCGTCGGTGGCGGTGGTATTCCTGTAATTGTAAAAGATGGATACACCTACGGGGTAGAAGCCGTTATTGACAAAGACCTTGCGTCAGCGCTCACGGCAGTTGAAATTGGTGCAGATGAGTTCTACATTCTGACGGATGTTCCGAAAGTATATCTGAACTTCAAGAAGCCCAACGAGAAGGCATTGGATACGATTACGGTAGCCGAAGCCAAGCAGTATTTGGCAGAAGGACATTTTACGGAAGGTTCAATGGCACCTAAAGTTCGTGCCGCTATTTATTTTGTTGAAAACGGCGGTGCCGAATGCATTATTACCGAAGCCGGACAGCTGGGTAATCCTGCTTGTGGCACACGTATTGTGCGATAATTTTCCGATTTTTTCCGAAAAAACACGCACCAATATTATAAGAGAAGGCGAATCAGACAGCATGATTCGCCTTTTCTTATTGATAATCAGTGAATAAAAAAAAATAAAAAAAGTACAAGGCGGACTTGTATTTTCAAAATAAAGTTGTACTTTTGCAATCTCAAAAACGATGTCCCAGTAGCTCAGCAGGTAGAGCACATCCCTTTTAAGGATGGGGTCCTG
>JAKSMF010000032.1 GCA_024400775.1 Bacteroidales bacterium | reverse complement strand
GGAGCTTTTTGCCGAATATGGCAAGAATTTCATCATTCAGGAAAAAATCGAACAACATGCCGAAATGTCCAAACTGAATCCGACATCTCTCAACACATTGCGCGTTTTGTCGTACCGAGATGGTGGCGAAGTGCACATTCTGTATGTGGTCGTCCGTATCGGAAGAACAGGGCAAAGTGTTGATAATGAGACTGCTGGCGGTATCAATGCCGATATTGATCTGGCCACGGGCACCATTTTGGACTGCGCATACGGCACGCCCGCCGAGAAACGCATCGAAACGACCGACTGTGGTACGCCGCTGAAGGGATTTGCAATTCCCGCATTCGACAAGGTGATAGCTTTGGTGAAGGAACTGCACACGCGGCTGCCCTATTTCAACCTGATTGGTTGGGATTTCGGCATCGACCAAAACGGTGAACCTGTGATGATTGAGTGGAACCGCGCCCCCGATCTGAGTCAGACCGCCCATGGTCCCGCTTTCGGTGATATGACCGAGGAAATCCTCTCCGGGCTGAAAAACAAACCGAATACGATTCTGAACAACTTATAGCATACGTAACATGGGTTACCTCAGGGTTTTACGGAGATTGTTGAAGACCAATTGGTGGAAGACGTTTTGGATCAATTTCAAAATGCTCCCTTTCCGGCAGGCCTGTAAGTTCCCGATTTATGTCTATGGGAAAGCCCAGTTCCGTAATCTCTCCGGCAAAATCATCATTGACGCGAAGGATGTCTATTCCGGGATGATTAAAATCGGGAAAAAAGACTACTACGTTGCCACTGCGGTGCAGAAGTGCGTTTGGAATGTGTCGGGAACGATACTGTTTCACGGCTCCGTGCATTTTATGCAGGGCTCATACGTTTTGGTGGCCCCGAACGCCACTTTGGAAATCACCGGCAACCACGGTTTGTGCGGCAGCAACATCCGCATCTGCTGCTTCGACCACATCTCCATCGGGCAGAATGTGGAGCTCACGTGGGACATCCAACTGATGGATTCTTCCTTCCACTATGTGGAACTGCTTAACAAAGAGGGTCTTGTGAAACCACTGACGGCTCCGATTCATATCGGGGACTACGTGTGGGTCGGCAATCGCACCACAATAGCGAAGGGCAGCGTGATTCCTTCGCACACGGTCGTCGCCTCCAACAGCGTGGTTAACAAGGATTTTTCTGATATTGAACCAGATAGCTTGTTGGCCGGAATGCCCGCAACGGTGAAGGCCACCGGTTATCATCGTATTTTTGATAAAAAACAAGAAAGAAATTTTGACCAACAGTTCGGCTATACCCGGACGCATCTATAACTATGCGCATAACGAGGACATTTGAATTTTATCGCGACTTGTTGAAATGGGGGATGCACTATCCGGTGGCATCCTTCGGTCAAAAAGTGCGCGTGATGCGTGATTACCTGAAGCTCTATCGCCAAAGAGGACTGACGAAGGAAGAATATTTCGAGTTTGCCTTTGAAAAGCAGACGCCTCAATTTCGGAATGAGTTTTTGGGTTTGAATGAAGAACGTTATTATTTGGATTATTTGAATCCAAAGAAATATTATATTTTGGCACGAAATAAATATTTTACGCATAAAATATTGAATGATAGAGGAATAAGGAAGTCCGAGCTCTATTGTTTCTATGAGCCGGAAGGCCGTGTGTCGGGTGATGAGGTGGCGTGTTCGGTGGACGGCGTGGCGGCGATTTTGCGCGCCAAAGGTGTTCGGCAGTGTGTGCTGAAGGCGGCGGAAAGTTCGCACGGCGACAGCGTGACTGTTATCTCCAGCATTGATTTTCAGGACGATGATGCCGTGTTGCATCTGTTTAATGGTGAAGAAAGAAAGCTTTCGGAGATGCTGGGCATGGCCCCGATGCTGTTTGAAAGTCTGGTGATTCAATCGCGGCAGCTGTCGTCGCTCAATGCCAGTTCGGTGAATACGGTGCGCTTTATGACGACGCTGTATCCGAACGGTGAGGCGAAGGTGATTGCCTCGTTCATCAAGATCGGGCGCAATGGAAAGTGTGTGGATAACGCCGGCGCCGGCGGAAATGTGGATGCCTGCGTGGATGTGGAAACCGGTATGCTTCAGTACGCTATCCGGTACGATGGCGTGCGCAATTTCCACGACATTGACACACATCCCGACAGTGGCACCGCCATCAACGGAATGCGCATCGAGCGTTGGAACGAAATTAAGGAACAGGTGATCCGTTTTCAGCAGTCGTTTCCGTATGTCAAGGCGGCGGGCTGGGACATCGCGATTACCGAAGAAGGACCGTTGGTAGTGGAAATCAACGACTTGTGGGACCGCACCGGGCAGTGCTTCATCCGTCGCGGCTGGCGCAAAGAAATTCGTGACTGCTTTTTTGCCTGGCAAAAAACTGGCAAAAAATATTATATGGGTCGTTTTAACAATAATATCAGCACCAAGCGATTGGAAAAAATCGCGAAAAATGACAATTTGTAATGGAAAAAGGAATTTTCAAAATGAAAGATAGAATAGCACAAATCTCGCTCTTTAGCGCGCTAATACTGGTGGCGGCATCGTACCTTCCGTGGTTCTACCTGAAACCGGCCTACTATGTCTTCCGTTATGTCGTTTTGGCACTGCTGGGTATCTCCACTGCGCTGACATTTTCTTTCAAACGTACCACTTCGGTGCGCTTTATGAAACTGTTTTTCGCGTTCATCGTGTTGGTTGCCGTGGAGTTCCTCTTCTTTAAAATCCTGCATTACAGGTTCCATCTGGAAGATTTGACCCAGCTGATTGTCGCCTTTTTGTGCCTATGTCTCGGTATCAATATGAAGAATGACTTGAAATTCTGGATGAATGTCAGCTATTTTTATACTATCTTATTGATTATCATGGGACTAATCAATTGCTATTATTATGCAAAAGGATTTTATGTTCCTGAATATTATTTGTTTAACAAAGGTAAAAATCAGGTGGGTGCGCTGATTGCGATTGGTGCGGCGGCGCTGTTTTTCTTTGGAATGAAGCTCAAAGAAAACCGCGTCCACTACTGGGCTGTCTTTTTCCTGGCAGTGGAAGCGTTGCTGATGATCCGCTCACGCGCCAGCTTCTTCGCGCTTATCGCCTGCGTCATTCTGATTGTCGTGAAAGATGCCGACTGGAAGTGGAAATGGAATGTGAAAACCGTGCTGACCATTATCGCGTTGCTTGTCGTGAGTTACATTTTCTTTACCGGATTTATCGGTAACGAACTGCATACCTTTTTCAGTGGCGGCAAAAATTTGAATCATAACACCTCCGACGTGCTCAGCTCCAACCGCCTGGAACGTGATTCGGAAGCAGTTAAAGTACTGTCGGATAATGGTTTGTCAGGTGAGCTTTCACAAGCTTCGGGCATAAAACTGGTTCACAACTACGTGATTCTCCGTTTGTCGCGCTATGGCGTGTGGGCTTTGCCGTTTTTGGCTTTCTACATCTATTTCGGCATCCGCATTCTGTGTGGCGTTTTCAAAACATGGAAAACCGAAGTCACCAACGTCGGCTTCATCGTCTGCATTCTGCCGTTCATCGTCAGCCTTTTCGAACCCTCATTCCCGTATGGGCCTGGCGAAATTCAGTTGTTGGTGTTCCTGCTGCTGGGATTTTCGTTCCGCTCGATACACGAGAACGAACTTTCGCGCGATGGCGCCGACAGTGCTGAAGACCAAGTTTGGTATCAGGAAATCAAGGAGTTAGTTCATAAAAGAAAAAAATAGTTATGAATCTGCGTTCCAAACCCAACCTCTATTTTCGTTATCTGCTGACGTGGATTTCCCCGCGCCTCAACATCTGCTTCTTCTTTAGAAGATGTCATAAAAGATGCCCGAATTTGAAGAATCCGCAGACGCTGGATGAGAAGATTCAGTGGATGAAACTTCATTATTATAAGGATAATGCGTTGGTGTGCCAGTGTGCCGACAAGTACCGCGTGCGCGAATATGTGGAGGCGTGCGGACTGGGGCACATCCTTAACGGACTGATTGCCACCTATCGTTCCGCAGCGGAAATCAATTGGGAGAAGCTGCCGGAAAAGTTCGTGTTGAAGTGGAATTTCGGTTGCGGCGGCAACGTCATCTGCACCGATAAGGCAAAGTTGGACAAGGCGAAAGCCGTTAGTGAAATGAACTATTTCCAGAAAATCAAGGCTCACCTGATTGCCGCCGAACCGCAGTACAAAATGGAAAAGGTGCTGCTGTGCGAAGAGCTTATCGAAACCGCCGACGGCAACGCGCCCGTTGATTACAAATTCTACTGCTTCAACGGTGAAGCCAAGTATGTGCTTTGTTGCGTGGGGAGGGGAGAACACGAAAAACCAGCCTTCTACTTCTTCGACCGCAATTGGCAACTGCAACGCCTTAACAAAAGTTCGCTCAACCTGCCGGCTGATTTCTCCGTTCCCAAACCCGAAGGTATGGACCAGCTTTTTGATTATGCCGAAAAACTCTCAAAACCGTTTCCGTTTGTCCGCGCCGACTTTTATCTCGAAAACGGTAAAGCCTACTTCGGCGAACTGACTTTCACCCCCGGCGGCGGCTTCGACTCCGGACGTCTGCCCTCCAGCGACCTGCTCTTCGGCAGCATGGTCAAACTTCCATAAATTGAAAATTAATTTTGCTTCTCACTTACTGCCTACTGCTTACTGCTTACTATGGCTTCGAGACGGCTCCATCTCTACCACCATTCTGCCGCAACCCTAACACCACCCTCTATGATTCTTCACCTTTGTAACGATTTTGCGGGCAGCACCGTTCACGCCGAACTCTACCGGCGGCTGGACGCGCTTGGCGTTCCGCAAACGGTCTATTGCCCTATTCGTGATGCGCAACTTGCTGGAAACAACGCGTTTGAAGGCCAAAATACGCAAATCGTCTATTCTCCGATTCTGAAGAAGATACATCGTGCGATGTTTCACTTGAAGGTGGATGCTGTGGTCGCCGATGTGGAGAAAAAAGTGGATTTGACGGCGGTGAAGTGCGTGCATGCGACGACGCTCTTTAGCGATGGCGCCGTGGCTTTGCAGTTGAAGAAAAAATACGGGATCCCATACGTTGTGGCGGTGCGCAATACCGACATCAACGTGTTTATGCGCTATATGCCGCATTTGTGGCTGTTGCACCGCGACATCATCTACCAGGCCCAAAAGGTGGTTTTCATTTCGCCCAACCTGCAGCGCCGAACGTGCCAGCACTGGACGCTTGCCGGGATGAAGAAGGTTTTTGAACAAAAAGGCGAAGTCGTGGCTAACGGGATTAACGATTATTGGCTTGAAAATCTACAACTGACTGATAACGTGGATTTCCCGCATTCGTTGGTTTATGTCGGCAAGTTCGATGACAATAAAAATGTGGAGCGGTTGATTCATGTCGTGTTGGAACTGCGGCGCGAAATTCCCGATATTCATTTGGATTTGGTGGGCGGTGATGGCGAACGCGAAGAGGCGGTTATGCAGTTGGTGCGCGACAATGCCGACGTGTTGGCGTATCACGGCAAGATTTTCGACAAACCTCTTTTGCAGTCTATTTATCTGAAAAATAGTATTTTCGCTATGATATCCAAGAAGGAGACCTTCGGCTTGGTCTATCTTGAGGCGATGTCGCAGGGGTTGCGCGTGCTGTTTACGCGTGGCGAAGGTATTGACGGACTTTTTGAGCAGAAGGTGGGGGAAAAGGTGAACCCGCTTTCCGCCAACGAGATCCGCGACGCGTTGCGCCAGTTGCTTTTGCATCCCGAACAATATGAAAAGCTGTCTGCCGTCGAGTTCGGGCGTTTCAACTGGGAGCAGATTGCGCTGCATTATTTGGAAATATACAATAATATAATATAGTACGTTATGATTAGTGTCATCGTGCCCATCTACAACGAAGAAAAATACATTGACAAATGTGTGCAATCCATTATCAATCAGGATTTTCCCAAAGATGATATGGAGGTGCTTTTTGTGGATGGGATGAGCACCGACCGCACGCGTGAAATTTTGGAGAAGTGGGCGGCAAGTTATCCGTTTCTGCACGTGATTGACAATCCGAAGCGCATTGTGCCGCCGGCGATGAACATCGGCATCCGCGCCGCACATGGCGACATCATCATCCGCCTCGATGCCCACGCCATCTTTCCCAACAATTACTTTTCGGAGCTGACACGTAATCTCGAACTGCTGCACGCTGACAATGTTGGCGGCACGTGTCGCACGCTGCCGGTCAACGATACGCCGATCTGCAAAAGTATTGCCGTTGTGGTGAGCAATCGTTTTGGCGTCGGCAACTCGCATTTTCGTATCGGTACGAGCGAAATCCGCCAGGTTGATACTGTTCCGTTTGGCTGCTATCGTCGCGCCCTGTTTGACGAAATCGGCTATTTCGACGAGCAACTTATTCGTAATCAGGATGATGAGTTTAATGGCAGAATCACGAAGCATGGTGGTAAAATATTCTTGCTGCCGAATTTGGTAATCGACTATTTCGCGCGCGACAGTGTGCGTAAAGTGTGGAGCATGTTTTACCAGTACGGACTTTTCAAACCATTGGTAAATAAAAAGTTAGGAAGTCCGGCCACACTTCGCCAGTTCTTTCCCATGTTTTTTGTTTTAGGGTTGGTTTTCGGTTTGGCTCTCTCCTTCGTCAGTAAGTGGATTTGTTGTATCTACCTCGCCATCATTGCGTTGTACTTGCTGTTAGGGTTTGTCATCGGGGTGAAAAGTGCCGTAAAAGAGCATTGTTGGCCCATGGCGTTCCAACTGCCGATGTTGTTTGCCGTACTGCATTGTTCCTATGGCGTCGGCTATCTACGCGGCATCCTTAAATTGATGTTACACAAGGAGTTTGTCGTTCAAAGCAAGCGATGAACGAGAGTGGTTTGTGTGTTTTTCGTAAAGTGTGAAGTTACTCCGGGTAATACAGCGTGTCGATGGTGCTGGCATAGCCGCACCACACGCCGATGACGTTGTCGCCGGTGATGTTGCAAGGCACGGGCGCCGGGCTCATGAACGGATTCTGGCCGATGGCTAACTCGTACGTCATTGCCGACCAATATTGGTACGCATCGTAATCCAACATGGAGGTTTTCAAATATACTGTATCGCCTTTGCGATATGTAAGCCGGTAGTATTCACGCTGTTCCTCTTCGGTCATGGTGGCGGCGAAGAGAGATGACGGATTGGCGCGCAGGATTTCATAGTTGACGGTCTGTCCGTTGAAGGTGGCATCGTCGAAGGCGACAGGCATGCTGGTTACCCAAAGACGGTCGTGTAGTTTTTTTCCGTGAACTTTGATGCGGAAGTGGTAGTAGTCGTGCGTGGCGGGGTTGTCGGTCAACTTGATGCGGGAAGTCGGCAGCGTATCTTTGTCGTTAAGGAATGCCAGCCACACGGAGTCGAGGCGGAAGGGTTCGCGGATGGTGGTGGATGAAGTATAGACCTTGCCGTCGTATTCCACGCGCAGGTCGTAGCGTTTGTTGGGTTCGCCGATGATGTTGTGCCCGACGTAGGCCATATACACGGGCGAATCCTCCGTAAGTGCGAAGTGCAGTTGTTCGCTCTGGCCGTCGCAGCTGACGGTGACGACGGCGTTGCGGATGAAAACGTCATTCATCAGCGTGTTGATGTCCATCGGATCAAAGTAAGGTACGCTGCGACTGACGATGACCATGGCGGGTGAACCGTTTTCAATGCTTCCTTCGATGACAATCTTTCGTTCATAATCAGGCGTTTCCACTTCAATCTCTTTTTCGCATGCGGCAAACAACAGCGCTGTCACTGCGAAAATGATGAATTGGAAAATGCTGAAAATGTTACGCATTGCTTTTGGATTTAACGGCTGCAAAGGTACGAGTAATTTTTGAAATAGAAGAAAAAAAAACAGCCGCCTTTTGAGCGACTGTCTTTTCATAAAATCCCAAACAAAAATTTTATAAAACCCCTTTTTTATCTGCTTCAAGAATGCTATTCCAAACGCCGTTTTTATTCATCGTGCGCATGGCTTTAGCGGAAACCTTCAGAACGACCCAGTCGTTAATTTCAGGAACGAAGAATTTCTTCGTGTGAAGATTCGGCTTAAAAGTTCTTTTGGTTTTAATATTAGAGTGGGAAACATAGTTTCCAACAATTGCTTTCTTTCCAGTAATCTGACAAACTCTTGACATCTCTCTATTCTTTTCTTTGTGATTATTACCCTCAAAACGGGACTGCAAAAATACAATTATTTTTTTACAGTGCAAGCATTTTTGTCAATTTTCTTGAATTTTTTTTCAAATTCTTCAATATCAGATGGATAAGTTAACTTTTGATTGTTTTTTTCACCCTCTACGGTTTTTATTCTTAATTCAGGGAAATAGAGTGAAAACAGTCCGCAATCATCTGTTACACAAATATTTGTGTCTTTCTTTGCCTGCATTGCGGCCTGTCGGAAGAGGGGTAAGTGGAAGGCCTGCGGAGTTTGCGCCAAACGGAAGTTTTCGCGGTTTTTGGCACATTTTACGAAATTTTCGTCAACTTCCAGCAGAGTGTCGCTCAGTGTAATGACCGGGATCACGGCGGGAAAATCCTCCAACGCGGACAACAGGCGGTCGATGATGGCGTGGCTGACGAATGGGCGAGCTGCATCATGAATGAGCAGGTTGCCGTCGGCGATGTCGGCGCAGGCTTCGACCGCCGCTACGCTCGACAAATAGCGTTCGGCCCCACCCGGAACTGTCGCGTGCCATTTTCGGTAATCGCCGGCTTGGCGTATCGCTTCCACCCGCGCCAAATGGTCGGGATGCGATACCACGATGATGCGGTCGATGGCGGGATGCGTTTCGAATGCGTCGAGGGTGCGCTCCAACAGCGTTTTTCCAGCCATATCCAAAAACTGTTTCGGCTCACCGCTGCCGGTGCGGCTGCCGACTCCGCCCGCCAATATCGCTACTACATTGTTCTTATTCTGTCCCATCTCGCTTATTCGTGCATGATTATTGCCGTAAAACTGTCCGGAATCTTGATGCTGGTTGGCCCGGGCACGTTGACTTTCAGGTTCTTGATTTCCGCATCGATGCTTACGCCGCCCGCCGGCATTGAAATTTGCAGACGTTTGAAAAATGCCAATGTGTCCATCTTCGCGGTCTCTCCGTCGGGATTGAAATTGCGTTCTTCAAAGCTGTAATCCTGATAGTTAAAGACAGCTTCGACCATTTTTTTGAGATCGGTGATGCTGTTTTGAACTATCGTTCTGTTGGTGTCCACGGCGATGTCTTGCATAATGCTGATGTCGCCGCGGGTGCGTTGTGGCCAGATGTAATGCGTGAGCGCTCCGTCGGTGTTGGTGTGATAGATTTCGCTGAAACCGCGGAAGTCGCGCGCGTTCAGTAGCGACTGCACAATCGGGAAGGTAAGCGGCAGCCCGATTATGTGTCGGAAGAACTCGTAGCCGCCGCGATAAAACTGCTTTTCCAGTTTGTTGACGAAGACGACGGAGTCGGGCGTGAGCACGATGCGCGCCAACTCAATGCCCGATTTGTACAGGTTGAAGTACATTAGGCTGTCGGTTCGGTTGACAAAAAAACACTGAAATGCCAGTTTGTCTTCGCCTTCCGTCATCGCCACCTTCATTTGGTAGGAAATCCAGTCGTACTCGTTGTGCCACAATTCATCATCAATGTTCCAAAGGTCTGTCGCTTTCCATGCGACCTCCATGTTGGCCGTGGGCAGTTTTGTCGTGTCATGCTGGCCGTAGGCGCATGAAAACCATGCGGAAAACAACATCAATATTGTAAGGGAAATTCGGTTCATCGTTGCAGTTTTAACCTTATTAAACGATGTTTTTGCGGTTGTAGTATAATGGCGGCCAATTAAAAATCGGGATTTTCCGTATATCCTGCGATTCCTGGATTTGCCTTCACGTCAGTGAAGAGGAAACCTAAATTCGATGAACAAACATTCATTTGAGATGAACGAAAAAAAGTTTTATTTTTGCCGCTTGAATATTAATTTAATTTTTATGAAAAAAATCGCTCTTATTTTGACACTTTGTCTTATTGTAATGATGAGTTTTGCTCAGCGTCAGCAACGCCACAATGCAGCATCTGCTCCCTTTCAATACGGTATTAACGAGCCGCACCGTTCCTATGAACAGCGCATGGTCGGTTACTCCACATCCGACAATTATGAAATGGTGAATTACACCTATAATGATCAGAATCAGGTGATTGACATGTATCATTTGTGGACGGGCTACGAAGAATTGCACGATTCGCTGCATTACAACGAACTTGGTCAGCTGATTCGTGATGACGGTTATCAGTTTTTGGACACGCAGTGGAAGCACGTCTATTATATAGAATATACGTATAATGCGCAAGGTCGCCTCGACAGCCGCACGAATTACAATTTCTTTTCTAACGAGTGGCAGCTGGGCGGCGTTTACAACTATTATTATAACACGGATGGGCAGTTGGTGCAGACGGATCTGACTATGGGCGGCTCTTTGGTGCAAACTATTGAATATGAGTATGAAAATGGGAGTCTGGTGCTGGAACTTTGGAGTTCCGGTTGGGGATCGCTTGAACCCAGCGAGAAGTTGGAATATGAATATGAAAACGGGAAAGTGGTGAGAATCAACGATTACTATTACGAAGCCGGCTATTGGGATTATGCTGGCCGCCAGGAATTCGAGTATGACGCCAACGGCAACTGCGTGCTGCATCAGACACTTTCCGCCACCGATGACGTTACTTCCAAATCAATTTATGAATTCAACAACACTTTGCTGGCCAACACGGTGATTCCTTACACTCCCGAAGAACCTCGTCCGTGCGTTTATACCAACACCAACAATTTCGTTTTGGAAGAGTGGTACGGTATGGACGACAACAACGTTTTGCAGTACATTTGTGATTATATCTACGATTATGATAATGATGTTACGGTGACTGATTTCTCGAAATCGGAAGTCGCCGTATCCCCAAATCCTGTCAGCAATATGTTGAAAATCAGTGGCGTGGCGGGCGTTCAGGTGGAAATTTTCGATATGCAGGGACGATTGATGAAGAGCTTTACCGCTGAAAACGATGTCGTTTCGGTGAATGTTTCCGCTTTCCCCGCGGGTTTGTACATTCTGAAGGCCAGCGGCACGACGCAGAAGTTTTGCGTAACGAGATAACTTACAGTCTTATCGGGTATTTCAGGATTCGTTCGTCCATCAGTTTGGCGGGGACGATGCTTTTCACGGCATCAGCGACGATGTTGAGGATGGTTTCGCGTACGTAGTCGCGGCGCACGAACATGGAGACGAGGCGCGTCGGCACGGGGTCCACGAGGGGACGGATGCGCTCGCGACGGAAGCCCGTGAGCAGCGGAATGTGCAGCTCCGGAATGGTCGTGAAGCCGCCGGTTTCATCCACCAATTGCATCAGCGTCACCAAACTGCCCGATTCGTAGGTCGAAGTCGCGTTTTCCGAGAATGCGTTTTCGACTTGGTTGTGAAAACAGATGTCGTCGCGCAACGACCAGAATCGTTCGTAAGGCATTGTGCGATAACATATTTCCTGTTCCTTAAACAACGGGTCGGTAGGGGAGACGTACGCCACGAACTTTTCGCGATACAGCGGGATTTCCAGCAGTTCGTCGTCCTTTTCGGGCATCGACATGATGGCGATGTCGATTTCGGCATGTTTCAGACGTTCAATATTCCCCTTGCGGTGCAACTCAATCGGCAGCAGGTTGATGTCGGGATAATACTGTCGCAGGTAGGTGAAAAGTTTGGGAACGATGTACGGCGCTATCGTTGGCGTAATGCCGATGTTGAGGTCGCCGGACGTGCGGCGTCGCTCACTTAACGTCATCTCCTTCAGTTGCCGCGCGTTATAAATCACCACCTGCGCCTGCCGAATGACGTCCTCACCCGCCATCGTCGGCTGCACCGGATGCGAATTGCGGTCGAATATTACAATGTCCAATTCCTCTTCCAATTTCCGAATCATCGAACTTAACGTTGACTGCGTGACTTGGCACGACTCTGCGGCCTTCACAAAATGACGGTATTTGTTTACCGCCAAAACGTACTCTAATTGCTGAAGTGTCATAAAAATTTCTTTTTGCGCGGCAAAAGTAGAATTTTTTTTCAATAGAATATCATGCTTTGAATATATTTTTCTATTGATAAAATCTATAAAGATATTGTGATATGCGATAAAAAAAAGTTCGCTTTGCTTATTATTCTTTTGTATATATTTAAAATAAAGTTTTTTGAGGATGGATTTTCTTTTATTATTTTTATCAATAATAAAATGAAATAATTAGATTTGTTCAATAGAAAATCATCATTGTATTTTTGCGTCGTGATTTCGATGAGAATCTCAAACCCTTTTATTCATCCCAAAATAAATAGATTATGGAAAAGATGTTTTGTTTTCAATGTCAAGAAACGGCCAAAGGTACTGGTTGTACGAAGGCCGGTGTTTGCGGCAAGCAGGCCTCTACCGCCGCGATGATGGACATGTTGCTTTTTGCCACGCGCGGTATTGCTGTGGTGGCGACTTCGTTGCGGCAGCACAACATGCAGGTGCCGACGGAGGTGGCGCATTTCGTTGATGATGCTCTTTTCACTACGATCACCAATGCGAATTTTGACGAGGACGTCATTCGGCGCAAGGTGACCGCAGCTTTTGAAATGCGTGACCAATTGTTGGTGACTGCCTTCACCGCCCATATCGGGGTGCCGGCGGTAGATGAGACCTGCTGGTTCGGTCGCCCGGAGTCGTATCAAAGTAAAGCGCTTGACTACAGTCCGATGCGTACCGTTGATCCGGAAATTCGCTCGTTGAAGGAGCTGATAACTTACGGATTGAAGGGCATGGCTGCCTACTTGGAACACGCTCGCAATCTGGGTTACAGCGATGGCGCTTTGGATGCCTTCATTCAGCGTGCACTCTCCGACATCACGGTGAAGATGCTTTATCTGGACGAACTCGTGGCGCTGGTTTTCGAAACCGGTCAGCACGGTGTGGAAGCGATGGCCTTGCTTGACAAGGCCAACACTTTCACTTACGGCCGTCCCGAAGTGACGGAGGTGAACCTTGGTGTGGGAACGCGGCCCGGCATTTTGGTGACCGGCCATGACCTGCGCGATCTGGAGATGCTGTTGGAGCAAACGCAGGACAAAGGGGTGGACATCTATACACACGGTGAGATGCTGCCCGCGCATTACTATCCGTTTTTGAAGAAATATCCGCATTTGGTCGGCAACTACGGCGGCGCCTGGTGGAAACAGCGCGAGGAGTTTTCCGCCTTCCACGGCCCGATTCTGTTTACGACCAATTGTCTTGTGCCGCCGGTGGACGGTGCGCCCTATCGGGAAAAAATGTTCACCACCAATTCTGCGGGTTTTCCTGGCTGTCGGCATATTGCGGCGGACGGTGACGGGTGGAAGGATTTTTCGCCCATCATTGAGATGGCGAAGCAATGCCAGCCGCCCGCGGAATTGGAACGCGGCACCATCGTCGGCGGTTTTGCCCACGACCAAGTGGCGAAGCTGTCCGACAAAATAGCCGAAGCGGTGAAGAAAGGCCACATCCGCAAATTCGTGGTGATGGCGGGCTGCGACGGGCGTATGCACAGCCGCGAGTATTACACCGAATTTGCCTATAAGCTGCCGAAAGACTGCATCATCCTCACCGCTGGCTGTGCCAAATATAGGTACAACAAATTGCATCTGGGCGAAATCGACGGCATCCCGCGCGTGCTGGATGCGGGCCAGTGCAACGATTCTTATTCGTGGGTGCTGACGGCCTTCGCACTTCGCGATTTATTTAAAGTAGCTGATGTCAATGAGTTACCAATCGTCTATAACATCGCTTGGTACGAGCAGAAGGCGGTCATCGTGCTTCTGGCACTGCTCTCCCTCGGCATCAAAAACATCCATGTCGGTCCGACGTTGCCGGCATTCATTTCGCCCAAACTGGCCATCCTCCTCAAACGTAAACTCGGTCTCGAAGGCATTACGGTCGTTGACGACGACCTGCGGTTGGCGGCATAACCTGTCTTTTCAAAAATGATTCCAAACAAACAAAAAAACAGCAAAAACTGAAAACATCCTTCCCCCTTTGGATGTTATTAAGTAGTACAAAAACATTATTATAAACCCCAAAACCAATTAAAAATGAAAACTGAATTTTATCGCTGCGAAATGTGCGGCAATGTGATCGTCAAGGTCATGGATTCCGGAGTGCAAGTAGAGTGCTGCGGAGAAACTATGGAAAAACTGGTTCCGCAGACGGCGGAGGCCGGAATGGAAAAACACCTTCCCGTGGTGACCTGCCTCGGTGAAGACATGTACAAGGTGGAAGTCGGCAGCGTTCCGCATCCGATGCTGGACGAGCACTTCATCCAATTCATCTATCTGGAGACTGCCAAGGGCGGACAAATCGCATATCTTCGTCCCGGCGACCAACCCAGTGTGGTGTTCCGCAGTTCGGAAAAGCCGACCGCTGTCTATGAATACTGCAACATGCATGGCCTGTGGATGACGACCGTAAAGAAGTAAAGTCGGGTGATGCCGAACGAACCTAGTAACAGGAAGAGGGGCGGTCGTGATGGCTGCCCCTTTTTAGTTGAGAGATGAGAGATGAGAATTGAGAGAGATGAAAGATGAAAGATGGAAATTGACTTGACGGCGTGACAGAGGGAATACGGGGGGGAATTACGAGGAAATTGTAAGAAAATCATTTTACAAAGCAACTAAATTTTCTTGTAATTTCTTCGAAATTGCGCATTTCTTGTTTTACGCCGTAGGCGGAGAAGATCAGATATCCCATAAAATGAGCACATAAATTACGATTACAAGATGGAAGGGGACATGTCCATAAAAATATAGCGGCAAACGATGATTTGCCGCTATATTTTTGTTATAACCATGCCACCATTGTGCCATGATTTTGCCACAATCCCACTATTTTTTCACCAACTTGGTGTTAGCGATGATTTGGCCGTCGGCGATGACGCGCAAAACGTAGATGCCGTTTGCCAAGGAAATGAGATTGAGGGTGGATACTTCGTTATTTATAACATTGCTAATCAATAATTTGCCATAAATATCGTAAACCTGAGCTTCTGCGTTCTGAATGTCGGAAAGTGTGCATTCGATATTCACGGAATTGCTGGTCGGGTTCGGGAACACCTTGACGGTGTGGGCGTACTCGCTAATGCCTTCGATGACGATGTTGGTTGTAAAGGTTGCGACGCTGCTCCAGTCGCTGATGTTGTCGCCGCCGCAGTTGCCCTGCACATAGACGTCGTAGGCCGTGGCTGGCGTCAGGCCGGTAAAGGTATAAGTATTGTTGTTGGCGACAACGGTGGTGCCGGCTCCGTGGGCAAAGCCGGTCGGGCCGTACTCGATGTTCCAGGAAGAGGCGTTGCCCGCAGTCCAGGTGATGGTTGCACTGGTTTCGGTAATATCGGAAACGGTTACGTTTTCAGGCACGTCGCAATCGCCGGAGAGACCGATGCGGATTTCGTCAATGTCGATGACGCTGCTCAGGTCCATGGATTGTGTCGGGTCCATGCCGTTCATGATGTCGCCCATGTTGTCCATATCGACAAAGCTGAGGAAGCAGACTTGGTAGGTGGCAGTCGGGTTAGGCAGGGTGATGCTTTCGCGATTCCAGTTGGAAGTGCCGGTGGTGAACTGGTCGAGGTAGGCCCAGTTGGCGGTCGGGGAGGTGCGATAGTAGATTTGCAGGTCGAGCGGAACCATGAGTGAGGATTGGCGGCGCCAGAAGGTGAGTTTTACAGTGCCGCTGACGGCGGTAAGGTCAAGGATGGGGGAGACGAGGCGTGCGGAGCCGGTGCCGAAGTTCATCATACTTCCAATTGTGGAGAGGAAGTCGAAGATGGTGGGTTCGTTGGTGCCCAACATATCACCGAAGAGCGAGTTGGAATAGGTGATGCCGTAGGCACCGTCGTGTGCGCTGTAGCCGATTTCCCAATCATCACCGCCGGAAAGTACTTCCGTCAGCCAGCAGTCCATGTCGTTGCTGTTGAAGCCTTCGGTGTATGGATTGTCATCGTCCACGGTGATGGTGGGGCAGGCGGTCATGAAGGTGACAGGTGTCGCCCAGTAGGAGGTGTCGTCGGCGCCGCAGATGGCGCGGACGTTCACGCTGTATTCGGTGGTGGATGTCAGTCCGGTAAGGGTGTGGGGATGAGTGGAAACAACGGTGCGAATGCCGTTGCACTCAACTTCCCACTGGCTTTGGCTGGCATTGCCAGGCGTCCAGTCAACGACGGCTCCGTCGCCGGAGATGTTGGTGACGGTGATGTCGGTCGGCTCGGCGCAACTTAGCGCGATGCGAACGGTGAGGTCGTCAAGACAGCAGGTGGAGGTGGCCGTCGTGCTGGCATCACTCCAGCGGAAGGCGAGTACGCCGTGTGTGTTGGCACACTGCGGATAGGCATTCAAATCCAAAATATGGCTGACCAGACGGTCGGTGGCGTAGTTGTTGCTCGGGATGGCGACGATGTCAACGAAGGAAGCGCTGTTGGCGGGATCACTCATGAAGCCGAGGGTGAGCACGCCGGCGGTGTCGGTGGACATAGCGGTGTTGAAGAGGATTTGCAGCTCATCCAATGTGTTGGTGAATTCGGGAAGGATGACGTAGTTGTCGGTGCCGGCGTTGGCCAGCGTGATGAGGCCGAAAAGTGTGCTGACACCGCTGGTGATGGCGAGTGCGTTGTCGCTGACCGTCGGCGTGTAGGTGCCGTTAAAGACTTTGGGTTCGTAGCCGTCGGTGGCTCCGCTATAGATGCTGCGCCAGCAGCTGGGCATTTCGCCTGCCGTGCCGACGGCGTTGGAAGCGGTGTAGCTGGTGAAGTCTTCGGTGTAAGGCGATGAGGTGGTAATGGTGATGGCGTCGCACGGTGTTGTGAAGGCGACGGCGTCGGTCCACGGAGAGGTAGTGCCGCCGCAGTTGGCGCGGACGTATGCTTCGTATGCCGTACCGGGAACCAGTGTTGTTAGATTAGCCATCGGTATATTGTTGACACTCAGCGAGGTGCCGGTGCCGATGGCGAATCCGGTCGGACAATATTCGATGTTCCAGTCGTTTTCGCTCCCCTGAATGTTCCATTGAAGTTTGGCGGAGGTGCTGGTGATGTCGCTGGCCGTCAGCTGTAGCGGTGTAAGGCAGCCGGGTTCGTTGCTGATGGTGACATCGTCGATATAAGCACCGTTCATGTTGAAAGCATCCGTACCTTTGAAGGCCACTTGGAACCAAGCAGGTTTGCCGGGCAGATAGATGTCGGTTTCGGTGAATTGAGAAACGGCGGATGTGTAGTCGGCTAAAAGAATCCAGTCTTCCGCGATGTTGGTGCGGTAATAGACGTGCAGGCGTGTCGGACTAAGCAGTGTGGCGTTCTGCATTCGGAAGAAGGTGAGTTTGGCGGTGCCGGTGATGCCCGAAAGGTCGAGCACGGGGGAGATGAGCATGGCTTCGTTTCCGGAAGCCCAGCCGCCGTAGTGCGCACTTTGCGCGCCGGTATATGCCTGCGTGCTGCTCAACGTCCAAAGTGTTGCGCCAATGAGGGTGTCAACGCTCCAGTTGTTGAAGGTGGTGTCTTCAAAACTTTCGTAATAGGGATTGGTGTCATCTACTACGATATTTTGCGCCATAATGGTGCCTGACGTGCTGATAGTTAATACAATAGCCATAACAACAGCGAAAAGGGTGTATAGCTTTCTCATAATAAAATGAATTTTGTTGGTTTTAAAATTAAAGTGCAAATATACGAAGATTGTTATGAATTTTATAAAAAAACAAGATTTTTTTTGTAAATTCACATTTGTTTTCAGTAAAATAACGGACAAATGAATATTCACTGGAAATTCTCTTTTTTCAATCAAAAAGTTGTATCTTTGCGCCTCTTTTATAATAATAGTATCATCAAAAAAATTAACGATAATGAATCCTCTATTTGAAAAATCAGTTTACGTGGCGCGTCGCGAAGCGCTTGCACGTAAGATGGGCTCCGGCCTGCTCCTCTTTTTAGGCAACAACGATTCTCCGATGAATTACCCTGCCAACTGCTATAACTTCCGTCAGGACAGCAATTTCATCTATTATTTCGGTCTTACTGCGCCTTCGTTGGCTGCCATCATTGATGTTGATAACAACCGCACCATCCTCTTTGGCGACGATTTCACCATTGACGACATCATCTGGGTGGGCGACCAGCCCTCCATCAGCACGTTGGCGGCAATGGTCGGCGTTACGGAATCCATGCCGATGGCGAAATTGCAGGATTATCTCGACCAGAATGCCTCCCGCAAGGTGCATTTTACCAAACCCTACCGCTTCGACCATCAGATTACGATGGCTAACTTGTTGAAAAAGAATGTGAACGAAATCAAGAATTTCGCCTCCATCGAACTTCACAAGGCCATCATCTCTATGCGTTCGATTAAGGAAGCTCGCGAAATCGAAGAGATGGAGAAGGCTGCCGACATGGCGTACAACATGCACACCACGGTGATGCACAATACGAAGGTGGGCACTACGGAACATCATCTGGTGGGCCTGGCCGACGGTGTCGCCAATGGCGAAGGAACCGGTTTCTCCTTCCCGATCATCCTCACGCAGCATGGTGAAATCTTCCACAACACCGACCATAACGTGGCTTTGCAAGATGGCAAACTGTTGTTGATGGATGCCGGCGTCGAAGGATTGATGAACTACTGTTCCGACAAAACCCGTACCTATCCGACTAACGGCAAATTCACTCAGAAACAGAAAGATATCTATGAAATCGTGTTGAAGGCCAACATGGAAGGCATCAACTTGGTGAAAGCCGGCACACCTTACCGTGACATTCATTTTGCCGCTGCCGAAATCGTGATGCAGGGCTTGAAAGACCTCGGCCTGATGAAGGGTGACGTGAAGGAAGGCGTTCGTCTGGGTGCGCATGCATTGTTCTTCCCCCACGGCTTGGGTCATCAACTCGGTTTGGACGTCCACGACATGGAAGGACTGGGCGAAGACTACGTCGGCTACAACGACGAATTCAAGCGCAGCGACATCTTCGGCACCTGCAATCTGCGTATGGCCCGTCACCTCGAACCTGGTATGGTAATGACGGTTGAACCGGGTATCTACTTCATTCCCAAACTGATAGAGATGTGGCGTGCAGAAGGCCACCTCGCCGACTTCGTCAATTTCGACTGACTCGTCAGCTACCTCGACTT
>JAKSMF010000031.1 GCA_024400775.1 Bacteroidales bacterium | reverse complement strand
CGCGAATTTGCCAAAATGTGCAAAAAACTGCACTCCACCGTTTGTCCCACCGACCAATTCACCAGCGTGAAAGATTCCTACAAGAAGGATTTGGCTGAAAATCCGTTTTTTACGGCAGACCAAAAAAGCAAAATCGCCGCTTTCATTGATTCCACTCCCGATGCGGACACCGCCATCCACGGCGATCTCCAGTTCAGCAACGCCATCACCGACGGCACGAACAACTACTTCATTGACCTGGGCGACTTTGCCTACGGAAACCCGCTGTTCGACCTCGGCATGGTGCAACTCTGCTGCTGCTACGACTCCGACGAATTTGTGGAAGAGGTATTCCACATGAGCAACGAAACAGCTCACAAATTCTGGAAATACTTTGTACCTGAATACTTTGGCGCTGATGCGGATATCGAAGAAGTCAATGCCCGCGTACGCCCGTATGCCGGATTGAAAACCATCATCATCGAACGCGACGCGCACCAGCCGTTCCCGGAATTCCGCGCCTTGCTGGGCCATATCCTCGACTAAGACGGCGGCGTACGTTACATTCTGAATCGGTACATAACCACGGCGGCGGCGATGGAGGCATTCAACGACTCAGCATGGTCGGCGCTGTGGGCAAATGAGGGAATGTGGATTTTGTCAGTCACCAGTTTTTCGACTTCTGCGCTGATACCCTTTCCCTCATTGCCTATTATTAGAACGTCATTTTGCTGAAAGTCAACGGTTTCAATAGACCTTCCCTGCATAAAGGTGCCGTAGATTTTCCCTTTTATCTTGGCATTTTTCAAAAAGTCGGGCAAGTTGAGATAGAGCACTTTCATTCGTGAAAACGACCCCATGGTGGCCTGAATCACCTTAGGGTTGGTGAGTTCGACGCTGTCGGGTGAGCAGACGATTTGTTTGAAGCCGAACCAGTCGGCGGTGCGCACAATGGTGCCGAGGTTGCCGGGATCGCGGATGCCGTCGAGGACGAGCAGTGCGTCGGCGAAGTCGATGTCGGCGAGCGAATAATGCGGACGTTGGGCGACGGCGAGTACCTGCTGCGGGGTCGTCAGTGCGGTGATGCGCTCCAACTCGGTTTCGGAGACCGGCACAACATTCACATTTTTTGTTAAATCGGCATGTTCCGCCAGCCACGACACCGTCGCAAACACCTCCACCACTTTCAGTTTAGAGTGCAGCAAGTCACTTACCGACTTGATACCTTCAACGATGAAGCAGTCACTCTCCTCGCGGAACTTCTTCTGCGCCAACTTCTTGATTTCTGCTATTTTATTTTTACTAATGCTCATACAAACAACCTTTATTTTTCCGACATCAATTTCACCACATCGTCATATTTCCCCACATCCATCCATTCGTCCTCTTGATGTAAATATCCTTGTATCAGATATTTATCAGCCAAATCAAGATAGAGCGGCGTCATGGAGAGTTTCTGATTGGCGGGGATATGGTCCAGGATATCGCGGCGCACCACGTGGATGCCGCTGAACCCCAAGGGCAGTTCTTCCGTCATCGGGCGGGCCACTTTTTTTTCGTTGGTCTTCACGTTCTGCCAACCGCCCAGCCGCATGGTGGGCTTGTCGAAAATGAGATAGCGTGAAGTTTCGCGCTGCCGGACCGCCAACGTCGCCAGCGCATTGTTTTTTAAGTGACAATCAATCAACTTATTAAGATTGATATTGGATAAGATATCGACGTTATGCAGCAGGATGTTGTCGGCGTTTTGGAGCAATGGTTCGGCAAATTTCAGACCGCCGGCGGTATCCAGCAGGAAGTCGGTTTCATCGGAGATTCGGATTTGTGCATCGAAGGGATGCGTGGCGATGAAATCTTTCATTAAATCACTGAAATGATGCACGTTAACGACGATGTCGTTGATACCGGCGGCAATAACTTTGCGAATCACGGTTTCCAACAGAGTCACGCCGTGGATTTCGACCAGCGCTTTGGGGCGGTCTTGTGTCAGCGGATAGAGGCGGGTGCCGAGGCCGGCAGCGAAAATCATAGCGGAAGTGGCCATACGAGAGGTATTAGATTTTGCATTTTTTAACAGAGGAAATCAGCAGGATTCCAGAGTGACACGTCCGTCGGTGAGGCGGTAGCGTTCGTTGGTTTCGGGACAGACGGCGATGCCGGCGTCATCGAAGTGAAGGCGGTGTCCGTGTCGGCTCATCCAGCCGATTTGCCGGGCGGGCGTACCAACGACGAGGGCGAATGGCGGCACGTCGTGTGTAACGACGGCGCCGGCGCCGACGAAGGCGTACTCACCAATCTGGTGCCCACAGACGACGGTGGCATTTGCGCCGATGGTGGCGCCGCGGCCAACGCGTGTGACAGCATATTCGCCTTTGCGACAGACCGCGCTGCGCGGGTTGACGACGTTCGTAAAAACCATCGACGGGCCGAGGAAAACGTCGTCTTCGCAAATCACGCCCGAGTATATCGAAACGTTGTTCTGCACCTTCACATTATTTCCAAGTATCACATTATCAGCCACAAACACATTTTGACCGATGTTGCAATTTCTGCCAATCACACAACCGGACATCAAGTGAGAGAAATGCCATATTTTGGTTTCTTCACCAATTTGGCAGCCAGCGTCCAGAACGGCGGTTTCGTGTGCGAAAAATTTTTTCTCCATAAAATCAGATTCTTCAATCGGCAGCAAAAATAAGCAATTATTTTTTATTGGGTAAACATTTTTCAACCTGCAAAAAACAAAATATGCATTGAAAAATTCATTTCCTCCTTTTTCAACTTTTATCGGACAGTAGTAATAAAAACTCAACTTTCGCTGACTGTTTTTTCTTGCTATAATGGAGACCTGCGACTTTTGACCTACAACTTTTCAAGTCGGGATTGGAAATATAATGGCCAACCCATTCATTCTCGTTGTTCTCATCATTCTCGTCGTTCTCGTTTTTCCATCATAAATCCCAAGTCGGTTATGATTTTAATTAGAAGATTCCTTAACACGATGGCCGCGATGAAAATTCAACGACTCTAAATCAGCATCTCAACAATTCAATAAATATCGTATTTTTGCCGTTTTAATAGAAAAATCACATTTTCATGAAAAAAATCGCCCTACTATTCTGCTGTCTGACCGTTTTCGCCTTACGCGCACAGGATTTCAGTCAGATATCATTTACCGATATGATTTATGCCAAAGGCATCCACAGCGTTCAGTTGTATCATTCAAGTTATCAGATGGGTTTCCCTATTTTTACGCTGCATAGCAGTGAAAAGCTGACGCTCACGTTTGACGATTTGGAAGGTGACGGGCGCTATCTGAAATACACTTTCATCCACTGCACGCACGATTGGAAGCCCGACGGGATGAACCAGATTGAGTACCTTGACGGCTTTATGGAGGATGAGATCACGGAATACAGTTATTCTTTCAACACGATCACCAACTACACGCACTACACGCTCACCTTTCCGGGCGAGATGATGCGCATCACGCGATCGGGCAACTACATTCTGTATGTTTACGATGACACGCAGGACAACCCGGTGCTGACGCGGCGTTTTGCGGTGCTCGAGCCCAACACCGCGGGCATCTCCGCCACCGTTCACCGTGCCTCCGACGTAAGCGTCATGTATTCGAAGCAAGAAGTTGACTTTGTGGCCAATACGGGCAACTGGTCTATTCGCAATCCCTCGCTGTATTTGCACGCCAGCATCGTTCAGAACGGCCGCTGGGACAACGCCATCCTCGGTTTGCGCTACCACTCCGGCAAACCCGGTGAGTACAGTTTCGACTATGACGACAACAGCAACACCTTCAACGGCGGCTCCGAATTCCGCGTTTTTGATACCAAAAGTCTGAAATACAACGGCGCACGCATTGTCTCCTCCGGCTTGGAGCGAGGCGACAACCACGCATACGTTTTGGAAGATCTGGCTCGCCCATACGGGCCATACGTGTCGGGCACGACCGCCAACGGCCGCTGCTACTACAAAACCGAAGACTATGAAGGCGCCAACCGCGAAGAATACGTCAACACGCACTTCACGCTGCGCAGCGACTATCCGCTGGAAGGCGGCAAGGTTTACGTCTTCGGCGAGCTCACCGACTGGCGCATTCTTCCCGAAGCGGAAATGACTTATAATCAGTCTCTTGGTGCGATGGAAACCACACTTTTCCTAAAACAAGGCTACTATAATTATCAATACGTTTTTGTTCCCAAAGGGAAAAAAGTCATTGACGAAACCACCGTGGAGGGCAGCCACTGGGAAACCCGCAACGAATACCTAATCTTGCTTTATCTGCAAGATGAGGGCGGCGCCTACGACCGATTAATCGGCTACCAAACGGCACACATCGATTAAGCACAAAAAATCCGTTAAAAAGTTGTACTTTTGCACCCAAACTTTTTAGCGAATTTGTTGTGTTTTATCCGGAGTCATTTGAAGAAAAAATAGGTTTTGACCAAATACGTCAATTGTTGTCGGCGCGTTGCATCAGCGCGATGGGGCGGCGAGAAGTGGAGGCCATGCATTATGGCCAAACGCTGGACGACATCACAATCAACTTATTGGAGACCAACGAGTTCAAACAAGTTCTTTTAATGGACGACCCGTTTCCGGCGCACGAGTACAACGACCTGCTGCCGGTGTTGGCGCACATTGCCATCGACGGAACCTACATTGAGTTGGACGAGCTGGCCGAACTGCGCGCTTTGGTGCAGGCGGTCATTGACGCGGTGGTATATTTCCGTGTGCGCCACGACGACGACAAATATCCGAACCTGTGGGCGATTTGCGAGAACATTCTGTTAGAGAAAGAGTTACTCGCATCCATCAACCGTATTTTGGATCCAAAGGGCGGTTTGCGTGATGATGCTTCGGAAGAGTTACGCCGCATAAAAAGTTCGATTATCCACATTTCCAACGATGCCGACAAGCGCATTCGCAAACTCCTCAACCAGGCGAAGCAGGACGGCATTGCGAAGGAAGATGCAGAGATGACCATTCGCGACGGCCGTCTCTGTATTCCGGTGCAGGCGCAGTTCAAGCGTCGGTTGCAGGGTTTCATCCACGACGAATCCGCCACCGGCCAGACGGTGTTCATTGAGCCGACGGAGGTGTTCGCCGCCAACAACGAACTCCGCGACCTCATCAATGCGGAGAAGCGCGAAATCATCAGAATCCTCACCAATCTCACCAACGAAATCCGCACTTCCATTCCCAACTTGCGCGAATATCACCGTTTTATCGGTCACATCGACTTTGTACGCGCCAAAGCGCTGTTCGCCATCGATGTCAAAGCCGGCCTCCCGCACCTGATGAACACGCCCGTCTTGCATTTGCACAAAGCCGTTCATCCCCTTTTATTTCTGAAATTCAAAACATTAGATAAAAATGTCCAACCGTTGAACCTCGAACTGGTGCCCCAACAACGCATCCTGATTATCTCCGGACCGAATGCTGGCGGCAAGTCCGTATGTCTCAAAACGATAGGGCTTTTACAATACATGTTGCAATGCGGTTTGCTGGTACCCGCCGACGAGCAGTCGGAGATGAGCGTCTTTTCCGACTTCTTCATCGACATGGGCGACGAGCAATCCATTGAAAACGACCTCAGCACATACAGTTCGCACCTCCGCAATCTCAAGGTGATGTTGGAAAATCTGAACGAAAAATCGTTGTTTTTGATTGACGAATTCGGTTCGGGAACGGAGCCGACATTAGGTGCGGCGATGGCGGAAGCAGCATTGGAAGCCTTCTACAAAAGCGGTGCTTTCGGCGTTGTAACCACGCACTACGGGAACCTCAAAATGTTCCCGGACAAATATCCGGAATCCGTAAACGGCGCTATGTTATTCGACACCAATCTGTTACGACCGCTGTTTATGCTGAAGGTCGGCAATCCGGGCAGCTCGTTCACTTACGAAATCGCCAAACAGATTGGCTTTCCTCAGGAAATTATCGACAGTGCAATTGAAAAATCAGGAACCGCACAAATCGACTACGAAAGAAAATTGCAGGAGATTGAGGTGGCGAAGCTGGAAATTGACGAAAAGCTGAAAATGGTGCGTTCCGCAGATGACCAGTTGGCGAAGATGGTGACCGAATACGGAGAAAAATTCGGCGAGTTGGAGAAGCACCGAAAGGAGATTTTACAGAAGGCCAAAAATCAGGCAACAGCAATAATCGACAATGCCAACAAGCTGATAGAAAAGACGATACGCGATATTAAAGAGGCAAAGGCAGAGCCCGAAAAAACGCGTGCCATCCGCAAGGAAGCCGAAAAGGCAAAGGCACAGATGCATTCCGAAATTGAGAATTTCGAGAAAAAGGAAGGGCCGAAGCCGGCGGTACCGCTCAAATTCACCAAACCACTACAGCCCAAAGCGGAAAAGAAGGTGGAAGACACCGAAATCCGCGTGGGCGATTCTGTCTTTATGATTGATATTCAAACCGTTGGCGAAGTCGATAGTATCAACGGCCAAGACGTGGTGGTGAATTTCAACTCCGTTTCCTTCCGAACCTCATTGAAAAAGCTGACCAAAATCAGCAAGAAGGAGGCGAAGGATGTGAAACGCCACGGAGTGCGCATGTCGGGCGTCGGCACACTAAGCGACCTGATGAACCAGAAGGTTGCCGATTTCAATCCGACGTTGGACCTGCGCGGCGCGCGTGCCGACGAAGCCATCTCGATGTTGGAACCCTACATCGACGAAGCGGTGCTGCTCAGCATTCACGAAGTGCGCATTTTGCACGGCAAGGGGAACGGCATTTTGCGCAAAGTGGTACGCGAACAGCTGTCACACCGCAAAGAGGTCATCTCGTTTACCGACGAGCCGCTCGAACTCGGCGGCTACGGCGTAACCATCGTCAAATTATAATTTTAGAATAAAAAAGACAATACTCAATGAACGCACTGGAAATCAAAGATTTCTCGCTCGACCTGAAAAATGATGACGAATGGAAGCACATTTTGCACCACGTCACCATTGAGGTGCCGCAGGGGCGAACGCTGGGCATTGTCGGTGAATCGGGCTCCGGCAAGTCGGTGACGGCGCTGTCGGTGATGAGGCTCATCAACCCGAAAATCGTGCGCGTGCTGGGCGGCAGCATCACTTTTACGGATGCCAAAGCCGACAAGGAAATCGACTTGTTGGCGCTGTCGGAGAAGGAGTTACGCCGCATACGCGGAGCGCGTATCGCCATGATTTTCCAAGAACCGATGACCTCGCTCAATCCGGTAATTCGGTGCGGCGAACAGATTATGGAGGCGCTGCAACTGCACACCACACTGACGAAAGAGGCGGCGAAGGCGCGCGTCATCGAACTTTTCAAGGAGGTAATGCTCCCCCGCCCCGAAAAAATATTCAGCGCCTACCCGCACGAACTCTCCGGAGGCCAGAAACAGCGCGTGATGATTGCTATGGCGCTGAGTTGTAATCCCGACATCCTCATCGCCGACGAGCCCACCACGGCACTCGACGTCACTGTGCAAAAAGGCATCCTCGAACTGATTCGCAGTCTGCAGAAAAAATACGGCATCAGTGTCATCTTCATCACGCACGATTTGGGCGTAGTGGCGCGAATCGCCGACGAAGTGGCCGTGCTTTTCCATGGCGAAGTGGTGGAAAAAGGCAAGGTGCAGGACATTTTCGACCATCCGCAACATCCATATACGCAAGGACTTATCGCCTGTCGCCCCTCGCTCGACCGACGGTTGCACCAGTTACCGACCGTCAGCGACTTCCTCAAGGCACACGACAACGGCGAGGCCAGTCCGCTTGTCACCTTTACCGAGGTGACGGAGGCGGAACGCGCCGAACGGCACAAACATTTGTACCAGGGCGAACCGCTCATCAAAATCGAACATTTATCCAAAAGATACCCGTTGCGCAAGGAAAAACTTTTTGCCAAACGCGAATATGTATATGCGCTAAAAGACGTATCGTTAGACATTTACGAAGGCGAGACGCTCGGGTTGGTCGGTGAATCGGGTTGTGGGAAAACGACACTCGGACGCACGCTGCTGCGCTTAATCGAACCCGACGACGGGCGGATTTTCTACAAAGGGAAAGACATCACCCACATTTCACAACGGCAGATGCGTATTTATCGCAAGGATTTACAAATCATCCTACAGGATCCGTATTCATCATTAAACCAACGCCTTACAGTTGGCGACACAATTATGGAGCCAATGCAGTTTCACGGTTTGTACGCCAACAACAAGGAGCGGCGCGAGCGTGTGATGGCGTTGTTGGAACGGGTGGGGATGAACGCGGACCATTTCTATCGCTATCCGCACGAATTTTCCGGCGGGCAGCGTCAACGCATTTCCATCGCGCGCGCACTGGCCGTCAACCCCAGGTTCATCATCTGCGACGAGTCCGTTTCCGCCCTTGACGTGTCGGTGCAGGCGCAGGTGCTCAACCTGCTCAATGAGCTGAAACAGGAGTATAAATTCACCTATATCTTTATATCACACGACCTTTCCGTCGTGAAATTCATGTCCGACCGTATGGCGGTGATGCAATTCGGTGAGATTGTGGAGATGAACGAAGCCGACGCCGTCTATCGGCAGCCGCAAACCGAATACACTCGCACACTCATCAACGCCATACCCACTATTTAACTTTTTTTATCATGAGAAAAGCACTCTTTATCTCCCAAAACAGCATTCGAATCCTACTTGGTCTGATGTTCATCGCCAGCGCCGTCATGAAGGTGCTTTCGTTGGACACCTTTGTCATCTATGTATATAGTTTTAAGATATTTTCGTTTGTTTTGACGGAGATTGCGGCGCGTCTGCTCATTGCCTTTGAGATGGTGTTGGGACTTCTGTTGATCACGAAAGAGAAGTACAAATGGACCTGGTGGACGGCGACCGGACTGATGGCGGCGTTCACACTTTTTTTGATTTACGTCTCCATTTTCCGAAATGACGAAAACTGCCACTGTTTTGGGGACATTATTGAGGTAAAACCATGGGTTTCCATCATCAAAAACGTGGCACTTTTGGGTGTTTTGATGCTTGTTTACGGCAAATGCGACCGCAGTTTGTGCTTGGGGTGGCTGAAGGATGAAGACGGGAAAGAGCGTTTCCGCTGCGGTTTGGTGCCCGACCGCGACGTTTTTTGCGATGGAAACAATTATCCCCAATGGCTTAAAATCGTAATTTACAGTATTTCCGGACTGGCGATTTTTGCAGCGACGTTTGTCTGTTTTCCGCCGAACGCCATTTTCAACAAGATCTTTTCACGCGACGACTTGGTGTCAACGCCAACGTTTGAAAAGGCCATCACCGATTCGTTGGTATCGCTGCATTTTACGGACATAAAATATGATGCGGCGAAAGACACGGTCACCTTCCGCGTTGACACGAATTATTATCAAGAACAGAAAGGCACCTACATCATTGCCGTGGTAAGTTCGGGGTGCAAATACTGCAAGCAGAGTTGCGAGTTAATGCACAACATTTTCGAGCGCAACAATCTACCTGCCAATCATTTACAATTTTGGATGTGGGGACCGAACTATCCGCACTGCGCCAGATTCTTACGCATAACCAAAAGTTGGGAACACGATGCCTACCGCATCAGTCCGGCATTGGCGGTTGACATGGTCTATGGTTCTTTCCCGACATTTCTGGTGGTAAAAGACGGTAAAATCATCAAAGCCCTCGACTATCGCGGAGTGGAGGAAAGTAAAATTGTAAAATATGTAACGGAACAATAGTTACTGTTTGTTGGTGACAAAAGCAGTGTCTTTGTTCATTCTGAACTGTTTGTCTTGGCACTGTTCTTTGGTCATTTTGCCATAATTATGGGTTTCGTTGGCTTCTTCCGTAGTCGGATGATAACCGGTGCATACGCAGTCGCGCTTACAGGAAACGGCGAAGACTACTGCGGCAGCCAAAAAAGAAATTGCGACTATTTTTTTCATATCGTACGATGTATTTGCAAATTGAGCGGCAAAAATACGAATTAAATTGGAAAGTGGAAGTTGAAAATTGAAAATTATTCAAAACGAAGTCGCTTTGTTTCTTCCCTAATGATACGTGCGACATCAAAATCATCAGGCATTGAAGCTCAAAAATCCGGAGCAGACTGATTTATATAACACATCGAATATCAACATATTACTTCCCAGAAAAATCTCGCCAAGCTATTGGAAATGAAAAAATAATATGTAACTTTGCAGCGTCGTTTTCTTTAGATTTTGTTTAACGGACTTCGCAAAATTCAGAGGGGCGGCGTGAAATGAGCAGAAATAGAAGATCCTAAATTTCAAACCGGATAGCTATGATACTCGGAGTGATACTGATTAATTTTTTAATGAGCTGGACGATGCTTGTTTTGATCAAGGAGAGAAAAATCGCATGGCACACACGGCTACTAAGAGGACTTAACTGGTTAAATATAGGAGTCTTAGCGCTCTTCCCCATAATCAGTCTGTGCCTCTTGTACGATATATACTTTTGCGATTTCCTCCGATACTTCGGCCGAGGTCAGGCAATATGTATGGCGTTCATTTATACCGTGATCGGCCTTATCGTCTTCATCTTCAATCTGATTGCAGTGATTCAGAACCGCCGTTCAAAATGATTTAACACTTGGCGCTCGACGATGCCATATTACGAAACCAGAGCATAAAAATTTTCTCCCGAAAGCATCTGAACGCCAAGACTTTCCGCCTTTTACGCTTTATTTTAACACAATCAGAATTATCAGACATTAACCCAAAATCGCTATTATCGGAACTTAAATCCACAAAACGAAGGGTGCTTGGATTTTGAAAACCTCTTCCTCACCCCTTATTTATCAAGCCTTGCGGAAGACATTCCCCTTTTTTTCAATTTTTACCAAACAGCAATAAACAACAAACTGTCTGCCGTTTCCATAACAAAAAAGCAGCCAGACAAATAGCTGTCTGACTGCCGGTTATAAACAAGGTAAGGATAAACGAAGATTAGAAATAGAGGTCGCGTTCGCCCTGTTTGATGCGTTCAATACGTTTCAGTAGTTCGTCGCGGAACTGCTCATCCACGTTGCAAAGGTTGTTTTCTATCACCTTCCAGCCCTTGGCGGCGACTTCGGGCGTAGCGTAGTCAACAAGATATTCGCTCAAGGTCAGGATGGCGTTCGGCGTGCAGTAGCGCTTGATGAAGCCCGGAACGCTGAATTCCATGAAGTGCTCGCCGGTTCGGCCCAGGCGATAGCAGGCGGTGCAGAAACTCGGGATGTAGTTGCCGTCGAGAAGTTCGTCGATGATATCGCCGAGCGTGCGGTCGTCACCGATTTTGAACTGCTCGCGGTCGAGGTTTTGGTCTTCCTGCTTGTCGCTGTTCTTTTCGGTTTCTTCGTGATGATATTTGTAGTCACCGATTTGCAGGTTGGTGCCGCCGTCAATTTGTGAGATACCGTACTGGATGGCCTTGGCGCGAAATTCGGCGGTTTCGCGAGCGGTCAGAATCATGCCGGTGTAAGGAACGGCCAAACGGAAGATGGCAATGATTTTTTCAAAAGTCTCGTCATCCACAAAATACTTGGTATCAATGTTGAGGCCGGAAGCGTCTTTGATACGCGGGAAAGAAATGGTGTGCGGCCCGACATTGAAGCAGGCCTCCAAGTGGTTGGTATGACGAATCATAGCCAGCACTTCGTAACGCCAGTCGTACAGACCGAACAAGATGCCGAGGCCGTTATCGTCGATGCCGGCCTGTTGTGCGCGGTCCATAGAGGTCAGACGCCATTCGTAATCGCCTTTCTTGGTGTTTTTAGGATGATATTCGTTGTAGATTTCCGGGCAATAGGTTTCCTGGAAGATCTGGTACGTGCCGATGCCGGCCTCTTTCACGATGCGGAAGCCCTCGACAGCGAGCGGAGCGGCGTTGATGTTGACACGGCGGATGGAGCCGTTGCCTTTGTGAACGCTGTAAGCGAGGCGCGTGGTATGGGCGATGAATTCCGGAGAATAGAGCGGGGATTCGCCATAAACCAAAATCAGTCGTTTCTGACCGTCGTCCTGCAAAGCCTCAATGTTGTGAACGAACTCCTGGTCGGTGAGTGTGGTACGCACCTGGTCTTTGTTGGACGAGCGGAAACCGCAGTATTTGCAGTTGTTGATGCAGTGGTTGCCGACATAGAGGGGAGCGAACAGCACGATACGGTTGCCGTAGATACGGCGTTTCAGTTCTCGAGCGCCCTCCTTGATCTCTTCCACCAGCGCAGGGTCGGTGGTGTTGACCAAAACGGCGGTCTCCTCCATCGTCAAACGCTCTTTGTTCAACGATTTCTGAATCAGCGCGCGCACACGTTCCGGCGTGCTTTTGGTGTTGTTGATGTAATCCCAAATCTCTTCGGAATCAATAAACGGTCTCCCGATTTCGTCAGGAATGCGACATTTTTCTGGATTGAATTTCATGATTTTATGTTTTAGATTAATATTTAATTTCAAAATTCACGGGCATTAGCAATACAAATCACTTACCGAAGGTGATTTACAGCTTTTGGCGACCATCGACTTAGCCTCCACGTCAGGCAGGCGCCCCAGTTTGCCAGTGAGCGCACTGATTTCATCGGTGGTGCCTTCGATAATCAAAGAGATAAAATGGATGCCGTGTTCGCGCAACGGCAAACCTTGGCGAGCCAAAATCAACGAAGCGAACTCCGAAAGAAGCGCATTTACTTGCGGAACAATGTCACGATGGGATATGAGGATGCTGATGCTCCCGATTCTCTTTTCCATTAGATTTTCTTTTGGATTAGATTGATTAACAATAATTTACGGCATTTGTTCACTTTAAAAAAGATAAATCCGTTTCGCAGGTCCGAAATGCGCGGCAAAATTACGATTTATTCCCAATTAATTTGTAATTTTGCGGTCAATTTTTTGAAAAAGAAAAAATTTTGTGATATGAAAAAACTCTTCAATCCTATCAAAGACAAAAGTGCAGAGATTATCGAGTTCCTCATGTCATCGCCCGATATGCCCCAGGACGAAGGACTCCGGTTCAAAATCCGGCTTTCCATTGAGGAAACGGTTGAGAATGTTGTACGTTACGCTTACGAAGACAGCGTTGGCTGGATGGAGGTAGGCACCGAATTGGAGAACAACGGACTTTTACTGACCATCACGTTGAGGGATGCGGGCAAACCTTTCAATCCGCTGGAAAAAGAGGATCCCGACATCACACTTTCGGCGGCAGACCGCGAAATCGGAGGATTGGGGATTTTTCTTTGCAAACAGCTCATGGACGAAGTCACTTACCGTTATGAAGAGGAATGCAATATTTTAACAATGAAGAAAAACATCGCAAGCGCATAATCCATGGTATCCAAATCGTTTTCCACCCGACTGAGTCTCAACATTTTACGCATTGTCTCGATACTTTTCATCGTGGCATTGGCGGTCGTTGCCGTATCCTCGCACGTGCTGATGTCGCGTGAGGCGACACGCAGTGCCACCAACATGCTGGAAGCCAACATCGCGAAAATCGAAACCACGCTCACCTCGGTGGAAATCAACACGCAGAATGCCGCTTGGATTGCGGAAGCCAGTCAGCAAGACGAAGCCCGCCTCTTTGCGCTTACCCAGGCGATGGTGGAACGCAATCCCTACATCGTGGGCAGCGCCATCGCCTTCGATTCCTCCTATCGTGCTGACCATCAGTTCTTTTCACCCTATTCATTTCGCGACACCGACAATGTGGTGAAGAGCAAACTGCTCGGCACCGAAGGCGTTGCCTCTTTCGAAGAAGAGTGGTACCGCATTCCGATGGCCACCGGCGAGTGCCATTGGAGCGAACCCTATTTCGATGAAGGCGGAGGCGAAATGATGATGTCAACCTACAGTTATCCGCTGAAAGACAAAAACGGGAAAGTTTATGCCGTCGTTACTGCCGACATTGCGTTGGACTGGCTGGACGACCTGATGCAATCAATTCATCCATACGACCATACGCACGCGACGTTGGCCACGGCGCAAGGGCATTATCTGGTAAAAGGCAAAACGATGGATTTGTCGAAACAGACCATTTTCTCCACGGCGAAATTCGTAAAAGACCCGCGCGCCGCCGAATTGGCGAAGAGAATGGCCGCCGGCGAGAAAGGCACCATGCGCTACACGCACCACGGCAAAGTGAGTTTTGCCGTCTTTGGCCCTCTAAAAAACAGATGGACTATGTCTATTGTGTGCCAATACAACGAAGTTTTGGCTCAGACATCCCAGATGCACATGATCCTTATCTTGGTAGGACTTTTCGGATTGCTCATCATGTTCATCATCTGCTACCGCACCATCCGTCATCTCACGCAGCCGCTGACGGAATTTTCGGTGTCGGCATTGAATATGGCGAAAGGCAATTTCAAGGCGCAACTTCCTGAAATCAAGACGGAAGACGAGATGCTGCGTCTGCACGACTCGTTTGCCTATATGCAGAAATCCATCAACACGTACATATCCGAATTGCGAACGACGGCGACGGCCAACGAGCGTATGGAGAGCGAGTTGAACATCGCACGTGCCATCCAGTTGGGCATGCTGCCGAAGGATTTTCCCAAGCAGGAAAACTTCGAGTTGCACGCGCTGCTGTATCCGGCCAAGGAAGTTGGTGGCGACCTGTACGACTTTTTGTACAAAGAGAGCGACAACTCCCTCTATTTTGCCGTAGGTGATGTCTCGGGCAAAGGTGTGCCGGCGGCGTTGGTAATGGCCATTACCCGTGCGGCCTGCCGCTTCTTCGCCGGCATGGGCATGAGCATGCAGCAGATTGCCGAAAACCTCAACAACAGCGTCGCCGACGGCAACGACGCCAACATGTTCGTCACACTCTTCGCCGGCCGCATCGACCTGACCACGGGCAAAATGGAGTTCTGCAACGCCGGACACAACTCCATCATCATCATTCCAGCGGACGAGAACGAGCAGCCTTATTACTACAAGGCCGTTCCGAACATCGCCATCGGCCTCTTCCCCGACTTTCACTACCAAATGGAAACCCTTGACCTCAAGCCCGGTTCACGCCTGCTCGTCTATACCGACGGCGTAAGCGAAGCCGAAACCAAAAAGAAGGAGCTCTTCGGCGACGACCGCCTGCTCGCCGTGGCATCCTCCCCCGAATTCAGAAAAATGGCCTCCGAAGAGATGGTCAACACTATTTACACCGCCGTCAAAAACCACGCCAACGGCAACGAACAAAACGACGACATTACCATTATGGCAATCGTTATTTAATAAAAGAAAAAATTATTTTAAGAACATAAATATTTGATATTATGGATATTACAATTACACAAGAAGGACCGAAAACTTTAGCTGTCTTGAACGGCCGCATCGATACCACCAACGCCGACAAATTCCAGCAGGACATTGCTCCGTTGATGCAGGGTGAGAAACCGGATATCGAAATCGACTGCACGGGCATGGAATACACTTCCAGCCAGGGCCTTCGTATTTTCCTCATGCTGCAAAAAAGCGTGATGGCGCGTCAAGGCCAGCTGGTGCTGAAAAACATCAGACCGCAAGTGAAAGAGGTGTTCGACATCACCGGTTTTTCCAACATTATCCACATTGAATAATGAGGTATTTTTTCATCATCAATTGTCGTAAAGACAAGGCGGCCATCCGCGAAGAAGTGGAGGCACAGCTGGCGGAACTACGCAACGAAATCGAGCAGCGCGGCGACAGTATCACTACTTATCTTACTACAGGAGAGGGAGATGCGACGCGCGAAGTACGTCTTTACAGCGACCTGCATCCCAACGAGGAGGTCTGCTTTATTGCTTGCGGCGGTGACGGAACCGTCAACGAGGTAGCCTCGGGCATCGTCGGCTTCAAGAAAAAGTCAATGGCCATCCTGGTGTTCCACAGCAACTGCGATTTCATCAAATACTATCCAGGACGCTGTTTCACCTCCGTTCGCGAAATCATTGATGGTGAAGACATTCAGATTGACATCATTAAAATCAACGACAGTTATGCCATCAACTACTGCGGCATCGGCTTTGACGCGGTGGTGGCGAGTACGGCAAACTCGTTAGCAGCGGAAGGCAAGAAGAACGTGTTCCGCAAAGGCATCATTCGAGGCATTCTGACCGGACGTTTCACCAAGGCGCGCATCATCGCCGATGGTGAAAAAATCGGACGTAGAAGACTGTTGCTCTGCACTTTAGCCAACGGCAGATATTGCGGTGGCGAATTTTTGGTCGCTCCACGCGCCCAAAACAACGACGGCCTCATCGACCTCTGCTTCATCCGCCCCATCCTGCTGCTCACCTTCGCCTTGATTATTCCCATCTATAAACGCGGCGAACACCTGGACCACAAACATTATTCCAAAAAATTCATCTATCGCCAAACCAAGAATATCGTCGTCACCGCCAAGAACACCATCGAACTTTGTTTGGATGGCGAAATTCTGCCCGGCACACGTTTTAATATCGAGATTCTTCCAAACGAAATCACATTAAGATTACCATCCCTTCAAAATGAATAGTAAAATGAAAAAAATAGCTTTTTTTCTCTGTTTTGTGCTGGTTTTCGCACTAAACGGAAATACGTTCGCACAGGACGACGTGCCACTGCCGAAAAGTCTGAAAGGCAATTCCGGAACAACCGCCAACGGTAACGGGACAACACAAGAACGAAAAATCAAGTTCGTGGTGGGCGGCAACGTCGGCTTCGGTGTCAACCGTTCCACCCTTGACCTGCAACTCACCCCCCATTTCGGCATCAAGCCCGCCATCGACTTTTTGTGCATCGGCGTGGGCGGCACCTACTATCTGAATTATCGAAAAGATTTCAGTAGCGGCCTCAAATACTTCACCCACATCTTCGGTTTCAGCGGGTTTATCGAAGGTTACATCTGGGACAAACTCGTCCTCCACGGAGAATACGAATGGCTGAGTTTTCCAGGCAATGAAGCCGGAAGAATCTCCCACCACGGAATTTTGATCGGTCCCGGCTACAAACAAAACGTAGGCAGCAATTTCTCCGTATATGGGAATCTCCTTTTCCCAGTATTCGAACAAAGTGACGACCACGCTTACGCCAACTACTACTCCATTTTGGAGATTCGCGTAGGCTTCAATTATACCTTCTAATCAGATCGTTAGATGGCTTCAGTTGAAAACCTGCTTTCCCGTCGGCTGCTGAAATCCTCGCAAGGAAGACGTTCGCGCCCCATCGTGCGTTTGTCTATCGCAGGAATCGCTATCTGTTTGGTGGTCATTATTTTATCCATATCCATCTCCACCGGCTACCGCAATGCGATTGAGCAGAAAGTGATTGATATGGGTTCGCACATCCGCATCACCTACAACGAAGCCAACATGGGTTTCGACACGCGTCCCATCACTAAAGACGCATCCTTGCTCGCGGATTTAAAGAAGAACCCCGATGTCGCACACATCCAGTTCGCGGCGACCAAATGCGGTGTCGTTAAAGCCGACGACCAGGTGGAAGGCATTGTATTAAAGGGTGTTGACGCGACCTTCGACTGGAACTCTTTTTCCAAGAACATTGAAACCGGGAAGCCGCTGCAACTCTCGGGCGACACCGTGACGAAAGGCGTTCTCGTTTCCCGGACTTTGGCCAACAAACTGAAACTGTCGGTCGGCGACAAACTGTGCGCCTACTTTTGGAGCGACGGGCACAAGTACGACCGCGCCTTCCGCATCAGCGGCATTTACAGCACCGGCATGCCCGAATACGACGAACGCTTCATCCTCGGCGACCTGCGCCACGTACAGAAAATCAATGGCTGGAGCCCCGACCAAATCGGTTGTATCGAAGTGCTAATCAACGATTACGACAAACTCGACGAAGTCGGTGACTACGTGCATCACAACATTGAATTCAACCTTCAGGCAGAAACCATCCGTCAGGTCTATCCCGCCATTTTCGAGTGGACCGACCTGTTCGACACCAACGTCAGCGTGCTGCTCACCATCACCATCCTGATTTGCCTTATCACGCTGATTTCCACCTTCTTCATTATCATTTTGGAGCAAACGTCGGCCATCGGCATTCTCAAATCGATGGGGATGACGACGCAGCGAGTGCGCCGTGTGTTTATGCAGCTGGGCACCCGCATCATCATCATCGGCATGATTGTCGGCAACGTCGCTGGATTTGGTATCTGCTTGTTACAAAAATACTTGCATATCATCAAACTTGATCCGGCCTCCTATTACGTACCTTACGTGCCGATTGACTTCAACTTCACCTTTTTAGCCATTGTCAACGCAGGTGTACTGATTATCTGCATGTTAGTACTGTTGATTCCGGCCACTTTCGTTTCGAAACGTATTTCACCCGTTTCAGCCATTAAATTTGAATAACGATGATCAATTTCGAGCAATATCCCTCGCCGTGTTATATTATGTTTGAGGAATCGCTGGAAGCGAACCTCCAACTTCTTGATTTGGTGCAAAAAAGCGCCAACGTATCCATTATTTGTGCGCTGAAGGGCTTTGCCTTTTGGCAGGCGTTTCCGATGGTGCGCCACTATTTGAGTGGAGCGACGGCCAGTTCGCTCAACGAAGCACGCCTGATTGCGGAAGAGATGGGTTGCGATGCGCATACCTACGCGCCCGTCTATCTGGAAGACGAATGGCGCGACCTAATGCTTTACAGCAGTCACATCACCTTCAACTCGCTGTCGCAATGGGCGAAATATCGTCAATCGGTGATGGATTTCCCGAAAAAGATCAGTTGTGGACTGCGCGTCAATCCGGAATATTCGGAAATCAAAACCGACCTTTACAATCCGGCACGACCGGGGTCACGGTTGGGGATTTTGGCGGATGCCATGCCCGAACATCTGCCGGAAGGTATTGAAGGACTGCACTTTCACGCATTGTGCGAAAACAACAGTTATGCGTTAGAAAACTGCATCAAGGCATTTGAGGAACGCTTCGGCCACCTCATCGACGAAGCGAAGTGGGTGAACATGGGCGGCGGCCACCTCATCACGGAAGCCAACTACGACATTCCGCACCTCATCAGCGTTTTACAGGCCTTCCGCCAACGCCATCCCAACGTGGAAGATGTGATTTTGGAACCGGGCGAAGCGGTCGGCTGGCGCACCGGCGTGCTCACCTCCACCGTGGAAGACATCGTTGAAAACAAGGGAATCAAAATCGCGATGCTCAACGTCTCTTTCTCCTGCCACATGCCCGACTGTTTGGAGATGCCTTACAAACCCGCCGTACTTGGCGCGACGGAGCCGGATGAAAACAG
>JAKSMF010000030.1 GCA_024400775.1 Bacteroidales bacterium | reverse complement strand
ATAAACGGGGACAATTATAGATAAACGGAGGTCTTGGGCCATTTTTTTCCGATTGTTTTTAATCTGCAAAAATACAATATAATTAGAAATTAGGAGTTGTTTTGCTGATTATTTTCGCAACAAAAAATAGTGTATTTTTGCAGGTCGATTGTATCTATGTTTTGAACATTATGAACAAGCATATCACCCTCTCCATTTCCGACAGCATCGCTGTCAAACAGCAGATTCTCAACGATGCCGGCTTCATCGCCCGCATTCAGGAGGCCGTTGACCTCATTGTCGCCTCGCTTCGTGCCGGCGGAAAAATCCACTTCTGCGGCAACGGAGGTAGCGCCGCCGATGCGCAGCACCTCGCCGCCGAACTCTCCGGCCGCTTCGCTTACGACCGTCCGCCGCTCAACGCGGAAGCCCTTCACTGTAACACTTCCTACCTCACCGCCGTCGGCAATGACTACGGCTACGATGCCGTCTTCGCCCGCCTCATCCAAGGCACCGCAAAAAAAAGTGATGTGCTGGTGGGAATTTCAACTTCCGGCAACTCCAAAAACATTCTCAAAGCATACGAAACTGCCCGCGAGATGAATGTCAAAATCATTTCACTCACCGGCACTACCGGCGGCAAAATGAAAGATTTGTCGGATATCCTGCTCAATGTGCCCTCCACCGATACGCCTCGCATCCAGGAATGTCACATTCTTATCGGCCACATTATCTGTCAACTCGTTGAAAGCGAAATGTTTCTGCATTAACCCCTTCCTGCTTTTAGCTCTTATACGCAGGAAAATAATTTCAATTTTCAACTTTCAATTTAGAAAACTCTCACCTCTCTACAACTCCTAACTTCTAACTATTCAGGATGTTCTCGTCGATCCAGTGTCTTAAAAACGTGAGTTTGTCTTTCTTAAAGCATCTGCGGAACATAAATTGATCGGCTTTTCGGTGCTGGACGATAGTGGTGTTGTGAACCAACGGCATAATCGGCTTCAACTCACGATTCAGCTTGCGAAGGCGATGTTTGCTCTTGGTTGAAAACCCGCGGTTTTCTACCAAATTGACAGTGGGTACGATGTTGTAGCACGCCTTTTTCCATAAATGGAAGAAGTATTGGTATTCCCAAATGTCAATGTCGGAATATTTGATGAGTAGTTTGTGCTTTCTTAACCAGAAACCGGGGACTTTCTTTTTTACATTGTATGGTGCGAACAACTGCTGGATTTCATCTGGAGCCACATCCTCCAATTTTAAGTCAAACCCTTCCCAACGATCTTTCCAAGTGGCAAAGCCCCATACGGAAGGATACGCAGAATAGTAGTAGGATTCTTCTATGTATTTTCTTTTGAGAATGTTACATCCGCCGATGTGGCCGATTTGCTTGTTGTCGCGGAAACGCTCAAGCAACTCCGCACAATAGGGGAAAAAGTCGGGGTGGGGGAGCGTGTCGTCAAAAAGAATGATGCCTTCCGGCTCGTTTTCGAAAAACCAGTTGATGGCACTGACCACATGCGCCGATTTGCCGAGATGCTTGTCGTTGTAACGCAGTTTTAAGTCGCACTCCCATTCGGGCATGAAAACGCTGCGTACTTCCAGCACATTGCGCAAATCCACTTTGTCGCCCGCAGTGGCCCCATCAATGGAGACATACAACTTCTCCGGTTGTATCTTCTTGATGGAGACAAACAAATCATGCGTGTAGGCCACGCGGTTGTATGCAATTACTAAAATAGGTGTCGTGAACATGGTTTATGAATTATGGATGATGAATTGGTCGGCGATGACCATGGCGGCCATGGCTTCCACCACGGGCAAAACGCGCGGCACAACCGATGTGTCGTTGCGCGTCGAACCTGTATATGTCGCCGGATTTCCTTCGTAATCTATTGTGGGTTGGTCAAATCGTAAGGTCGGAATGGGTTTGAATGCCGCGCGAATCACGATGTCCTGACCGTTGCTGATGCCCGACTGCACGCCGCCGTCGTGGTTGCTGCGGAATACGAAACCGGTCGTTTGCGTGTCGTTGTATTGCGAACCGCACATAGCGGCGGCGCGAAATCCTTCGCCGATTTCAAAGCCCTTGCACGTCGGAATGGACAATAGGGCAGCCGCCAATTGCGAGTCCAAACCATCGTAAGTCGGGTCGCCCCAGCCCGCCGGCACGTTGCGGATGACGCACGACACCACCGCTCCGGCAGTGTCTCCGTCATTTACTTCTGCTATACTTTCCGCTTCGGCCGTTATCGTAATCCCTAAAGTCTGAAGTATGAGCTTGGCAACCGCACCACCGACTACGCGACATGCCGTCTGACGTGCGGAAAACCGTCCGCCCTGTTCGTTGCAGGTGTGCCCGAATTTCTCCTTTAGCACAAACGAGTTGTGCGACGGCTTCAATACATGATTGGCGCTTTCGTTTACTTTCGCATCCACGTTCGCTATGAGGAACGCTAACGGCGCTCCTGTGGTTTTTCCTTCGTATATGCCTGATATGAAGCGTATTTTGTCGGGCTCGCGACGCGTGTTGCAGTCTGCTGTCTTCGCTGTGTCATACACTGTGTGCGCTCTCCGATCTAACTCCTTTTGCACAAATTCCGTATCTATCCGGATGCCTGCGGGACAGCCATCGATCACACCGCCAATGCATTCGCCGTGCGTTTCCCCAAAGTCTGTCAGTCGGAAATGTGTGCCAAATGTGTTCATGGTTAGTCGGTTGTTTCAATGGTTTCATTTTTCCGTGCTACCGGCATTACGAATATGCCTGAAATGTCTTTCGGGCGATAAAGGTTTAGCCAGGCAAAATCTTTCAACCGGCGCTCGTCGTTTGGTAAATCGTTGTCTGGATGAAGTTTGCCGTCAGGTGCGTTGTAAAAACGGATGCTCTGAATTTCGCTGTTGTTGAGAAAAATGGTCATTTCGCTCGTCATCGCTGAATTGATGCCGATGAGGGAGCTGTCCTCCTCCTGTATGTAGTACAAACACTCCGCATTGCCAACGACATCGACTCGTGTTAGCTCGCGCTCATGGATTCTCCCGACAATTGTCAAGCCTTTGATTTGGTTGAATTCAGTTTCGTGATAAATCGATGACGCGATGAATGCGTTGCGGCAGAGGTGTACATTGATGTTCACGGAATCAATGATGTTGAAGCGGATGGTGTCGGCTGTCAGCTGATTTTCGCCCGACCATACAACCGGATTGTAGAACATCATTATGATAGAGTCTTCTACAAGATAAACCATTGAGTCACAGGCTCCCTGCATGTCATTACGGAAGAATTTGGCATGGTTGTAGGCGTACATCTCCGTCGGATTTTGCGCTGTATCAAACAGCACGCGTAAAGTGTCGGAATGCAAAAACAGGGAATCACGACCCTCAATCAGCGTGAGCACGCTGCTGTCGGTGCTTACGGCATAGTGGCAGTCCAAATACTCCAGATAATTGCCGTCAATGATGAAGTTTTTGACAGAATCAACAAGTCGCACGTTGTTCCATCCTTGGCCGAACTTCACGTTGTTGTCGAAAAACAGACTGTCGCCAGAAAGGTGCTGGTCTTGGTTGTAGAGTTCGGCATTGCCGATCAACGTGATTTGGTCTTCTTGCGTATCGTACCAACCGCCATCAGTAAATGCTTCGTTTTCGGTTGAATATAGGTGCGTGCGTGAAGTAAAGTGCAATACTTCCGTCGCTGTGTTGTAAGCCGAACTTTCACAATCCCCGGTATAGGTTTTGTTGTGGAACTGCACGTCGTCGCTGACCTGAGCCGTGTTGGTGGAAGTGTAGTAATATCCTTTTTTGCTGGTTAAAACGTTGTCTTTGTTTACGATACGTCCACCGCAAATGTAGTAGCCCATCTTGGCGTTCATGTCGTACGTCATACTGTCGGTGTACAGCGTGGCGGTCTTGTCGGTCAGGCGTACATTATAATATATTGTAACGAGACGTGCGTTTCCGTCGTAAATGATGTCTTTGCCATAAAGCGTAACCGAGTCGTTGACGTGGATTTTCACCGGATTGCCGTAAGCGTGCAGCAGATTGTCGGCGCGATAACTGTCGGCGCGGTCGCAATAGCCAATGGTTTCGCCATGTCGGAAAATAACATTCCCAGTGTATTGCTCTACACCGGGAAGCTTATCTTCGTCGTATTCCAATAGGTCGGCTTGAAAATAGATTTTCTGTTGCGCTCGCGCCTGAAGTAGGCACAACGCTAAAGTAAAGAATATCAAGTGTTTCACCAACCGATTGCGCATATCTACTCTTTGGATTCGGCATCTCGATTCACGGCATTGCCGTCAATAGCTACGATGCGGTCTTTTTGGTAAGTGGTGGTCTTGACGACATTGCCGGCGCTATCGTATTCGATTTCGTCGCCCTCTTTCTGATTTTTGACGTAATGGGTGACGCGGAACAATTCTCCATTGTTGTATGTATTCATCGTCCCGCTGCCTTGATGAAATTCGGCTTCGCCTACAATCATCTCATTTTCATCGTAGTAGGTCCATTTCCCCTCCATCATGCCGTCTTTGTACTGGCCAGTGCTGCGCAAAGCATTCTGTCCGTTGATGGTTTCAGTCTTACTGTACCATGCGGTGTAGGGACCATTGGCAATATCGTTTTTGTAATGCATTTCCGAGACGCGATTACCGAGTTTGTCGAAATAGGTCTGCTTGCCTTCCAACTTGTCGTTTTTATAGTAGCATTCCATTTCACGGTCCCCGGTGAATAGGTAGGTGCGCATACGTCCGTTCTTTTTTCCATCTTTCATCTCAATATCCATTGAGATTTCACCATCTTGGAAGAAAAACTGTGAAAGTCCTTCTTCAATATCATTGTTGAAATGGATGATGGAACGCAGGTAGCCGTTCGGATAATATTCACGTGCTTCGCCGTTCTTCTTGCCGTGTTTATACTCAATGCTTGATTTCAAATTGCCGTTGTCATAGTATTCCTCTTTCACCTTGGGTTTGCATGATGCCATGGTGATGAGTAGGAGAGCGGCAATAGTCCAGCAGATGGTGCGACGAAATGTTCTTTGCATATTATAAAAGATTATTCGTTGTCGGTTTTCGTGGTCTCGAAAGCTAACTTGCGTGCTTTACGGTTCTGGCGGCGCTCGCCGACGCTGGCGAAACAACTGTACAGAATCGGAATCAAAATCAGGGTGACCAATGTGGAAACGGAAAGACCCCAGGCAACGGTCGTACCCAACGACTGCCACATTTCAGCGCCTTCGCCTTTGCCAACCGCCATCGGAATCATACCCAAAACGGTCGTCAGCGTGGTCATCAAAATCGGGCGTAAACGAGATTTACCCGCCGTGACAACGGAATCTTTGATGCTCTGTCCGCGTTCGCGACACAAAATGGTGTAGTCAATCAACACAATACCGTTCTTTACAACGATACCGATCAACATCAACAAACCAACCAGCGCCATCACACCCAGCGGTGTGTTGTTGAGCGCCAAACCGATGAAGACGCCCGTGAAGGCGAACGGGATGGCGAACATGATGACGAAGGGGTAGGTGAAGGATTCGAACTGCGCGGCCATCACGATGTAAACCAACAGTACAATCAAAACCATCAAGGTGATCATGTCACCGAAAGCCTCTTGCTGGTCTTCCCACGTACCACCGATATTGTAGGTCATATCGGCCGGGATTTCCATCTGGCTCAACTGCTCTTTCGCGCCATCTACCACTTCACTCAAAACACCGTCTTTACCAACGATACAGGAAACCTTGATCATACGTTCACGGTTCTTACGTTCAATAGTCGGCGGGGTAAAGGTCTCTTCTACGCTGGCCAGCTCTTTCAAACGGATGCCGTTGCCACCTGTCATTGGATAAATCAGGATGTTTTCGATGTCTTCGATGCTTTCGCGCTTGCTTTGGTCGTTTCTTACGCGAATGTCATATTCGTCACCATCTTCACGATAGAAGGACGCCGTGTTGCCGTTGAAGGTGTTGCGCACATACATGGCCGCCGTCGTCAGATTCAAGCCGTGTTCAGCTAACTTCTTGCGGTCAAATTCGATGTGGATTTCCGGCACGTATTCCGTACGGCTGATGTTCACTTCGGAACAGCCTTTCACCTTGCGCATACGGCCTGACAATTCGGCCGCCACACGGTCTGATGTCTCAAAATCATAGCAGTATAACTCAATGTCAACCGCGGTCTGACCGCCCATACCGCCGCTACCAACGGAAACCTGGTATTTGTAAAGCTCTTCGTATTCGTCCAAATCGGCACGAATCTGGTCCGCGATTTCCGTAATGGAACGCTTACGTTCTGTCTTCTTGTTGAAACGCATGTTGAATTTCACGATGTTGGAACCGGTCTCAGACATGATGCCGAAAGAGTTGTCTTCGTCAGGCTGGCCGACGGAGAAGTTGCACATCAACAGTTCCGGATAATCCTTCTTCATCTGCTCCGTGAAACGAAGACCAAAGTCACGCGAAATCTCCATACGTGTGCCTACCGGCAGTTTCACCGTCGCCGACAGACGACCTTGGTCCTGCGTCGGGAAGAATTCCGTCGGAATGTATTTTAATAAGGTCAAGCTGCTGCCGAAAATCACAACGGCGATCAACAAAACAATTGCGCGATGGTTGACACACCAGTGGAGAATGCGGCCATACACACGGTCCAGCCAGTTCAAGAAGATTTCAATCGGCTTGTAGATAGCGCCGAACACCTTGCCACGGCTTGGATTGCTCTTTAACATGACGGAACAGAGCATCGGCGTCAACGACAAAGCCGCCAACGTTGAAATGGAACATACGATGGCCACAATCCAACCTAACTGCTGGAACAAGATACCGGCCTGGCCCTCCAAGAATGTCAACGGAAGGAATACCGCCAACAATACCAACGTGGTCGCGATAACGGACAAGGAAACCTCGCTCGTGGCAAACACCGCTGCCGCCTTCGGCTTCGTGCCTCGCTCAATGTGCGTGGTGACGTTCTCCAATACCACAATAGCATCGTCCACCACCATACCAATAGCAATACTTAATGATGATAGTGAAATGATATTCAGGGTGTTCCCTGTTAATCTCAAATAAATGAAGGCCGCCACCAAAGATACCGGGATTACGATGGCAACGATGAAGGTCGCGCGCCAACGGCCCAAGAACAGCAAAACTACGATTACTACGAGGATCAATACGATGTAGATGGTCTCCTTCAAACTGTCAATGGTGTTTACAATGCTGTCGGAAGTGTTGGCAATCAAGCCGATTTCAATGTCTGACGGAAGGGTCTCCTGCAATTCGGGAAGCATGCCCATGACCTTGTTGGAGATGTTGACGGAGTTGGCACCCGACTGCTTCTGTACGATGATCATGGCGCCACGGTGGCCGTTGTTGTAAACCTCCTGCATACGTTCCTGTACGGTATCCACTACGCGGGCAACATCACGCAGATAAACGCTCTTCGTGGTCCCATCGCCGGCAACAACAATGTCGTTCAATTGTGAGGCATCGCGGAATTCACCTTCCACACGCATGGTGTAAGTCTCTGAACCAATGTCGATTGAACCTAACGGCAGGTTCTTGTTCTCCGCGCCAATCTTGGCGGCTACCGTTGAAATGCTTAGTCCGTATTCATCCAACTTGTCCGGATCGCAATAGATGGCGACTTCACGCTGCGGGGCACCTGAAATGGAAACCGTACCGACCCCCTTTACACGGCTAATCGGCTGTGACACACGCTCATCCAAAATTTTGTACAATGCGTTCGTGCTGGGACCGGATTTCACCGACAACATCAAAATCGGAATGTCGTCCATACTGAATTTGAACAAGAAGGGAAGGTTGCAACCATCCGGCAACTGCGAATTCATCATGTCCAACTTGTCGCGGACATCGTTCGTCGCCTTGTCAATGTCAATGCCATACTCGAATTCCAACGTCACAATGGAGTAGTTCTCCTTCGACTGAGAGGTCATCTCCTTCAGGTCTTCAACACTGTTGAGGACGTTCTCAATCGGCTTCGTTACGTTGTTCTCAATATCGGCCGCACTCGCACCGGCATAAACCGTGAAAACCATGATGTGGTTCTCTCCCATGTCGGGGAAAAGGTCGATAGGTAATTTCATCAGGGAAAAAACACCCAAAATAGCGATAGCCACATAGACCAATGCGGTCATAATCGGCTTTTTTACAGAGGATTGATAAAGACTCATGTGCTTTCTTCTTTCAGTTGTTTAGATTATGTTACTATTTGTGCTTAAACAAATATGTAAAACAAAGTTTTCGTACTTTTGTTTGATTATATAGCGTAAAATTATTTTATTAAATGATAATTTGTTGATATTCAGTAAATTATATTTATTAAAATAATCTTGCAAAAATACACATTTTTTTGAAGAAATTGCAGCTTTTTTCGCAGTAGTTTCAGCTGAAATTGTGGCAGGGTCGTCTTCGGTTGCAAAAGTCAGTAGCAAGTTCTCTGCCCTATGTCCTTCGACCTTACAAACTTCATGAACTGGTTTTCAGCTTTCAACTTAACGACTCTCCGCTTTCGGAAAGTTTTCCGTTTGCTCGTACTTATATTTGCCGTCGGCGTAGTAGATGAAGTGCGCCGCTACCGTCGGTAAACCCTTTCCGTGATTGAGGAATTCCATCGCTCTCTTTCGCCCCATCACCATGAAGGCGGTGGCATAGGCATCGGCGCGCGCGCACCGCGCATTGCGTATTTGTGTGTTGTCGTTCCCGCTGATAACCACTGTAACGCTCAGTAAATCAGACTGCTCGCTATGACCTGTCGCCGGATTGATGATGTGGCTGTGCCGTTCGCCGTCTTTCTCAATGTAGTTGCGGTAGTTCCCGCTTGTCGCCATCGCCAGCCCGTCGCGCGCGTCCTGCGGAATCGCAAAAACGTAGTCCGCATCAATCACCCCGTCCTTCGTCTGCGTCGGCACCTGTATGCCGATGTGCCACGGCTGCTTCGCACCGTCTTTTTTGCCGTGCGTGATAATCTCGCCGCCGATGTCAACCACAAAGTCGCTGTATCCTTTTCCCAGCAACAGCCAACTTACTTTGTCAACCGCATATCCTTTGGCTATCGCATTGTAATCCAGCTGAATGCGATTGTCTGATTTTTGTATTCCGTCGCTCGTCAGCGCCAGCTTTTGATAACCGACAAACTCCCGAATTGAATCCAGAGTGGCACTGTCAACTTCGCCGCCGGCATCTTTCGCAAAACCCCATTGCTTGATTAGCGGCCCCGCCGTGATGTCGAACGCTCCCGCCGTCGCCGCACTTACCTTCAACGCCTCTTTCGTCAGCCCTATAAAATCCGCCGTAAACCTTACCGCTTCGTTCCGGTTGACTCTCGAAACCAGCGACTTCTCACTGAAAATCGAATAGGTGTCGTTAATCTCCCGCAAAACCGAATCTACCTGTCGCTGCAAATCCCCATCCTCTTTCGTGCTGACGTATGTGATTGAGTAATAAGTTCCTAACGCGTATCCCTGAATGTGTTGCTCTTCCCGAACATTGCACGCCGTAAGCAAAAACACGATGACCGACAGAAGCGGATAAACTCTTTTCATAAATCTCATTTTTATGTTGCAAAATTACACTTTTTTCGTCATGCTTTTCTCTTTTCCACGGATTTTCTTTTATTTGAATTAACTTTTATTAACTTTTTTAAGATATTAAAAATCAATATTTTAGTATGTATGAAAAAGTTTGTTGATTGTTATATAATAATTTTGTTGTAATTTTGCCGCCGTTTTTATAAAATAGTGAATTATAACCATTAACATGAAGAAACTTTTACTGCCTGCTGTGACGTTTTTGTTGTTGTTCATCGTCTCAGTATCAGGCGTTTACGCGCAGAATATCTTTTCTGGTACAGTTTATGATTCAGAGTCGGGCAACCCGCTTCCATTTGCTGAAATCTATTCTCCCTGTATGGCGAATCCGACGACCGCTGATATCAATGGTAATTTTGAAATCATTGTCAAAAGTGACAATTGCGAGTTCGTTTTTGCATATAATATGTATCAAAGTGATACGTTTCAGGTTGCTTTTAATGCCAAACAGCGCAAAGTAATGAAGCGCATCAAGTTGAAGCAGGCCGCTGAGATTTTGGAAAACTTCACGATTGTTGAAGAAAAGTTGGACCATGACCCGACGACTGCAACTACCTCTCTGACCATCATGTCGCCCGAAGACGCCGGTGTGATCAATCCCGACAACGTCGGCGCGTTGGTCGATAAAATGCCCGGTGTCGCGGTTGTCGATAACGAACCGCAAATCCGTGGCGGTAGCGGCTTCAGCTCGGGTATGGGCAGCCGCGTGCTGATTTTGGTGGACAACATCCCGTTCCTTCGTCCCGACGCAGGCCGTCCGATGTGGAGCTTCATCCCGATGGAAGACGTGAAAAGCATCGAAGTCTATAAAGGCGCTTCTTCCGTTCTTTTCGGCTCTTCTGCGCTTACCGGCGCCATCAACGTGCTGACCGCTTATCCGACCGGCACGCCAAGAACGAAAGTCACCGCCCACTGGGGCATCTACGACAATCCGAAATATGCCTACAAGAAGAGTTGGGGTAAGGTCAATCCGATGAAGTGGGGCGTTTCTTTCTTGCACAGCCGCATCATCAAGAAAAACTGGGACCTCGTTATCGGTGGCGAATACTTCGACGATCAGAGCTACCTCGGTCCGGAAGCTCCGGTTTCCGTCGCGGCTAAAAATAAAGAAGGTAAATACGAAATGCGTGCGCGTTTGAACTTCAACCTGCGCTATCGTGCCAAAAAGGTAAGAGGCCTCAGCGCTTCCCTCAGCGGCAACTTCATGTATTCCGAAAACGCACAGTCATTCTTCTGGTATGATTCCGATACTAACATGTATCGTTCCTACAAAGGCTCGCTCTCCGTTTTCAAAGATTTCACCTTCTATCTCGATCCCTGCATCAATTATGTGGCACCCAACGGCGACCAACACGCCCTGCGCAACCGCATTACCTATAGCGACAACAACGAGGCCAGCGGTGCACAAAGTGCTCAGTCAATGATGGTTTACGACGAATATCAATATACCAAGATGTTCCGTAAGATCGGCTTGGGTATTACCGCCGGCGCCGTCAATAACTACACCCGCTCTTATGGCGCGGTCTTCAACGGCGTGCAGGGCTCGCTCGAACCGGGGCTGGTTTATATGGACAACTTCTCCATTTATGCCCAGTTGGAAAAGAAGTTTTTCAAAAACAAGAACTTATCACTCGTCGTCGGCGGGCGCTGGGAGGCCTTCTTCCTTGAAAACGAGTTCAGACAGAAACCTGTCTTCCGTGCCGGTGTCAACTTCCAGATTCCGCAGAGCCTGACGAGTTTCCGCGCTTCCTTCGGTCAGGGCTATCGCTACCCGACCATCGGCGAACGCTTCATCTCCATCTCCATCGGTAACTACGGTTTCTATCCCAACCAAGACCTCGTTCCCGAAACCAGTTGGAATGTCGAATTTGGTATCGCTCAGCCTTACCGCGTCGGCCCGTTTGAAGGCATCTTCGACGTCGCCGTCTATCATCAGGAATTCGACAACTTCATCGAATTTGCTTTCGGCTCCTGGGGACACAAGGGTAACTTCGTCGATGATATGGGCTTTATGTATCTGAATACCGGTCCGGCCTCAATCACTGGCGTTGACGTTTCCCTCGTCGGCAAAGGCGAAATCGGCAATAATGTCGAAATGACCTTTATGGCTGGCTATACATACAGCTATCCGGTTACCAAAAACAAAGACGGCGTCTATTACACCAATCCGACGAACAATCAGCCTTACTCTTACGTTGCAACCGCTTCAGATCCTTCCAAAGGAATTTTGAAATACCGTATTCAGCATAATGCCAAGTTGAGTTTCGGCTTCCTCTTCTGGAAGAAGCTGGGCGTCGATCTCGCCGGAACCTATTACAGCGCAATGAAGAATGTGGACGGCATGTTTTTTGATATGGACTGCCAGAATCCCGACAATTCACCGGCTTCTAACGCATTTTGGGCAACCGTCGGCGCGCTTCCGTTCCGTGGATTCGCACACTATTTCAATACTCATAAAAAAGGTTCGTTTACGTTGGACGTGAGCGTTTCGTACAAAATCCTCGAAAACCTTGAAGTTTCATTTGCTATCAAGAACATCTTGAACAACGAATACACCCTCCGCCCGATGTATCTCGAAGCTCCCAGAAACTATGCTCTGAAAGTTGTTTATGGATTGTAATTTATTTGTAATTAATTAGTTATAAACATTATTTAGAATTTATAAAAACAAAAAAGTTATGAAGAAAATCCTTGTCCCTTTAATGATTGCCGCAGCTTTTGCATTGGCGCTTGTTGGTTGTAAAGAGCCCGAACCCGAACCGACTCCGACTCCGGGCCAGGAACCTGGTTATGTCAAACCCGATTGTGCCCCCTTCACAAAGCAGATTGTTGACGGCGGTTTCGAAGATTGCTGGTATAAAGTAAAAATGAATAATGAGGAATATTATGAATATCAGTCATCTGTTTTTTATTCTTTGAATAACCTCCACGCTATGCTGGATGTTCCTTCCATGATGCTGACTTCTTCTCCCATCACTGCTCATCGCGAAACCACTGATCCGCACAGCGGTAACGTCTGTCTGAAACTTGTCACCGGCGAACTCACCGACCAAAGCAAGGGCCGTCTGCTGATTCCCGGCGCCATCGCTCCGCTTGATGAAAACTTCATCGACCAATTCCTCAATATCAGCGGTAACTATCCGGACGGTATCAACGTGAAACGCGCCTATACCGAAAAGCCGACCGCTTTCAAGGGCTATTTCAAATATTTGCCGGTCAATGGCGATTACGGTTCAATCTGCGTTGAACTTTTCAACGGTAGCAACGTGATTGCTCGCGGTTATCAGCGTTTCGACAGCAATGTCAACGCATGGACCAGCTTCAATATTCCGATTGATTATACGGTCAACGGCGGCAACTACAGCGACGCCACTCCGACCCACATCTCCATCATCCTTTCTTCCAGCGGCGCCTACAATTTCGCCGACCTTACCAATTGCCAAGGCGAAGTGGGTTCAACCCTTTGGTTGGATGATGTGGAATTGGATTTCTAATTAAATCAAGATAATTAAATATTCTTGCGAAAACGGTTGTCTGCTGCGGCAGATAACCGTTTTTTTTATGTAACTTTGCGGCCTAAAATTTTATTCCGATGATCTTAGTAAAAAATATCAAAAAACTCGTGCAGGCCGAACCCGCACAAGTCCGTTTTAGAGCAGGGGCCGAAATGCAGAACCTGCCGTGTATCGACAACGCCTACCTTCTCGTGAAGGGTGACAAGATTGAAAGCTCTGGCAAAATGACCGCTCTCTCCGAAAAAATGTTGGAAAAGTACAACGAAAAAGTTGAAATCGTGGACGCTGCCGGCAAGATGGTGTTTCCCGCTTTTTGCGATTCGCACTCCCCCATCGTTTATGCGGGCAGTCGCGAAATCGAATATATCGACAAAATCAAAGGCCTCAGTTACGAGGAAATCGCCAAGCGGGGTGGGGGAATCCTTAACTCGGTTGACCGCTTGCGCGCCGCTTCCGAAGACGAACTTTTCGACAGCGCCTGGCAGCGCCTGGAAGAGGTCGCCTCTTTCGGTACCGGGGCCATCGAAATCAAGAGCGGTTACGGCCTTGACACGGAAAACGAACTGAAGATGCTGCGCGTTATCCGTCGCCTCAAAGAAAAGTCCGCACTTACTATTAAAGCCAACTTTCTGGCCGCCCACGCCGTTCCCCGCGAATACATCGGTCGCCAAACCGAATACGTCGATTTAATCATCAATGAGATGATCCCGATGGTCGCCGCCGAAGAGCTGGCCGACTATGTGGATGTGTTCTGCGACCGCGGCTTCTTTACTCCGGAAGATACGGAACGTATTCTTATGCAGGGAATTAAGTACGGCCTGCAACCGAAAATCCACGCCAATGAACTTGACTTCAGCGGTGGTATTCAGGTCGGCGTCAAATACAACGCCCGCTCCGTCGATCATATCGAATATACCGGCGACGACGAAATCGCCTGCCTGCTCGGCTGCGTAACTATGCCGACGATTCTGCCCGGCGCGGCCTTCTTCCTCGGAATGGTCTATGCTCCGGCTCGCAAAATGATTGAAGCCGGTCTGCCCGTCGCTATGGCCGGCGACTACAACCCTGGCTCCTGTCCATCCGGCAATATGCAGTTCGTCCTCTCCATGGGCTGCATCAAGTACGGCATGATTCCCGAAGAGGCTATCAACGCCGTCACCCTCAACAGCGCGTATGCGATGGGCGTGGAAGACGAGTTGGGTACGATAACTGTGGGAAAAACAGCTAACTTCTTTATTACAAAACCGATATCCACCATTGAATTTATGCCTTACGCCTATGGTTCCAATAAAGTGGAATCACTCTATTTGCGTGGCGTAAAAAAGTACTAATCAGCAAATTACTATAGATGGGAATGGCGCAGACAACGAATAGTCAGGGAAGGTCGGTGTTGGACCAACGTGCGTACTTCGGCTCGCAGTTCGATTACTATATGTACGGACTTAATACCAAGACCGAATTTATGGCGGTGATTAACGATCTCGCCACCCGTTGCCACTGCGTCTTTACGCTGCTTCCCGCCTTATCGCTGTCGAATGAGGCGACTACGGCCAATTTCCCTCTCGCCTTTGCCCAGTTTGATATGCGTGGGCCGGATGAGGGAAGCTCGAGCGATTATCTGGAAAAGTTGAACATCGTTATCTTCCAGAATTTTACCGAAGATTTCCACCATGTCATTCCCGCGACTCCTGACGGGACAATCAGCTTCGCGGAAGAAAAACCGCTCCCGAAATTCTGCTATGCACTGAATAGTATGGGCTTGTGCCTCTGCTCTTGGAAACTTCACGATATGCCATTTTTTTTGTATATATTTGCACAAAAAGGTAAAGATGCTGCCGATTTTGTCTCCTTTTTCGAAAATCAATCTTTGCAAAAAGTGAATCTTACGCATTTGATTCGTGAAGAGCATACGCAATTTAGCGACAAACAGCGTCCAACGAAAACTGTGCAGCAACATGTCTCTTTTGTGCGCTTAATAGTAAATAAAGCGCAAGTTTCCATGTCAGAATACGCCAACTTTCTTGCTTCTCAAAATATTATGCAAAATATTAATAATTAAATAATTACATTATGAAAAAAACTATTTCTCTGATTCTTTTGCTTTCGTGTGGGACGTGTCTTCTCGCGCAAAAACCAATCAATGTCAAAGAGCGTGTCGCCGAATACGCTTATTATGATTTGAAGACCGATGTCTCCAAACTGTCTGATAACGACAAAAAGTTGATTCCGATTTTTATCCAGATTTCCGACATTATGGACCAGCTTTTCTGGATGCAAACCTATGGCGACAAATCCGACTTCAAAAAAATCAAGGATAATGCCGTTAAGGATTACATCAACATCAATTATGGACCTTGGGATCGTTTGGACGACAATCGTTCTTTCGTTGAAGGCGTTGGCCCGAAGCCGGACGCTTGCCAATACTATCCGCAGGATATTACCCCGGAAGAGTACGCCGCATATAATGACCCCAACAAGGGTAGTCTCTATACCGTTTTGCGCCGTAATCCCGATGGTACTCTCAAAACCGTCTGGTATAAAGATGAATACAAAGCACAAATCGACAAAGTGTGTGCTCTGCTCGACCAAGCCATCGCCATCGCTGATGATCCGGGTATGAAAAATTATCTCATCGAACGAAAAAAGGCATTCCAAACCGATGACTATTATGCAAGCGACTTGGCATGGATGGACATGAAAGACAGCCATCTCGATTTCGTTGTCGGCCCGATTGAAAACTACGACGACAAACTCAATGAAGCGAAGGCATCTTACGAAGCTTTCGTTTTGGTAAAAGATGAGGAACGCAGCGCCCAACTCGCCAAATTCATCAGCATGCTTCCCGACATCCAGAAAATTCTTCCCTGTGATCCGATGTACAAAACCTTTGTTCCTGGAACTTCTTCTGACTTAAATGTTTACGATGCTATTTACTATGCAGGCGATTGCAATTCGGGTAGCAAAACCATCGCTATAAACCTTCCGAATGACGACAGAGTACAGGCCGTCAAAGGCGCCCGCCGTCTTCAGTTGCGTAACAGCATGCAGGCAAAATTTGAAAAAATCATGATGCCTATCGGTAAACTCGTCATCAATCCGAAGCAGCAGAAACACCTCAAATTCGATGCTTTCTTCTGGAATGTCACCTTCCACGAAGTCGCTCATGGTCTGGGGGTTAAGGAAACCGTCAACGACCATCGCCCTGTGGATGATGCTTTGCAAACCGAAAACACCTCCCGGGACGCGGCCAAAGCCGACATTGTTGGTCTGTTCATCGTTTGCCATTTGATTAATCAGGGTGAAATTACCGACATTACCGAAGAAGATGCTATTACAACCTTCATCGCTGGCATTTTCCGTTCCGTCCGTTTTGGCGCTGCAAGTTCTCACGGTAAGGCTAACATGATGTGTTTCAACTCGTTGAAACGTATGGGCGCATTCAAACGTGATGAAAATGGCGTTTATACCATTGATTACAAAAATGCGAAAATCGCCATTTCCAGTTGGGCTGGCCTGATTCTGTCAACTCAGGGCGACGGCGACTTCCAAGGCGCAGTTGACTATCGCACCAAATATGGCGTTATCACCCCGGAACTCCAAAAGGATCTTGACCGCATCAATTCCGCTGGTATTCCGCGCGACATCCGCTTCAATCAGGGTATGAAAACCCTTGGCCTCTAATTGTTTACTATCATTTTTTATAATAATAGATCTTTTTAGTAATGAATCTTAAACTTACCCGTCCGCTGATTTTTTTCGATTTGGAAACCACTGGTTTGAATATTGGAAAAGATAAAATCGTTGAGATATGTTTGATAAAGCTCTTCCCTGATGGACATGAAGAGGAGCGTACTGAGCGTTTGAATCCGAAATGTCATATCCCGGAAGAAACTTCCGCCATACACGGCATTTATGATGCCGATGTGGTCGATAAACCCACTTTCGAGGATTTGGCCGATGAATTGCTGGCCTTCTTCGACAATTGCGATATTGCCGGATTCAATTCAAACAAGTTTGATATTCCTTTGTTGGCTGAGGAATTTCTGCGTATCGGCAAGCGCTTGGATATGCGTAATCGCTCGGTCATTGACGTTCAGCAAATCTTCCACAAGATGGAGCCTCGCAACCTGATTGCCGCTTACAAATTCTATTGTGGAAAAGATTTGAAAAATGCTCATTCTGCAAATGCCGACACACGCGCTACCCTCGAGGTGCTGGAGGCACAAGTCGGTCGCTACGCCGGTGTTCCATACGAAGAACGTAACGGTACGGTTTCTTGTCCGGTTACCCCTGATGTGAAGGATTTGGACAAGTTCACCCGCGTTCACCGCAATGTCGATTTCGCGGCTCATATCGTGCTGAATGATAAGGATGTAGAAGTCTTTAACTTTGGTAAACACAAAGGCGAAAGCGTAAAAGAGGTATTTGCAAAAGAACCCGCTTTCTACGCTTGGATGATGAAGGCTGACTTCCCATTATATACGAAAGAGGTGATTACCTATATTTATAATGAGGTGAGATTGGAAAAGAAGTTCAGTGCGCAACATTAGTCGCGAACACCGAACAACTTGTCAATCTGCTCTTTGTAGCGTTGCTGAACAATGTGGCGTTTAATCTTCAATGTGGGGGTTAAAACGCCACTTTTCATACTCCATTCATCGCTCACCAGAGCAAAACGTTTTACCTGCTCCGTCTCTCCGAAAAAGGTGTTGTACTTGGCGACTTCGCGTGCAAAACGCTTGTAGATGGTCGCATCGTTGATGATTTCCGCCGGAGAGGTATAGGTGACGTCGTGACGGTGGCACCAGCCTTTCAGGAATTCGAAGTCTGGGGCGATGAGCGCCGCCGCGAATTTCTGGTTTTCGCCCAAAACCACCATGTTCTCAATAAACGGCGATTCGCAGAACTTTTCCTCAATGGCCTGCGGGTTTACGTATTTCCCGACTGATGTCTTGAAGATGTTCTTCAAACGACCGACAATCTGAAGTTGTTGGCGTTCTGTCCATCGGCCGATGTCGCCGGTGTGAAACCAACCATCTTTGTCGATGACGGTGCGTGTAAGCTCTTCATCTTTGTAGTAACCCATCATCACGTTGTGCCCGCGACAGAGAATTTCGCCGTTGTCAGCAATGCGAATTTCTACGCCGGTGAGCGGGAAACCTACAGTTCCGACTTCGCGGGAAAACTTGACGCGGCTGGGAACGGCGATGACAGGGGATGCCTCTGTAGCGCCATAACCTTCATATACCGGCATTCCGATGGCGGAGAAAAAGGCGGCCAAACGGGGCTGTATGCTTGCCGCACCCGAAACGATGATGTCGAAATTTCCACCGATTTTTTCGCGTATCTTGCTGTAAACCAATTTGTCGGCAACCCAATGACGCAGGTTGTACCATATCGTGCGGTCGCACGCTTCTATGCGGTACTCTTCGCCTAACTTCACCGCCCAACGGAAGATTTTTTTCTTCATGGGCTTCATGTTCTTACTGGAATTCCAGATTTTGTCGTAGAATTTCTCCAGTACGCGCGGTACGGCCGACATCATCGTCGGATTTACTTCCTTGAGGTTCTCCGCAATCGTACCCAAATTCTGCGCATAATATACCGACATGCCTAAATGTTGGTACAGAAACACCAGCATTCTTTCGTATGCATGACATAAAGGCAGAAAACTCAATGCGCGGCACGACCATTTTGACGGTGTGGGGCGCAGATTTTTCAGCTGACTGACGATGTTATAGTGTGACAACATCACACCTTTGGGCAAGCCAGTCGTGCCGGAGGTGTAAATAAGTGTGGAACAATCTTCTGGGCGTACTGCATCCCTGCGGCGCTGTAACTCTTCTGGCGCGGGATTCTCTTCACCCAGTTGAATGAGCTGGGCAAGGTAGGGAAATTTGCCGCGGTCGATAAACGTATATACCTGTTGAAGCTCGGGCGCGTCGGGAAGAATGGACGAGATTTTGTTCATCACTTCCACGCCTTCCACAATCACAAACTTCATCCCGGAATGACTTACAATGTGGCGATAGTCGTTCTCGCTGATGGTCGGATAGACGGGCACGGTGATGGCCCCGACCTGCATGATGGCCATATCAAGCATATTCCATTCGGGACGGTTGGTCGCAATAATACCAACGCGGTCGCCGGGTTGTACCCCCAGTTTGATGAACGCGTAACTTAAATTGTCGCTTGTTTGTCGGTATTCGGTAGGGGAGTAGCCGCGCCACACGCCTTCTTTTTTTGCAGCTAATGCGATTTTCTGATTTGGGAACTTCTCTTCATACTGCGTGAGTATGTCGAAAATTCTTGAAATATCTTCCATATAGATTGGTTAGGTTGGTTAATGGTCTCGGTTTCTATTTTGATTTTGC
>JAKSMF010000003.1 GCA_024400775.1 Bacteroidales bacterium | reverse complement strand
ATCTCTTATCTCTTATCTCTCATCTCTTATCTCTTATCTCTTATCTCTTATCTCTCATCTCTCATCTCTCATCTCCATAATCACTATTATCGGAACTTACTCCGTCATAAACCTGAAACAAATAAGACTGAACCGGAAATATTGTCTTTTGTGGTTGGAATAATGTTTACGGGACAGCAATATTGCCTAAAAATGCTTTCCACTTCCAGCTTATAGCAAAAAAAGCGCAGTCACGATGTTGCCATTGACTGCGCTTTCTGTTTTCAGCTACTGCCGCCGTTTATTCAAGTGTGAAGCGGGTTTCGCCTAACAGACCGTTGTCGGAAAATACTTGGACGATGAACGTTCCACGCATCTCTTTGAATTTCTTTTGGTCTTGTTCTGAAATATTCCAATACATCGTTACGCTTTCCGCGTGGTTAACGTAGTTGACGCTTGATTTCACTGTGTATTGCAGGCGTTGCCCGTTGTTCATGAAAGAGTAGGCATCCGATTTGCCCGCGCAAAGTACGTGACCGTCGCCCGGACAGGAGATTCTGCAATATACATTGTAGGTCCCGGCAGGTACCAACGTGTTCTTCGCCAGCGTCAGCGTGGTCTTGATGCGTTCGGCATCTCTCGCCTTCTTGGTCTCAACTTCCGGATTGCTCTTACTCTTCCTATAGACGCAGCAAGCTCGTATGTTGTTGGCCGACAGCTGTGCCGCTTCGTTCATTCGGGTGGTGAGTTCGACATTCTGCTGTTCTACCGTAGCCTTCGCCTCTTTGGTTTGCGTGAGCTCGGTGTTCAGAGCTTCGTTCTTCTGCTCCAACTGATGCTGAATGACAATCAAGCTATCCATCTGATGTACATAATCTTTGGAGATTTTCTGTACTCTTTCCAGCTTGCGCTTGATGCTGTTGTAGTCTGCTTGGCGAGCCATAAGGCCTTCGATTTCAGCAATCTGAGCCATAATTACGCTGTCTTGTACCGACAAAGAATCGGCGAGGGCGCCAGCTTCTGCCTTGATGCGCGCATGTTCGGCCTTCAATGAATCCAACTGGCGAATCAAGTCCTGATTGTCTTGAACACTCTGTTCTTCTTGAGCGACAACTTCCTTGAAATCAGAATTTTTGCCAAAATAGAGTATCGCAAAAATTACCGTTGTGATAAAAAACAGGGCGGCTAAAATTGCCCAAAGACCTGCATGGTCGTTGATGAAATTTTTGGAATTTTTTTTGTTAAAAGAATCGGCTGTTTCCATTTTTTACTAGTATATTTGCACTCTAATTAAACTGCAAATTTACTACAAAATTGTCTTGCTATGAAAAAAATATTTCGCTTTCTAGATGGCTTATTATCAGTATTTTATCCTAGAAGTTGCGTCGGTTGTGGTGATGTTTTGCAGGAAAACGAGGAACATTTGTGCCTGAATTGCCTGCTGCATCTGCCAGAAACGAATTATCATGTCGGGAATGACAATCCTTTGGATGAGGTGTTTCTTGGTCGTGCGCCTGTTGAACACGCATTCTCCTTTCTGTTTTTTCGAAAAGGTAACTATGTGCAAAATGTGCTTCATCAACTCAAGTACAAAGGAAATAAGGAGATAGGGGAGTATCTGGGTAAATTGTATGGTCGTAAGCTGGCAGCCTCCGGCAAATTTGCTGATTACGACCTTATTCTGCCGATACCGCTGCACCCCAAAAAACTGAAATCCAGAGGTTACAACCAAAGCGAATGGATCGCCAAGGGCTTGAGCGCGGGTTTGCAGATTCCATACGATACGCATATTTTGGTGCGCCAAACCTTCACCGAAACGCAAACCAAAAAATCACGCTTCAACCGCTGGGAAAATGTCAAAGAAGTCTTCACCGTTGCTGATAAAGAGACACTTGCGGGAAAGCATGTGATTGTGTGCGACGATGTGCTGACCACGGGTGCCACAACGGAAGCCGCCATCCAGAAATTATTGGAAGTCGAAGGTGTGCGCGTCAGCGTCGTGACCTTGGCGACAGCACACTGATAGGAGGCTTTTTGCACCGCTTCAGATTGATTTTATTGCTGTCCGATAAAAGTTGAAAAATGCAGCTGAAAATAATTTTCAATTTTCACCTTTCAATTTTCAATTAAAAGATCTCTCATCTCCATAATCGCCATTATCAGACGTTCCTCCTGCTTTGCAGTGTCCCCCAAAAAAGATAATTCGAAAAGGAATAATTCTGTTATTCGCAGTTCCAAAATGTTTACCGGATAGCAATAACTAATTGTTGGGATTGTAGTATTCGCGGGCTTTTACCTGGTGCGCTGGTTTGTCCTTGTCGGGATTGCGGCCGTTGACGCTGTTCAGATACAGCCACTTGCCATTGTCTTGGATGAATCCGTGATTCATGCTGGATTCGGGTACCATGAACGCCGCCACGTTGCCCATGAAGTCGTCCAACGGCGCGATGTCGTCGAAGATAATCATGTCCGCGGTCATTGTTTCATAAATCACCGTGTGTGTTTTCGGATCGCGTTTGCCTGTTCCGACATCGTACGTGTGGTTTTCGTACTTCAACGAAAAAACCGAATTTTTGGCATATTCAAAGATGATACGATAGGCTTTTTCATTGTATTTTTTGAAAATGTTGGCCCCGAAAACCGGCGACATATCCTGCTTAAAATACAATACTTCAATTACTTTCTGATTCGTGAACAAATCATTCCCGTTCCAGCCGAGCAGCGTGTAGTAGGTGCGGTTTTTCGTCTTCATGGGAATGAGGTTGTAATAGACCGCGCCGTACCATTTGTTCTGGTTGCCGATGGTCGTTTTCGGATAGTCCATCGTTACGCGACGGTCAAACAGCGGGTCCAGCACGTATTTCTTTCGGCCATCCTTATAAACCTGGATAAAACCGAGATTTTCAACGGTGTAATCGTCTTTCGGAATGAACCACGTGAAGATTTTGAAAAGTTTGTCTGGCGAGGTCAGCACCGAAAAGTTCTTGACCGAATCCCACCCGAATTTGAAGGAGTTTTCTTCGTTTAACGTCAGCTCCAGCAGGTTGGTGAAGTCTTCGTTCAGACTGTAACGTTCAACCTCGGTGCGCGCCGTCATTGACTCCACACGCAGACGGTCCAACGAGTCCGCCCAAAACCGGAAGTCACAACCTTTCCCTTTCCGCTGACCGAAAGCCGACGAAACCATCAAGATTGCCATGAAAACGAGCACTGTTCTCTTCATTATTAAATAATAACGTTAAAACGTGAAAATCAGTATTTTATTCTATAAATTCTATTTTTTGAATTCGCGCCCCCGTGTCGATATACCATACATTGTTTTTTGAAAAAAGAGGTGCGGATGTGCTTCCCGCATTCTCCAATTCACAGATCTGATGGGCATCCATAATCAAGTAGTCATAATACATAAATTGAGTTCGCGAAGTGTCGTTAGTGTCTGTTGTAGAGTTAGTTGCGGATTTTATGAAGTATAAATAGGTGCTATTGGCATCCATGCTGATTCGGGGACATTCTGTCGGCAACGCAATGGTTTTGAGGTAGGTTCCGAATGCGTCGAAAAATACTACGCCCGTCGCCGGATTGAACATGATTAATTGTTTTTCTTTTATGGAGAAAAATTGTGTGGGATTGAAATTCCCCATTGAAAGGTGGTTGCGCGAGAGCTCTTTCAATTGGAAATTCACGTTGATTAAATCCTGCAAAACAGCATCGTACAGCCAAATGGTGTTGTCGGTTGAATAGGTCGCTAACTGTATGTTTTTGAAATTGTTAGCATACAAATCCAGCGGTTCCATCAACGGGATGAGATTTTTATCCAAAAACAAAATCTGAGATTCGTTTTTATAAAAAACCATGATTTTCAAGGGATTGTCAACATCAATCGAGGTGATGTCGCCCCAGAGAAAATTGCTGTATTTGTGCAAGAAACGGCCTTCTGAATCAAATTTGTAGAGGAGCGGGCCGTCAACGACGTATAGGTTGCCGTTGGGATCTGCCGACAAAGCATTCCCCTTTACGGTTTTTATTGTTTGCAACTGATTATCAGTGGATTGCGCTGTAATAAAACCGAAGATTGAAAAAAGGATCAAGAAGATGGTCGCTTTTTTCATCGTTACATTTATTCGCCGAAAATTTGTTGGAGAGCGTTGCTCAGGTCTTGTCCGCGCAGGCCTCTTGCCAAGATATGTCCTTCACGGTCAAGCAGGAAGGTGCAGGGGATGGAGTTTACGCCATAGATTTTGGCCGCCGCGGAAGCCCAGCCGTTGAGGTCGCTGACGTGGTTGGGCCATACCAAACCGTCTTTGGCGATGGCACCTTTCCAGGCGTTCTTGTCTTTGTCTAACGAAACGCTAAAAATCTCAAATCCTTTGTCGTGATATTTGTGATACATCGCTACGACATGCGGATTTTCCTTGCGGCACGGTCCGCACCACGAAGCCCAAAAGTCCAACAACACCACTTTGCCGCGCAGGTCGGAGAGTTTGCGCGTCTTGCCTTCCGGATCGTTGAAGGCAAGTTCGGGAGCGATGTTGCCGACGGTCGCGCTGTTCATCTTGTTCCAGCGTTCCGCAACCAGCGTGTGGTTCGGGTATTTTTCGTGTAACGCCTTTACAATGTCAGCTTGTAACGTTTTATCTTGTGCGAAGTTATCCAAAAACATCAGTGTCGCCAGCTCCTCTTTGTTCGCTAACATCAAATCGTGTGCTTCTTTGCTGACTTTTTCGTTGTAGGCGTCAAATTGTTGCTGGTATCCGGCAACAATCTGTTGCACATTGTTTTGCGCCATTGTAAACAATTTTTCGCCCATGGTTTTCACGATGTTGGAAGAAACCGTCATCTCCTCTTTGGCCGCAGCCAAACGTGAACCGTATTCGTTAACCATGGTGACAATTCGATTGCAGAAGTTGATTTTGTTCTTGTTGTTGTCCAAGCCGCCGTCATAAAACTGATTGTCGTAGTCGGTCAAAATCGCATCGACTTTTTCCATATAATTGTTAAACAATGACTCGATTGATGCGGTGTGATCGTCAGTCGTTGAAATGTAGGCATCTTTTGTGATGAAGAAATCATCAAAGCCGGCGATGCGGCCTAATGCGGCTATGTTGACGGTTGTCGCTACGTTTGTGGCGAAATTACGATAAGAGGCAAAGTAGTTTTTGAAAACCTTCAATTCCTTAACTGCAGCCGTCATATACGCATCTGCCGATTTCTTGTCAACTGCGTTTTTCGGCGCGTATTTGGCATTCAACGCCAGCAAGGTGTCGTTTTTCTCAATCGCTGCCTTGATGTCGTCAGCCACATTCGCATTGGCTTGGTTGTAAGGTTGGAAGACGTTAAGGAAATTGACGAAATATTTCTGGTCGGAATTATTCTGTACCATGTGGTTCAAGCTATCAAGCACGTGCTGGCGCGACACGAACATGTCGGTCAGTTTCTTTGTGAAGACGACGGAATTAGAACCGCTGGCTTCCGGAACACTCTGCATATTGGACGCATCCAATGTCAGTTTGACCTTGTCGCCCGGATTCAGACAAAGCAGGAAATTCTGTTTGGATGGGAATGTAAGTGCGTATAAGTCAGATGCTTCCACGGTTGTTTGGATGACGAAATGGTCGTTCGTGATGGCTGCGCTGGCCAACGTCGGATTGTCCTTCCCGTATGCCAGTTTCAAATCCACATTTTTGTCGCTGTTGTTCAACAAGGTGACATCAATAGTGACATTTTGAGAAAACAAAATGTTTGTCATCAATAAGATGGCAAACATAACCAGGAAATTTTTCTTATTCATTTTTCAAAAATTATGATCAGAAATTCGTCAGTTTAAGAATTTGTAGATCGACTGTTCGAACTGTTCTTGCGCATATTTTTTTGTAATGTTCATGCGCTTTTTGTCCGAACTCGGAAATTCATACATCGCGTTAGTCATGATTTTTTCGACAATGGAGCGTAGGCCGCGGGCGCCGAGTTTCAATTCCACGGCCTTCTCTACGATATAGTCGATGGCGTCATCGTCGAAAACAAGTTTAATGCCATCAAGCTCAAACAGCTTAATATATTGTTTCACTAATGCGTTTTTCGGCTGAATGAGAATGTTCTTCAACGCAGCGGCATCCAAACTGTCAAGGTGCGTGATGACCGGAAAACGTCCGCACAGTTCGGGAATCAGACCAAAAGTCTTGATGTCGATGGCGGATACATATTGTAAAATGTTGTTTTGGTCAATTTGACGGTTTTTTGCGTTGAAGCCGATGACGTGCGTCTGCATTCGCTCGGAAATTATCTTGTCCAAACTGTTAAACGCTCCGGAACCGATAAACAGAATGTTTTGTGTATCGACTTGGATGAACTGCTGCTCCGGATGTTTGCGGCCGCCCTGCGGAGGGACGTTGACTTTCGAGCCTTCTAACAGTTTCAACAACGACTGCTGTACGCCTTCGCCCGATACATCGCGCGTAATAGACGGATTTTCAGCTCCTTTGCGCGCAATTTTGTCGATTTCGTCAATGAAGACGATACCACGTTCCGCTTTGGCAACGTCATAGTCGGCGGCTTGCAGCAAGCGAGTGAGAATGCTTTCGACATCTTCGCCCACATAGCCTGCCTGCGTGAAGACGGTTGCATCGGCAATGCAGAACGGGACATCCAGCAATTTTGCTATTGTCTTGGCAATCAAAGTTTTGCCGGTTCCGGTCTCGCCCACCATGATGATGTTGGATTTCTCGATTTCCACATCATCCGTGTTTTGTTGGGCGTACATAATGCGTTTGTAGTGGTTATAAACTGCGACAGAAATCACGCGCTTCGCCTCGTCTTGCCCGATGACGTATTCGTCCAATTTGGCTTTGATTTCGGACGGCTTCATCAAGTTGACTTTGAAGTCGGCATCTTTTTTTACAGAAGGATGCTGCTCTTTAACGAGGTCGTATGCGGCGCGGGCGCAGTCTTCGCAAATACAGCCTGTAAGACCAAAAATGAGCGGGCGGGTCGGGGATGCCGCCTGCCCGCAAAAGTCGCAATAAGATTCTGACTTTGAACGCTTAGCCATGTTATCTGGTTTTACCGAGCACTTCGTCGATCATACCGTATTCCTTGGCTTCGGATGCAATCATCCAATAGTTGCGGTCGCAGTCTTTCCACACCTGGTCGTAATCTTTACCAGAGTGGTTGGCAATGATTTCATAAAGCTCTTTCTTGAGTTTCTGAATCTCTCTGGCTTCGATTTCGATGTCAGAAGCCTGGCCTTGAGCGCCGCCCAGCGGTTGGTGAATCATCACGCGGGAGTGGGGGAGGGCAAAACGTTTTCCTTTTGCTCCGGCACACAACAATACGGCTGCCATGGAGGCTGCCATACCGGTGCAGATGGTGGAAACGTCGGGCTTGATGTACTGCATCGTGTCGTAAATGCCCAAACCAGCATGTACGTAGCCGCCAGGAGAATTCAGATAAATCTGGATGTCGCGGTCGGAATCCTGGGATTCCAAAAACAACAACTGAGCTTCGATGATGTTGGCTACGTCGTCGTCAATCGGCACACCTAAAAAGATGATGCGGTCCTTCATCAAGCGGGAGAATACGTCCAATTGCGTAATGTTCATCGGGCGTTCTTCGATGATGTAAGGCGTAAGGTAGTCGCTCACGGCTGACATGTAGTTGTCCACGTGAAGACTGGAAATGCCGTGATGCTTAACGGCGTAGTTTCTGAAGTCGTTCATGAATTATTCTGCTTTAGGGGTTGATTTTTTAGCTTTGGCAGGGGCCTTTTTGCATTTTTTTTCTTCAGCAGCAGGAGTCTCTTCTTTAGCTACTTTTTTTGCAGGTGCCTTCTTGGCCTTGGCTTTCTTTTCTTCTTTCTTTTCGCCATCTTCTTTGATGCCGTAAAGCTCGTCGGCGAATTCCTTGAAGGTCATCTTCTTGGTGGTGGTCTTCATGTTCTTCAACAAAGCCTTGCCAATGGCATCGTCAAACAGCTGGTCGTAAATGTTCTTTACGGTTTCCTTATTCTTCAACGTGTCGGCTGCCAGTGCGTCAACGCGTTCAGCGACATCTTCCGGATTGAATTGTGCGAAGTAGTTGTCCAAGAAGAATTTACGGACGTACTGTTTTACGTCTTCGTCGGTTACTTTAATGTCGTTGTCCTTCGTCAGCTTGTTTTCGATGAGCTGCCATTTGAAGGAGTTGAGGTATTTGTCGAACTCTTCGTTGAGTTTTTCTTCGGTCATATCGCTCTGAGCATAAAGGATGTAGCGACGGAGGAATTCTTCGGGAAGTTCAACTTTAACATTGTCAACGAGAGCACCGATAGCGTCGTTCATGAATTTGCGCTGGCTGTGCTGAGTGTATTCGGCAGCAATCTTGGTTGCAGCGACTTCGCGAAGCTGTGCTTCAGTGGTAACGCTGCCGTCAGGATATGCTTTCTTGAAGAAGTCGTCATTTAATTCGGCAGGTGTCAAATGACCAATGTACTTAACGGTCATTTCCATGTTGTTCGGCTGGCTTTTGTCCAACATTTCCGGAGTGGTCTTGAGGAAGGTAGCCAACTTGTTGTCGTCGTCGAAAATCGTGTTCACGTCGGCGGTGATGACTTCGTTTTTGTTTTTGTTGATGAAGAGTTTCTTGCCGGCTTCGCTCAGGTCGTTGGCGTAGAAGTTGCCGTTGTTGTTTTCGCCAAATTCAACGGTGACAAAGTCTTCGTCGGAAATGGTGTCGGGAGCGGTGTATTGGCCGTGACGTTTGCGAAGGTCTTCGATGAAGGCATCGATTTCTTCGTCGGAAGCGGAAATTTCATAGTTGGTGATTTCCGGAAGTTTGCTGTAGTCGATTTCGAAAGGCTTCTGATTTGCGATTTCGAAAGTGAAGACGAATTTTTCGGGATGTTCGAAGTCAACGACGGTTTTATCGTCAATCGGCAGAGGTTCGCCCAAAACATCAAGTTTGTTTTCGTGCACGAATTTGTTCAATTCGTCGTACATGATACGGTTCACTTCGTCGGCGATGAATGACTTTTCGTATGCTTTTTTAATCAGCGGCATCGGAGCGTTACCGGGGCGGAAACCGGGAACCTGTGCCACGCGGCGCTGTTTCTTTAATGCTTTCTCTACATTTTCTGTGTAATCTTCCTTGCAGATCTCGATGGTGACGATTTGGAGCTGTTCACCTTTTTTTTCGTTCTGAATGTTCATTATTATATTTTTAAACGTTTAAAATTTGCGGCTGCAAAAATACGAAACAATTAGCAAAGGACAATGTTCATTGACAATATTTTTTTCGTGAAATGTGAACTGTCTGAAATTAGGAAAGAGGAATTAGGAAAGAGGAATTTTGCCGTACTGCTTTGGCTCGCGGAAACGGAATTGCGTGGTAAGTAGAAAGCAGGAGGCAGTAAGGTGAAAGACTGAGGCCCACTCGCCTTCGACTTTATAAACCTTACAAACTTATAAACTAATTTTCAATTTTCAACTTTCAATTTATAAAGCTTTCATCATCTCTTCAAATTCCGGCAGCTGGCGCAACTCCTCCAATTCGGGTATGGTGCGAATGAGTTTATAACGATGGAAGCCGTTGTCCAAAGCTTGTTTCAAGAAATTCAGCGCTTTCGCGTTGTCACCGAGCAGACTGTATAGCGTAACTGCGGTGAAAAGGGCATTGGGGTCGTGTCCGCGGCTCTCTAATACGTGCTCCTGTATTTTGACGGCTTCATTGCGGTTGCCAAGATAAAAGTATGCGATTTGCGAAATGTCTTCAGCACCAGGCTCTTTTTCGTAGCGCGTGGCAAGCACAAAGTCGTGGCGAGCTTCGTCGTCGCGTCCCAGGGCGTGCAGACAGAGCGCACGTCCTTGGTATGCCATTGCCATCGTGCTGTCCAGATCGATGGCTTTTTCGTAGTCGATAAGTGCCTTTTCGTAGTGCCCGTTCCAGCGCTGGAGCTGTGCACGATTGCAATATAAGTGGGCATCATTCGGGACGAATGCCACCAGCGTGTCGGCATCTTGTATCGCCAGTTCGTACTGTCCGAGTTCATCGTAAGATAGCATTCTGCGCATTCGTGTATAGACGTCGTCGGGGTCTTCCGATAGCGCTAATGTCGCATAGTGTATCGCCATCGGATAATCTCCTAAATCCGTGTGACAGCGAGCCAAAGCGTCATTTAGGGAAAATTCTTTCTCCAAACTATCCACGATCTTGTAGTTGTCGATGGCCTTCTGAAGTTCACCGTTGCTTTCAGCTGCAGTAGCCAGGTAGTAGTACCAACGTCCTTCGTTGGGCTCTTGCATAATCCGTTTGCGCAGAGCCAGTTGCACAGCCTCCGACTCCTTGCCGCGTGCATTTCGAATGAAAGTGTACGCATTTGTGTTGTCATCCAACGATAAAGCTGTGACTATATCCTGCGCCGCCAAGTCGGGCTCTTTTGTCTGAAAATAGATGGCGGCTCGTGCCGAGTAAGCCTCCGAAAATTCAGGATATAAGGCAATGGTTTTGTCTATCTGTTTTAATCCCTCCGCTAAATCGTTCCGCTGGTATGCGTTGCAGGCTAACCCAAGCATCGCATTCATATCGTTGGGCGACCGCTTCAATATCTCTCTGTAGGCTTTGTCGGCCTCTTCATATTGACCCGTAGTTGCGTATAATTCTGCAATTGCCTTGTGAATCAATATGTTGCGCTTGTCGATCTTCAACGCCCTTTGGTAGTTCTCCATCGCATATTGGTACATTTGGTAATCATTGAACAGATGTCCGCAGTACAGATAGGCATTGCCTCGCATGTATTTGTCCTTCTTGGGAATGAAATTTGCGGCTCTGTAAAAGCAGGAGAGCGCTAACTCCGGCTGGTCGTCCGACAACAGTGCCGCCAGCCAGAAAAGTGCGTAACCGTTGCACGTGTCTTCCTGTATTGCTTGACGGAAATAGTTCACCGCATTGCCGTAATCCTCTTGCTCCATACATTCTATACCACGTTTATAGAAGTAATTTCCAGTCTCTTTTGCGCTTTTTTTCTGCGCAAAAACACAACTTATTGCTAATGCAAATATTAAAATAGTGCAAAAAAATCTCTTCATTCTATAAAAATTGCTTGCAAATTATAAATGTGTTTCTCGTCATTCTCGCACGACTCTCATGACATTTTGCCATGATTCTCATCCCTCTTTTTCGCTCAATTCCAGCCAACGCATTGACTTTTCGTCCAATAAATCGCTGACTTCTTGGTAGCGATTGCTCCATTGCACGAGTTCCTCGCTGTTTCCGGAGCCGGAATTCATCTTTTCCAATAAATCCTTTTTCTCTTTCTCCAGCTCGTCGATTTCTATTTCAAGTGACTCGAATTCCTTTTTTTCTTTTTATGTAAGTAAGATAGAATTGCTTTTTTTTGTCTCTCTGACTTCTTTAACTTCTGACTGCTTCTGCAATTTCTCCACCTTCTTCTCAATACGAAGCTCCTTCTCATGGGCAAGTTTGTAGTCGGTGTAGTTGCCGTAGAAGTCTTTGATTTTCCCGTTTCCGTTGAAGACGAATATATGGTCCACTAACTTGTTCATGAACCAACGGTCGTGCGAAACAATGAGGATGCAGCCCTTGAAATGATAAAGCAGGTCCTCCAGTTTGTTAAGTGTGTCGATGTCGAAATCGTTGGTGGGCTCGTCCAAAATAAGGAAGTTCGGGTTGCGCATGAGCGTGATGAGTAAGTATAGTTTTCGCTTCTCACCACCACTCAAATCCTCAAAATAGGTGTACTGTTGTTCGTACTTAAAGCCAAAATGATTGAGGAATTGCGAAGCGCCTACGTAATTTCCGGTTTCTGTGCGGATTACTTCTGCCTGTTCCTTCACAATGTCGATGATGCGCCGGTTCCCCTTGATCTGCATTCCCTCTTGTGAGTAGTAACCGAACTGGATGGTCTGTCCCGCTACAATTTTGCCGCCGTCGGGTTTTAACAACCCCATAATCAGCTTCAAAAAGGTGGATTTGCCTGTGCCGTTGGGACCGACAATGCCGCATTTTTCTCCTCTTTTAAATATATAGGAAAAGTCATCCAACAAAACGTGGTCTCCGTAGGAAAAATCTAAGTTGTTGATTTCCAAAATTTTGTTCCCTAATCGCTCCGGCTCAACGTGGAACGTGTCGGCCTGCTTTTCCACTTTCCGACTGACGGCCTCCTTTAATTCTTCAAAACCCTGGATTCTGGCTCTCGATTTAGAAGTTCGGGCCTGCGGCGAAGTGTGAACCCATTCCAACTCTTTGAGATACAACTGTTTGAGCTTGTCGTGCTCCGCATTCTCTATCGTAATGCGCTCCGCTTTTTTCTCCAAATAATAGTCGTATTTGCCACGATAATGGTAAAGGTTGCCGTTTTCGATTTCGAAAATGTCGTTGCAGACTTGGTCTAAAAAATGACGGTCGTGCGTTACCATTAACAGGGTGACGTTGGCGTGCGACAAGTAGTTTTCCATCCACTCAATCATCTCAATGTCGAGATGGTTGGTTGGCTCGTCAAGAATGAGTAAATCGGTGTCGGCGATGAGCGTTTTTGCCAATGCGGTCTTCTTACGTTGGCCGCCCGACAGTGATCCGACTTCTTTAAATACGTTGTCAATGCCGAATCTGGAGAGGATCTCTTTGACTTTGCTCTCGAAATCCCATGCGTGCAAACGGTCCACATTTTCAATGGCGCGGTGCATTCGTTCCTCCAATTCCGTGGTCACATTCCCCTCCGAATGTGCGGCTTCCATAAGCGCCAAACAGGTTTCGTATTCTTTTATCGCTTGAATATCAGGTGATTGTGAATCAAAAATAGTGTCCAAAACCGACGAGTCATCGGCAAAGTCGTCAATTTGTGGTAGATAAGAAACGGTGATGTCTTTCCGAACGACCACCTGGCCGGCATCTGGCTGCTCCAAGCCGGCAATAATGTTTAACAACGTGGATTTCCCCGTCCCGTTTTTCGCAATCAACGCACTTTTTTGGCCCTTTTCCAAACCAAAAGTAATGTCGTCAAAAAGCAGTTTTTCGCCGTAGGTTTTCGATAATCGTTCGACTGTGAGATAATTCATACTATATTGTTCTTACACTCCCATACCACAATTCTGGCTTGACTTTAGTATCCCAAAATTTTCAGCATCGACTTGTAACTCTGCTCTTTAGCAAAAAGTTTGGTGCAGAGTTCGCCCTCCTCGTCGCGATAGATGATAATGTGTTTCGGGGCAGGGGTGAGGCAGTGCTGGATACCGCCGTAGCCGCCAATCGACTCTTGGTAGGCTCCCGTGTTGAATAAACCGATATATTGTGGGTCGTCGTCGAAATATTCGTTTTTCTCTTGTGTCGGCAGGCTGGCTTGGATTTTGGGTAAAAATACTGCGTTCAGCGAGGCCTCGGAATTGTAGAAGTCTTGGCTGTCGCAGGTGAGGCCGCCCAGAAATACACGCTCGTATTCCTTGTCCCAGTTGTTGACCGCTAATATGATGAATTGTTGGTCAATGGCCCATGTGTCGGGCAGTGTGGTCATGAACGAACTGTCAATCATGTCCCATAACTCTCTGTCATTCTGTCGTTTCTGTTGAAGGATGGAGAAAAGTACGGCGCTTGCTTCTCCTACAGTGTAAGAACCAAATTCGGTGAAAATGTCTGGCTCGCGTACACCCTCACGATTGCATATCTGCTTGATTTGCGCCACGATTTCTTCCGCCATATACTCATAATCGTAGTCAAACGAGAGCGAGGTCTTGATGGGGAAGCCGCCGCCGATGTCTAATGAATCCAACTCCGGACAAATCTTCTTCAAATCGCAATACAAACTGATGCACTTCGTCAGTTCATTCCAATAATATGCGGTGTCTTGAATGCCGGTGTTGATGAAAAAGTGCAACATCTTCAACTCGAACTTCGGGTTGTCTTTGATTTTGTGTTCGTAAAACGGGATGATGTCGTTGTAACGAATGCCGAGGCGCGAGGTGTAGAACTCAAAACGGGGCTCCTCTTCTGCTGCAATTCGAATGCCGATTTTGCACTTCGTATTCACCGTCTGGTCCAGCATGTCGAACTCATGAATGTTGTCGATCACCGGAATCGTATTCACGAAACCCTTCTCCAAAACCATGGCAATGTTGTCGATATATTGCTGCTTTTTGAAGCCGTTGCAAATGATAAAGTTCTCTTTGTCGAACATTTTTTGTTCTTCCAAAACCTCAATCAGGTTCAAATCGAACGCAGATGAAGTCTCAATGTGTACGTCGTTTTTCAAAACTTCCGACAGTACGAATTCAAAATGCGAACTCTTGGTGCAATAACAATAATGGTAATCACCTTGATAGTCCGCTTTCGCGATGGCTACGTTAAACCAGCGGCGCGCCTTCTGGATGTTTTGCGATATTTTTGGTAAATAGGTGATTTTCAGTGGTGTACCATACTGTTTGATGATGTCCATCAAAGGAACACCATTAAAATGCAGTTCGTTTTCTTCAACCTCAAACTCTTCCTGTGGAAACTCGTAGGTCTGCGTGATCAGGTCAATGTACTTGTTTTTCATCTTTTTTATGACGCATTAAATTTAGTCGGCAAAATTACAAGAAAAACAATACGATGAATGCACTTTTGAAAAATATTTTACTTTTTTTTATTTTAAATGATAGGGAAAAGTGCAATCCAAGTGAGGCGGATTGGTGAAAATCAAACAATGTACGTGAGACGGATTGGAAAATGAGGAAATCAGTTTCGTGGGTGCGTTTTTATTAACGATAATGTGTTGATGGATTGCACGAAACGTAATATTCCTTTTGCCCTAAATGTATTACTTTTGCCGCGCTTATTATACAATATAATATATTATGAAGCATTTCGGAAAATTATTACTCGCCGTCGCCATGTTGGCTTTCTGTCAGCAAATGCGGGCACAATACACTGAACAAGATATCTATATCTATATTGATACCTATAAAGAACTGGCTATCAATAAGATGTATGAATATAAAATTCCAGCGAGCATTACCATCGCGCAGGGCATCTTTGAAAGCGGTTGCGGTAAAAGCCATTTGGCGAAAGATGGAAATAATCACTTCGGCATCAAATGCCACAAGGATTGGACCGGTGACACCATCCTGATTGATGACGATGAATTGCAGGAATGTTTCCGAAAATATGAAAAAGTTGAAGATTCTTATACGGATCATTCTGAATTTTTGAAAAACCGTCAGCGCTATGCTTCGTTGTTCACCTTGAACGTCATGGATTATCCTGGCTGGGCTCGCGGATTGAAAGCCGCCGGTTATGCCACTAATCCGCAATACGCCGACCGCCTCATCAGCATCATTGAACGTTATCACATCTCCTATTTGGATACCATTTATCAGCAGCGTCTCCAAAACGGATACTTCAAAAACTATCCTGACGTTCATCCCGAACTTTTGGCGGAATACTCTTTTGCCGAAAATCACGGCAAACCGGTGACACCGACTGCCAAACCAGAGCAAGCCAATGAAAAACCGGCCACCCCGCAACCGACGGTCGCGCCACAACCGACTACGGAAAAACCGCAACCTGCGAAGCCTGCGCGTCATGGGAAAGTGAAAAACAACCAGAAAGCCAATCCGCAGAAAAATGATTCTGGTCATAACTCCGGTTCAATGTCTGGCACTGACAAACCTGCCAATTCAAGCAACAGCGCAAAACCTGCCAAAAGCGCCCCGGCCCCTGTCTCTGCATCCAAAGCCGACAATAACAAGCCGGCTATAGCTTCGCAACCTTCGGCCCAGACCGCTAAACAGACTCCCTCTGCTGAAACCGATGTCGTGGAAGAACTTCCCACTCCGCTCACCGTTTTTTCCGCCCGCGACGGACAATATCCCGCTGTAACGGATTATCCGTTTACCGAACGTGCTGTTTATCAGAATAATAAAGTGATTTTTGTTATCGCACAAAAAGGCGATACGTATGCAAAAATCGCTCACGATACTCAATCCAAAGAGAAAAAACTGAAGAAGTTCAACGACGCTACGGGTACCGGTAAATTGCAAATCGGTCAGGTCGTATATTTGGAGAAAAAACGTAATGTTGGTGAAAATCAGACTTATACGGTTAAAAATACGGAAAGTTTGCTCTACATTTCGCAGAAAACCGGCATCAAACTTAAGAAACTGTGCGCCTTGAACGGACTATCCGAACGCGCCGAATTAAAAAAAGGCCGCATCCTCAAATTGAAATAATCAAAGCACCGTATGCCCCAGTCGATTTACTACTTTAATCCGAAAACCCTCTCTTTTGAGAAAAAGAAGTTCTCTTGGAAGGACATCTTGAAGCGTGTGCTTTGGTTTTTGGCAACCGCACTCGCGTTTTCGGTGGTCATCGTCTGGATTTCCTTCTACCTGATCGATTCTCCGAAGGAGTTGATGCTCCGACAGGAAAACGACCAGCTGAAACGTGAACTCAAACAACTGAATACCCGTTACGAACAACTTGTAACCGTCGCTACCGACATGCAGGAACGCGATGACAACATCTACCGCGCCATCTTCGAAAGTGACCCGCTGCCAATGAGTGAACGTTATCCGTTCCTTAACCGTTCCGCTAATCACAAAGCCGTCACCTCTCCTGATGCCATCACCATGCTGGATGAAATACAGCGTAAGGCCGACAAGCTGACGGTCTGCTTGGCGGCGCAATCTCGCTCTTTTGATACACTCACCACCCTGATTGGCAAGAAAAAGGAGATGCTCCAGTCTATTCCTGCCATTCGACCCTTGCCCAACTGTTATGAAATTTCATCTGGTTTCGGCTACCGTTACCACCCGATCCTCAAGGTTTTGCGCCCTCATACCGGTATTGATATCTCTGCCGCCAAAGGCACTCCCGTTTATGCAACCGCGGATGGTGTGGTGACTCGCGAAACTCCGGGCGGCGGCTACGGAAATGTTATTGTCATCAGTCACGGCTATTCTTACAAAACGCTCTACGCCCACCTCTCCAAAAAAGCTGTTAAGCCGGGTGAACGCGTTACTCGCGGTCAGGTGATTGGCTATGTCGGCAATACTGGCTTATCCACGGGGGCGCACCTCCATTACGAAGTCATTAAAGATGGCGACCGCGTTAACCCTGTCCACTACTTCTTCCAAGATATTACTCCCGAAGAGTACGATGCTATTCTGAAGAGCTCACAGCGCGTGAACCAGGCACTCTCATAGTCAGTTCGGATTTCGTGATACAATAAATCCCGTTTTTTTACATTATTCTTTCGGAAAAAATCGAGTGCATGCCCCGACATTGGTGCGTTTCTTTATTGGTAATTGTTTTTAATGTATTGATAATAAATCAGTTACATTCGCAAAATTATTCTAATGTAAGATTCGGCACTTGCACTGTTGATTCACTTGTCGTGTCGTTGGATTCGCTATCCATCTTGCCGGGCTCGCTCTTCGTTACAGGTTTGGACAGCGCTGATTATACGGTTGATTGTGCTTCAGCCACGCTTCGATTGCGCACCCCGGAGTTGCTCGGTCGCTCTATCTCTTATACATATCGCGTGCTTCCAATGAATTTTGCGCAGCCACACGCGCATAAGTCCACCGACATCATCCTGCCCCGTTTTGTGCCGGATCCGACTTCCCACAACCTTTCAATAATCACGCCGCCAACGGAAACGTCACTGTTTGATTCCGATTTGCAGGGCAATGGCTCCATTTCCCGTAGCGTCTCCGTCGGCAATAATCAGAATTTTGTCCTCGATGCCAACCTTAACCTCCAACTTTCTGGAATGTTGGCGCCCGGACTGGAGATCTTAGCTAACATCACCGATGAAAATGTCCCCGTTCAGCCGGAAGGCAACACTCGTTATCTTCGCGATTTTAATAAGGTCTTTATTCAACTTAAATACAAGGACTTGCTCCAAATTCATGCGGGTGATGTGGAGCTCGCGTCGCCGCAAAATTCCTACTTTTTCCAAATAAATCGGCAATTTATTGGCATAAAGGCAAATGTGAATTCTCTTTCGGATTCGGTAAATCACCTCTCCAACATGGTCGGTGGCGGTATTACGAAGGGCAAATATGCCCGAAATGTAATTCCCGCGCTCAACGGCGTGCAGGGACCGTATAAACTTTCTGGCGAACAAAACGAAACCAACCTGATCATTCTCTCCGGTTCGGAGCAGGTCTATCTTGACGGAGTGCTGCTTACTCGCGGTCAGGATAACGATTATATCATTGATTATAATCTGGGTGAAATCACCTTTACCGCACGGCATCTGATTACGGAACATAGTCGTATTATTGTTACCTTTGAATATAGCGATCAGTATTATTCTCGATTTAACTTGTTTGCATACAATGAGTTCACTCATGAAAAAAATAGCAAACTGACGTTGAACGTGAATTTTTTTCATGAACAGGATTTGAAAGGTCAGTCCATTCAGCCCGAACTCAACAACGATCAAATGCTTTTTCTCTCGGAAATCGGAGACCGGCTTTCAGCGGCTAATTACAATAGTGCGACTCTGGTTAATGATTTCACTATCAATGAAATCCTATATCATAAAGTCGATACGTTGGTGAATGGCACATTATACAATAATATATATGTGTTTGCTGGAAAGTCGCACGACTCCGTTTATCGAGTGGCGTTCAGTTATGTCGGCGCGCATCAGGGCAACTACATTTTGTCTCAAAGTGCGGCCAACGGCAAGCTCTATCAGTGGGTGGCTCCCGAAAACGGCGTTCCGCAAGGCGACTATGAACCCATAACGTTGCTCAACACGCCTAAAATGAGGGATATGCTAACCGTCGGCGCATCTTATACACTTTCCGATAAACTGAAAATCCGTACGGAAGTGGCGTTTTCATACGAGGATAAAAACCTTTTTGCCAAAGCTGATGACCACGATAATGCTGGTCTGGCCTATAAATTGAATCTGGATTATAAAACGAAAGTGGTAAACCGAAAGCACAATGATTCATTGTGGCGTTATTCGGTAGGTGTGGATTACGAACTGATACACAAGGATTTTACTCCTTTCTCCAGTTTCCGTAATGTGGAATTTTTCCGCGATTACAATTTGACGGATGATTATTCGACAACGGCTTCAGAACAAATCGTCAAAGTTTCTACTGGATTTTCGCACCCGATCTGCGGGTCAACCATTTTTGCAGCCAACTGGCTCTATCGTTTTGGTGAAGTCAGCGGCTTGCGAAGCCAAATCGTTTCATCGCATCATTTTCGCGGTTGGCGCTGGAATGCCGCAACATCTTATTTGATGACGAAAGATAATGTTCAAAAGACCAACTTTGTAAAGAGCGACAATGACTTTTCAAAAAACTTTTCCAAGGTGGCGGTTGGCGTACGCGAAAATCTGGAGTATAATATCTTCCGACTGGCCGAAAATGCTCGAATGCGTGCTGGAAGTTATGCGTTTAATGAAGCTGCGGTATATGTAAAGAACAGTGATTCAACAAATTATTCATATTCTTTGCAATATATGAACCGTTTGGATTATGGCTTGAACGAAGATGCTTTGCGTCTTAATTCTGTCGCGCACGAAGCGAAGGTGAGCTTTGAATTTTTGCAGTGGAAGCATAACCGACTGAAGGGTAGTGCCGTTTATCGTAATGATAATGTGAGGGATACATCTTCCCAATTTGTTTCCGAACATAATTTCGTGGGGAGCATTGACTATTATGGCTCTTTCTGGAAGGGCGCGGTCACGCTTAGCATATACTATGAGGCCGGCAGCGGTTTGGAACAAAAGAAAAACTATGCGTTTCTGAAGGTTGCGGCAGGGCAGGGAACACATGTCTGGAACGACTATAACGGCAATGGCATTGAAGAACTGGATGAGTTCGAACTGGCTGCTTTCCAAAGCGAAGCTGATTATGTGAAGGTTTGGCTCACCACAAATGAGTATGTGAATACGCGTAACTGCGGAACCACTCAGTCGTTGCAACTTCGCCCGGCCAATGTTTGGCGCAACCAGAAGGGATTTCGTGGTTTTTTGGCTATGTTCGGCAACACGACCACGTTGCGCACGTATCAGAAAAATACGTTGCAACAGGAGCTTAGGGCATTCAACCCTTTCCTGTTTTCTCTTGACGATTCCGTCTTGGTCAGTCAAACGGCCAATGTGAAGAACAGTTTGAATTTTGCACTCCCCAATCCTTATTTTTCAGCAGATTATACCTATTCCCATAATCAGGCGAAAAATCTATTATATTATGGTGTAGAAAGCACGCAGTCGGACTGTCATCAGTTGTCTTTTCGTAGTTCTCCCGTTAAAATGTTGATTATTAAGACAATATATTCAAGAATCAAAAACTCTAACAGCTCGGATTGCTTTGAAGGACACAATTTTCAGATTCTTTCGCATAAATTGAAAAACTGTGTGATTCTGAATCTCGAGAACAATCTTTCACTTTCTGCTGATTTTACGATGACCTACAAACGCAATCTTTGGGCGGCCGACAAAGCCAATCTTTATCAGGCGATTCTATCTGCCGACTATCGAATGAAGGAGCGCGGAACATTAAGTGTCAATCTTCAATATATCAAGGTGTTATATAATCAAAACACTAACAATTCGATTTCCTATGAGATGCTCGAAGGGTTGACCGCTGGAAATAATTTTCTTTGGAATGTCGGCTATCAGGCCAAATTATTTGAATATTTGCAATTGAGTTTGCAGTATGAAGGCCGTCTTACCAATGAAAATCGCCTGATTCATACCGGATATTTACAGTTGAAAGCAATGTTCTGATTTTTTTTCTCTCTCTTTTTTTATTTCAACAAATGGGTGTTTACAATTGTAATCTTGTTAAACTGAAACAGTTGATTTGCCGCGTAATTATTTTTTCGTCAAAAGTTGAAAAATAGTGGTACAACCTAAAAAGTTTTTTTGTACTTTTGGCCCGCAAAATTTATAGGGAAACAAGTTTTTCTGTAACATTTTTGTGAATCTGCAGTATAACAACAAATACAAGTCAGAAAAAACAAAAAGTTCGGAAAGTAACTTGTTAATTATCAATATTTTGCATTTATGATGTAAAAATAACAGAAAAATCAAAATATGAAGAAAAGGTACATTTTATCGGCCATCTTGTTCGTTTTCACGACTTGCGCTTTTGCTCAACAAGACGCGCAATTTGCGCTTTTTCAGTGGGCTACTCCCTATTATAACGCGGGTGCCATTGGAGAGCAGAGCAACACTTTGTGTTTTACCGGCATTTTCCGCCAGCAGTATGCGGGCTGGAATGACAGCTATGTAGATGGCGATGGTAATACTACCAAATTCAACACCTCACCTCAGCAGATTTATCTTAGCATGGAATCCTATCTGCGTAAATTGCATGGCGGTTTAGGTGTCACTTTTATTAAAGATAAAATCGGTTTTTTCAATAATGTTGGTGTGAAATTGGGTTATTCCTTCAAGTTGAAAATCCCTACCGGTAGTATAGGAATTGGTGTTCAGGTTCAGATGTTGAGCCAAAAGTTGGATGCTTCTCATTGGCAGCCGACGCAGGATAACGACCCGTTGCTGAACGGCATGGCCAACGAAGAATCCTGGCTTGATCTTGATTTCAGCGCTGGCGTTTATTACAAAGCAGACCGTTGGAATGCCGGTGTCGGCGTAACTCAGGTGGCTGAGAAAATCCGTTTGTCTGGAGATAAACAGTCTTATCAAATGGCTCGCAACCTTTACATCCATGGCGGTTACGACTGGGTACTTCCCTGGGATCCCAGCTGGGAAATCCTCCCGCAGGCTTTGATTAAAACCGACCTTGCTACTGCCCAGTTCGATTTGATGGTTCTGGCCCGTTACAATGGAATCCTTTGGGGCGGTCTTTCCTATCGTATTCAGGATGCCGTTTCCGTACTCTTTGGCGCACGTCCCTTCTTTAATTCTTCTAATAATTACCTGAAAGGTCTTGAAATGGGCCTTGCATACAGCTTTACCACCAGCAAGTTGGGTTACAAACCTGATCGCAGCTATGGTGATATTGAAATCATGCTCCGTTATTGCTTCGACATCTACAAAGAAGAGGTCTTCTCCGGTTACGGTTCCACCCGTAATATTTATAAGAACGTTTATTAAACAATAAATTGTTCGTAACTCCGTTTAATAAATTATCAAATTCGATAGATATGAAAAAGTCAGCATTATTATTCGCAGCAGTCGTCATTCTGCTCACCTCGTGTAAGAACGATGGCGACGGCCAATTAGTTGGCGTCAAAGACCGCCCAGACTTTTTGGATTTAATGCCGTATGGTATGGTGTATGTGCCCGCAGGTCATTACCTTATGGGCTCTGGTGACCAGGATGTCCCCTTCGCCTTTACCCATCAGTCAAAGAACGTGACGATTTCGGCTATGTACATGGACGAAACTGAAATTACTAACAATGAATACCGCCAATTTGTTTATTGGGTCCGCGATTCTATTGCTCACTATTTGCTGGGTAATGCTGAAATCGAGGAAGAAGAGAAACACGGTGGCCATTTCGTTAAGTATGAATCAGGCGAAAACGAAGGCGAATTGGTAGAACCTAAGCTCATCAATTGGAAGGAAGAAATCGATTGGAATTCCGAAAATGAAGAGGTTCAGGCCGCTTTAAGCCCGATGTTCCTTGTCGCTAACTCTCGTTTCTATCATTATTCTCCCAAAATGCTCAATGTCAGCATGCTGAATTATGAGTATTGGTGGTGCGATTATAGAAACCAGATTGATCGCTCTTTGCCGGATGATCCGAACAACCCGAATTATGGTGCTTCCTATAAGGAAATGGATAAAGAAGGCAACGATCTTGGTGGTCTCTTCGCCAGCCGTCCGAGTTCTTACAATAAAGGTCGTGAACGCTTTATGAAGAGTGAATTGGTAAACATCTATCCCGATACATTGTGCTGGGTACACGACTTTACCTATTCCTATAACGAACCGATGACGTTGAACTACTTCTTCCATCCTCAGTTTGATAATTATCCGGTAGTCGGTATTTCATGGCGACAGGCCAAAGCATTCTGTTATTGGAGAACCCATTTGAGAAACTGCTGGCTTTCTGCCAACGATTATGCCCGTGAACAAGAATTCCGTTTGCCGAATGAGGCAGAATGGGAATGGGCAGCTCGTGGCGACTTCGACATGCAGATGTATCCTTGGGGTGGTCCTTACACCCAGAACATGAACGGTTGCTACCTGTTGAACTTCAAACCGCAACGTGGTAACTATATCGCTGACGGTAACATCTATCCTGGCATTGTGGCTCACTATCATCCGAACGATTTCGGTTTGTACGATATGAGTGGTAATGTTGCTGAATGGTGCGAAGATGCATTCGACAAGTCAGCTGTCAACTTCACTCACGACTTGAACCCGCAGTACACCTATTATGCAAAGAAGGGTGATTCTCCGGAAAAGAAGAGAAAGGTGATCCGTGGCGGTTCTTGGAAAGATGTTAGCTACTATAACACGGTATATGCTAAGACTTTCGAATATCAGGATACTTGCTGTTCTTACGTTGGCTTCCGCTGCGTTCAGTCCTACATGGGCCGTCAGCGTGGTGACAACTTGAACTCAGCATCACACGTATATTAATATATAGTATAAAAATAAATAGAATTACATAACAAACCAAATCATTAACCACTTAAATTTTATTACTATGGGTTTAGACAAATTAGTAAGAAGTAAGGGCTATAAGAACTTTATGGCCAAGTTGTACGGATGGGGCGCATCAGTCGTTATCTTGGGTGCTCTGTTTAAGATTATGCACTTCCCGGGCGCTGCTCCTATGTTGATCGCTGGTATGGGTACAGAAGCTTTGATCTTCTTTATGTCAGCTTTCGAACCCTTGCACGTTGAGTACAACTGGGCATTGGTTTATCCTGAATTGGCCGCTGGTGACGATGTTGAAATTCCCACCTCTGGTAAAGCTAAAAAAGGTGTTCCGAGCGGTACTCCTACTCAGCAGCTTGACAAGATGCTCACCGAAGCCAAAGTTGGTCCGGAATTGATTGAAAGTCTTGCTACCGGTATGCGCAATTTGGCAGACAATGCTAAAAAACTTTCTGGTATCTCTGATGCCGCTACCGTTACTGACGCATACGCAGCTAACATGACCAAGGCGGCTGAATCAGTTCGCAATCTTACTCTTCAATATGACAAGACCGCTGCTTCTTTGCAGAAGGATTCCAACATCTCTGGCGAATATCTGACCAATGTTCAGAAAGCTTCTGCAGCTGTTGCTAACTTGGCATCTATCTATGAAAACACCAGCAAATCCATCCAGGGTGATACCGGTGCTTACAATGATCAGTTGAAGAAATTGAACCAGAACCTTGGTTCTCTCAACTCCATGTACGAACTCCAGATGAAGAATTCTAAGGATATGCTTGAAAACTACAAGCTGGTTGAACAGAACATCAACACATATGCTCAGAATTTGAATGATTCTCTGGCCAACACCAAGACCTATAAGGAAGAAATCGACAAGCTCACCAAGAACGTATCTCGCTTGAGCAACGTTTATGGTCAGATGGTAGCAGCCATGAGCATCCAGAAATAAGGATTATTGCAGTTATTCACGGAATTTTTAATTTAATAATTGTAATAAAATGGGTGCAAAAAACTGTCCAGAAACACCACGTCAACAGATGATTGGCATGATGTACTTGGTGTTGACGGCAATGCTTGCATTGAACGTCGCCAAGGACATCCTCGACGCATTCAACGTCGTTGACGATACGTTGATTCAATCTAATAAGAACGTCAAAACGGCTCTTGATGACCGTTATGAAAACTTGCTCACCGTTAGTGGTGACGAATTGACTGCCGCTATCGAAGAAGCCCAGGGCAAAGCCAAAGAGTTGCGTAAATCCACCGATGAAATGGTTAAATACATCGAAACTCTTCGTTGGGATTTGACCAAGGATGTTGATGGCGAAAATGCTTCTGCGGTTGTTGAAGCTCAAAAGAACGCTAAACACGGGGAAGTCCCTTGTGTTCCGGTTGACAAAATCGAAGCTAAGGATAACTTTGACAAACCGACGCATTTTATGCTGGGTACCAATGAAGGTCATGATGCCAACTGCCCGGCTCAAGTGCTGAAAAAGAAAATCAATGATTACAAGAAAGGTTTGAAGAAGTTCTATACCAACGATCAAGGTATCGTTGATAAGAGCGTCGAAGCTCAGCTTGCCAGCTTGAATACAAATGACCACCAGACTAAAGACGGTCCTGTACGTTGGGAAATTTACAACTTTGACCATTTGATTACTGCTGGTACCGTTATCTTGTTAAGCAAGATGGTGAGTGAAGTGAAGTCCGCCGAAGCTGTGGTATTGAACTACATTATTTCCAGAGCTGGTTCTGCCAACCTCTCCTTCGCTGAATACGCTGGTCACTCCATCGCTGAATCCAAAGTGTTATTCTCAGGTGATAGCTACAAATCAACAGTTATCGTAGCCGCTTTCGACCCCGCTATGCAGTTGGATGTTTACTACAAAGTAGGTGTTGATTCTTTGAGCGAAGCTGAAGAAGGTAGCGCAATTCACGAATCCGGTCCTGCTACTGGTGTTCCGGTAGAAATCGCCGGTGGTGGTGTGGGTACCCACAAGATCGCTGGTTATGTTAAGGTTATCAACCCGAATACCGGAAAGGCAGAACGTTATCATTTCAAAGATGAATACGTTGTTGTTCCGAAGGGTGGTGCTACGATTTCTGCAGATAAGATGAACGTTCTTTATGCAGGTATCAAGAATCCCGTTACCGCAGCCGGTGGTAGCGATGCCAGCAAGCTGACCGTCAGCTTCCCGGGCTGTCAGGTTCAAGGTAGTGGCGCAAGCAGAAACGTTATCCCTCCGACCAGCATGATCGGTAGAACCGTTGAAGCTACTGTAACCACTTCCGAAGGTAGCGCAAAAATGACCTTCCGTGTAAAGAAAGTTCCGGATCCGTATGCACAGATTGGTGCTAACATCTTCGGTGGTAAAAAATCTAAAGCCGAATTGGCTGCCAACCCGATGTTGATTGCCAAGATGAGCGAAGACTTCGCTTTCGACCTCAAATGGACGGTTCAGTCATACAGTGTTGATGTTATCGAAAAGGGTATTATCACTACCATCAACTGTTCAGGTTCTGCTTTCTCACAGCAGTTGAGAGACAAAATCAACGGAGCATCCGCAGGTACGGTCTTCATGTTCTCCAACATCAAGATTTCACAACCTGAATTGGGTACCAGAACGATGCCGCGTGATATCACGGTTCGTATCAAATAACATTTAAAATATCAAAGTTATGAAAAAAATTGTCGTATCAGTATTGGCCTTTTGCCTTGCCGCGGTTTGCGTGGCCCAGGAGGTTGACTCCACGGGTAGCACGATGAACCAGCCGGTACGCAAACCCCTCGAATACTCATGGGAGCAAACCGAGGTGGGTGAGTTCTCACAAAATGTTCCGTACGTATATCAGCGTAATGCTGATGTGATGTATTACCACACCATTTGGAGAACCATCGATCTTCGTGAGAAGATGAACCATCCGCTTTATTTCCCGCAGGAAACCAAGGGAACATGGCGTAGTTTGGGCCAGGTGATTTTCGATGCCATCGACATCGATCACCCGGAAAAGACCGAAGCAGAAGTCCTGCCGGTTTATACCGACGAGTTCTGCACGATGTACACCAGTCGTGAAGGTGTACGTGCCTCTTTGTCTGAGACCCATACCATTGACTCCATTGATATGGAAACTTTCGAAGTGGTCGGGCAGAAAGAGATTTACGAAAAATATGAAGCCAAACAGATCCTGATGTATCGCGTTAAGGAGATTTGGTTCTTCGACAAGAAGCGTTCCGTATTGGAAGTGCGTATTCTTGAAATGGAACCGATGATTCAGGTTGAACGCGAAGTCGGTGGCGGTGGTCCGCCAATGCCTGGTCAGGAAGCTGATGAGGAAGAAGTGCAGTCTGTTAAAGCTTGGAAACGTCTTGGTTACATTATGTATGCTGAGTTAAGACCGTACCTCGTAAAGCAGGAGATGTACAATCCGAAAAACAACGCTCAGCGTTTGTCATTGGATGATGTACTGACTTGGAAACGCGAATTTTCCAGCTTCATCTATCAAGAACAGAACGTCTATAACAACCGCCAGATTGACGAATATATCGCCAATGCTCGTGACCAGCGTATTGAATCAGAACGTATCACCGAAAAGATTCGTACCTTCGAACACGACCTCTGGGAATTTTAATCAAGAACACAATTTTTTTCATAACGAAAGCGACAGTGGTGACACTGTCGCTTTTTTTTGTGGTTGACTGTCATTGTTCTTTCGTGTAATTGTGTTTCATGGCTGTAGCTGAATACGAGCTGGCTGCGGTGGGGCGAGATGTTTTCATTAGACGGAGTAGAGATGGGAAATTCTGTCTCTAAGGTGTGACATGGTCGAATCCCCCGCCGCCGGGCCACCCTGAGCAAGCTGTGTCAGAACATTGTCGTGATTGCATTGAAAACAACCCATTGCAAGGAGGAAAGCCGTAAGGTGGTAAGTTTGGACGGAGACCCACGAAAGTTGATGGGACGGTTATGAAAATGGGGTAAAAAGAAAAGCACCTGTAGAAACTACAAGTGCTTTTGTGGGGCGTACTGGATTTGAACCAGTGACCTCTGCCGTGTGAAGGCAGCGCTCTAAACCAACTGGGCTAACGTCCCATTTGAGGTTGCAAATATACTATAATTTTTTGAAATTGCACTATAGGTCGGAAATTTTATATAGAGTTGTAAGGTTCTGATTGTGTGGTTCTTAGCATCAAAGATAAAAAAAGAGGCACTTTTCAAAGTGCCTCTGAGTATGAAAAAAGAGAAAAACTTATTTCGTATGACGTTTTTTGCGTTCGAGGTCTTGCGGTTCGAGAGAGAGGTGTTCGCCTCGGAGCAGAGAGGCAACGCCTTCAGCGTGCGGGTTCTGCTTACATTTTTCGCAGTGGCATTCTTCTTTGTAGTCGGTCGGTTCGGTATAGGTAGTGATAACGCCTTCGAAGTTTCTGAGGATGACCTTGTTGGGGCTTTGAGAGATGACGTAGTTGGGCATAACGGGTGTTTTGCCGCCGCCGCCGGGAGCGTCAACTACGAAGGTGGGAACGGCGTAACCGGAGGTATGACCGCGGAGGTTTTCGATGATTTCTATACCTTTGGAAACAGGAGTGCGGAAGTGTTCGAGGCCCATGGAGAGGTCGCACTGGTAGATGTAGTAGGGACGAACGCGGATTTTTACCAGTCCCTGAACCAAAGTCTTCATAACGTGGACGCAGTCGTTAACGCCGCGGAGGAGTACAGACTGGTTGCCGAGCGGAATACCGGCGTTGGCGAGTTTGGCGCAGGCTTCGGTGGATTCGGGAGTGATTTCGTTCGGGTGGTTGAAGTGCGTGTTGACCCAAATCGGATGGTATTTTTTGAGCATATTGCAGAGGTTGTCGGTGATACGCTGCGGGCAAACAACGGGCGTGCGGGTGCCGAGGCGGATGATTTCGACGTGAGGGATGGCGCGGAGGCGCTGGATGATGGATTCCAGGGTTTCATCGCTGACCATGAGGGCGTCGCCGCCGGAGAGGAGCACGTCGCGGACTTGCGGAGTGCGGGCGATGTAGTCGATTGCTTTCTGAATGCGTTCGCCGGGCATTTCGCAGTCGTGTTGACCGGCGAAGCGGCGGCGAGTGCAGTGGCGGCAGTACATAGAGCACTGGTCGGTGATGAGCAGGAGGACGCGGTCCGGGTAACGATGGGTGAGGCCGGGAACCGGAGAATCTTCGTCTTCGTGGAGCGGGTCGAGCAGGTCGGCGGCCGACTGATGGACTTCAGCAGCGGTGGGGATGGCCTGGCGGCGGATCGGACAATACGGATCGTTGGGGTCAATCAAGCTCAAATAGTAAGGAGTGATGGCCATACGGAGGGTCTGGAGGGTTTTGCTAACGCCTTCAGCTTCTTCCGGTGTCAAAGTCACATACTGTTTCAGCTGGTCCAGATTTTCAATTCTGTTTTTTACTTGCCATTTCCAATCGTTCCATTGCTCATCGGTAACGTTCGGAAAGAGTTCTTTTCTTCTACTTGCCATTATATTAATATTTTATAAATTATTTTTGCGCATTAATTGCGGTTGCAAAGATACAAAAATCTTGTAAACTACGGTGACAAAAAAGTTAGAAGTGAATAGTTGGCAGAAGGGAGGATGAGGAGGCTGGGAGAAGGGACGTGTATTAGGAATCTTTTTCGGGCCGAGGAATGCCGGCGAGGGCGATGCGGATTTCGCCGTAGGAAATATTGCCTTCGAGTTCGGCGAAGATTTCCGTGGTCGAAAGTCCTTCGGAGTTGAGTTTGCGTATCCCGCTGATGATGTCCGCATCAAGGATGTCGTTGGCGTTTAGCAGGTTTTCGTTGATGCATCTGAGAATATGACCTTCGATGGTTGAGACGGCGTAGTTGCGTTGTTGTGCGATTTCGGCGATGTTTTTACCTTCTTTGAACATGTCACCCGAAATAATGTATGAGGGTGTGTTTTCGATTTTTGACTTCTTCTCTTTCTTCTTTTTGCTTTCCTTCTTTATCTTTTCTTTTATTTTTGAAAAAATGTCGATGGTGGAAAATGAGAATGATGGGAGTCTGAAATTATCGCGTAATCGGTAATAACCTTCTGTGGTATAGTCTTTTACGATTCCGGTGACGAGGTGCTTTTTTAGTGAGAGTTCGCTGAAGAGCGTTTTGAGCATTTCTTTGTAGTCTTTGGCGACATCTTCGTCGCGGATTTCGGCGGGGGAGTGTGTGCAGTTGTAGATGATGTCTCCCAGTTCTTTTTTGAAATAGGTGGCCGCTGCCTTCAGTCGTTCTTCCAGTTTGTCGCTGTGGTTGGCATATAGTTCGTGGATTTGGATTTGGAAGGTGTCGCCCACTTTTTTGAGGGCGGCGATGTCTCGGCGCAGGTCGGCGGCGTGGTCCATGCCTTCGAGGTTGAGTTTGTCGTTGTGGCGATTGACGTGCGCCAATAGCTGTCCGCACTGTCCGTCGGCGAATTTGAAGTCATAGATGCTGCGCAGGATTTGTTCGTCATATTCGGCGCGTGCCTGTTTCAGTTGTTCGTTCAGTTGTTCGGTAGGCAGTTTTTGTTGTGCGTAGTTGACGACGGAAGAATCCACATAAAGACTTTCTCGGCGGATGCCGCTGGTGAGTACAAGGCCTTCGAGCGAGCGGCAACGGCTTAGTGCCACGTACACTTGCCCCGAAGAAAAAGCCCATTCAGCATCAATAATGGCTTTGTCGAAAGTGAGGCCTTGGCTTTTGTGTATGGTGATGGCCCAAGCGAGTCGCAGAGGGTATTGTGTATAAGTGCCAAGTGTCTGTTCTTCAATAAGTCCGGAGCTGCGATTGACGTTGTAGCGGATGTTTTCCCAGGTTTCGTAAGCCACGTCGATAGCGTCGTCTTCGCCATCGCAGATGACTTTTATGTGCTTGTTATCGACTTCCCAGACAGTCCCGATTTTACCATTGAAGTACCGGCGTGGTTGGTGGTTGTCGTTGGCGATGAACATCACTTTGGCTCCCAGTTTCAATTCCAAAACCGGGTCGTTGGGATAGTTTTTTTCTGGGAAGTCGCCGTCGATGACTGCTTCGAAATGGAATTTCTTGGCTTTGAGGCGGCGCATCTCTTCCAAGTTGATGTGGTTGGCGTTGGCGTTGTGTGTGGTCAGAAAGATGTAGTCGGGATGTCTGGAGAGTTGGAAGTTGGGTTTGTAGCGACTTTTCAGCAGTTCCAATCCTTTTTCGGTAAGTTTGTCGTTGCGGACTTCGTTCAGAAGTTGCACGAAATCGGCATTTTGTTGGCGGAAAATCTTGTCGAGCTCAATGTAGGTAGGTGGTTGTTGTTGAACTACATAACTATCGAAGAAGAAAGGGGTTCGGTAGTAGTTTTGTAGCAGTTCCCACTCTTCATTGACGGCGACGGGCGGAAGTTGGTAGAGGTCGCCGATGTAGATGACTTGCACTCCGCCGAAGGGTTCATTGCGACGGAAGCGGAAGTGTCGCAGGATGGTGTCGATGGCGTCAAGTATGTCGGCGCGCACCATGCTGATTTCGTCAATTACCAGTATTTCAAGTTGTTGCATTACCTTCCGGCGGATGTTGGTCATTTTGATTTTGCCCAACAAGTTGCGGCGTCCTTCATCGGTAGGCACGAACGGTGTGAATGGCAGTTGGAAGAAGGAGTGCATGGTGACGCCACCGGCATTGATGGCGGCGACGCCGGTAGGGGCGACCACGGCCATCTGTTTGCGGGTGTGCAAACGGAGGTTCTTTAAAAAGGTGGTCTTTCCCGTTCCCGCTTTGCCAGTCAGAAAGATAGCGCGTGAAGTATTCTCACTGAAGTCGTTAGCAATATCGTAGATAGATGTCATCACAGTAAATAATCAGGCGCAAAGGTACGATAAATTTTCAATTCCCTTTACTCTATCTTATCAATAATCGCTTTCGAAATGTATTCTTGCACTTCTTTGTCTGTAACGGCAATTTTGATGGATTCCCGTAAAGCATTCTGAAAGGATTTAACCGATGGCTCTTGGGCGGCACAACTGGAAAGCCACCACAATAGATAATCGTCTATTCCCCACCGATGATTGCCGTTTTCATCATCGTTGTTGCGATTGTCAAAGAGATATTGGCAGAAATATTGGGGAACAGCGTGGAAAATTTTTACTGTTTCCCATATCATATATTCGCCCATCCAGCCGTCCGCCTGCTGACAAATCTTGTCTAAGATAAATAAATAGAAGGCATTAGCGGGCAGTTGAATGTATCGTTGACAAAGCGTGTCAATGAATGCGCGCTGGCAACTGTCGCAGTCGAAACCGGCATCTTCGTATTGTTTTTCATCCCAAAAATTATTGGGAGAATAGGGGAGGACCGCATCAAACAGAGCATTTGCCGAATAGCGAAATCCACAAATCGATATATCCTTTTCCCACTCTAATGGATATCCAATTTTGTTTTCTTGCCCATGTTTATGAAAGGCCTCTACACTTCCTAGTACATATTTGTGGTACTTCTTGGGCACACCACTGTATGGAGAATAAAAAATGTCGTCAAAGGCGCCCCAACGCAATAATACGTGGTCGCCAAACAATACGGCATCGTCATCCAATATAGTCACGGGCTCGCCATAATAGCGCGTATAGATGAAGAATTCGGGCGTGGCCATCGGCAGTGAGATATCGAATACGTTGGCATCGGGATTGTCGATTTCATAGTCAAGTGAGAGTTGCGGGATTGATGCTTCGCAGTTAGCTGAAAATACGTTGACGGTATAATTCTCAATCTCCTGATCTGGCTTCGGAATGGTCAACGTGACATCGTCGGTGTAATATACTTTGGTGTTTTTCCAGCGAGTTGAAAAATACCAGTCTTGGTTCTCCGGCTTTAAAAAGAGTGTGACTTGGAAAAACAGCCAATTGCCGTAGTCGGTCTTTTCGTTGGGGCGAGGAAGTTGGAAATGGAAAGTGATACTGTCGTTGTCAAGAACTGACTCGCGGGCATATAGATTTGAGTATGAGGATTTTAGTGATTTGTCAGAGAAAAGGTAATAACTTTTGTCAACCTTGTAATAGGTACCGAAGCTTTCGACATCCCCAGGAGTTAGTTGTGGGCAGATGTCGCACGGATAACGCACATATTTATATGTGCCGTCGGCATAAAAAGTCAGTTTCCTGAAATCTCTCTTATAGATTACACTATCACCGTGATTTTGTGCGGAAAGTGTGGCGTTGATGGCGAAGAGCAATAAAGCGACAAGGAAGCGTTTCATACTTTTCGTTTTATTTTTTCTGTACCGAAAATCCGAATTTGCCCAATATTTTTCCCAGACTGAAATAGTGACCGTTAGAGTACGCCACGAGGTCGGCGCGTTCGAGGTGCATTTCGCCCGTTTTTTTATCAAAAAGATATTCGGCGGCATGGACGGCAACAATCTCTGCGATAAACATGTCGTGAGAGCCCAATGGAATGACTTGTTTGACCACGCATTCCAAGTTGACGGGGCTTTCGTAAATCATCGGGGCTTTGACGACGTTGCCACGTATAGGGGTGAGGTCGGTTTCAAGGAATTTGTTGAATTTTTTGCCCGATCGGACACCACACCAGTCGGTACGTTCCGCCAATTCGCTGGATACCAAGTTGATAACGAACTCCTGATTTTCTTTGATGATGGGGTGGGAGTGGCGTTCGGGACGGACTGAGATATAGCACAGTGCGGGATCGCTGCAGAGTGTGCCGCACCAAGCGACGGTCAGGATGTTGTAGTCGTCGGGGGTGTTGCCACAGCTTACCATAACTACTGGAACGGGGTTGAGCATGTTGCCGGGTTTGAGCTGGCGTTTTGGCGATTTCCGCAATGTCGGCTGCGGTTTTTCCTTCGGTTTGCTGGATATGCGGCGTGCGGCATTACTGCGATTGCTGCTGCCCGTTTTATATTCGCGCTTGTCTGTGCCCGCGCTTTCGTATTTCGGTTTTCCCGTGTGGTTTTTCTTTTCGTTATTCATAATAATATTTATTTATAACCGCGAATTTCGCAGATTTCCGCGAATGGCATCCTGCTTCCTACCTACTGCTTCTCGTTTATATAATTTTCAACTTTCAACTTTCAATTTTCAATTTTCAATTTAAAACCTCTCATCTCTCAGTTCTCAGTTTTCAGCTCTCCCCGTTTCGTTTGTCCAGTCCCCACAGCAGTTTTTCTTGGATGACGGAGTAGAAGTCGGCATTGGGCAATCGCACGGTAGGAATCGTGTAGCCGGCGCGGGTGAGTGTGAGTGTGGCGCTGTCGTTGACGACAACGCGATGTGAGTCGATGGAGAGGATGAATTTTCGTGTGCGGCTTTCGACCTTGATTTTCAGTGTGTTGTCGGCGGGCAGCACGATGGGGCGCACCGTCAGACTATGAGATGCGATGGGGGTGAGCACGATGACGTCGGCGGAAGGAACGAGAATTGGGCCGCCGCAACTGAGCGAGTATGCCGTCGAACCGGTGGGCGTCGCTACGATCAGTCCGTCGCCCCAATAGGTGTTCACTTTTTCGTCGTTGGCCCAAACTTTGATTTCGTTGATGGATTCTCCCGAAGGGTGAATGGAGATGTCATTCAGGGCAAAATGGATGCCGATTTCTGAGCCGTCGTTGGTCTTAATCTGCAAAACCATGCGGTTTTCGAGTTGAAAGTCATCGTTTTGCAAAAAATCAAATGCTTGTTGGAAATTCTTCCTGTTGACGTTGGTCAGAAAACCGATGCGGCCAGTGTTGATGCCCAGAATCGGAATCTGGGAGTCACCGACAAGGTTGGCGGCATCAATGAAGGTGCCGTCGCCGCCGATGGAGAACAGAAAGTCGGTGGATTGCGTTTTTAAGTCGTGTAAGTTTTGAAATGTGCTGTCTAACAGCGATTTGGTTTTGTCGTCAAGCATGTCGTATAGCGGTTTATACACGGACAAGACATTGTTTTTTTCTTTCAAAAAAAAGAGAACGGAACGGATGAAGTCCATGCCGTTGTCATCGGTTTGTCGGCTATAAAGAGCTATATGCATGTTGAATGTTGTTTTTGTAAAATAAAAAAGAGGAACTAAGAATGGCTACATTCTTAATTCCTCAATGTTGATTATCAATAGATTATTCGTAATCTTTGGCAATGATGGTGCCGTCGAGGATCATTCGGGCATTCATGGCCATGGAAGCCATTTCGTCTTCGCCGGGGTAAACGGCGACGGGAGCGATCCATTCTACGTGGCGTTTGATGTGTCCGACGATTGGTTTTCCGAAAGCGATACCGCCGGTGAGAAGGATGGCATCGACTTTGCCTTCGAGGACGGCGGCGTTACCAGCGATTTGTTTGCCGATTTGGTAAGCCATGGCGCGTTCGATAAGGTCTGCGTATTTGTCGCCGGCAAGTGCGCGTTTTTCAACTTCGTAAGCGTCGTTGGTGCCGAGATAGGAAACCAAACCGCCTTTGCCGACGATGACTTTGCGCATTTCTTCGTAGGTGTATTTCCCGCTATAGCAAGCTTTGATGACTTGGTCCATCGGGAGGGTTCCGGAGCGTTCGGGAGAGAACGGGCCTTCGCCTTCGAGTGCCTGGTTGACATCGACAACGCGGCCTTTGCGGTGAGCGCCCACGCTGATACCGCCACCCATGTGGGCAACGATGAGGTTGAGGTCTTCGTATTTTTTACCACAATCCTTAGCATAAGTTCTTGCGATGGCCTTTTGGTTCAAAGCGTGGAAAATAGAGAGGCGTTCGAAATCCTTGTGGCCGGAGATGCGTGCGATATCGTCCATTTCGTCAACGATGACGGGGTCGGCGATGTATGCGCATTCCAAACCGATCATTTTGGCGACGCTGTCGGCGATAAGGCCGCCGAGGTTGCAGGCGTGAACGCCGTTATAACCTTCCATCAAGTGCTTCTTCATCAGTTCGTTGACGCGATAAGCACCAGAGGTTAAGGGTTTGATGAGGCCGCCACGACCCATCACGATAGCGATGTCTTCGAGTGCGATGTTCTGTTCTTTCAATTCATCCAAGACGAACTTCTTTCTGTAGTCGTATTGGTCTGCAATGGTGGGAAACTGGGAAAGATCTTCCACACTGTGCTTGATGTTTTTGGTGAAAACGTTGTTTTCTCCTTCAAAAACGGAAATCTTCGTTGATGTTGCGCCAGGGTTGATGGCGAGGATGTACTTTCTCATTACGTTTATTTGTGTTTTGTGATTAATTATTCTGAATAGGTGGAAACGATTTTGGTTTCGCTATAGCCCGTGCCCGCATTGGTGCAAACGTATGCGCGTACATAATAAACGGTATCCAATATCGGAGCATTGTAAGTGATGCCGAAGGTGGTGCTTTCACCATCGTGGTCTTCAGCCTTGATCGTGGTGACTTCGTCGGCTTTGTATGTCGGCTCGGGGACGAGACTAAACAAGAAGCCTACTTCATTGAAGTATTTGCAGCCGCCATTGTCGGAAATGGTCCCTTTGCAATCCATGATGTATGAATTGCCTGCAGGAATGGGAGTTACGGAAGCTTCGACGGTAGCTGGATCAAATTTGCTGCAGCCAGCACCCAAAATCAGCAAGAAACCCACAAACAGGGTAATAACGGATTTTTTCATAATTTTTTTATTTGTGTTGTTACTTTTCTTTCAGATTGCAAAAGTAAGAAATTTTTTTGATTTGTGGCCGCTTTTCTCCTTTAAAAAATAATTGTTTATATAAATGATAAATATGCATTGTGAATTGCGCTTTGTTTTGTATCTTTGCAGCCAAATTCTAATAATGGCGTTATGGGCTTTTTCTCAATTTTTTCCAAAGAAAAGAAAGAAGAACTGAACAAGGGACTTGAAAAGTCAAAAGAGAGTTTTTTTGCGAAACTCGCTAAGACTGTGATTGGTAAGTCCAAGGTGGATGATGAAGTGCTGGACAACTTGGAGGAGGTGTTGGTGACTTCCGATGTGGGAGTTGAAACCACGCTGAAGATTATTGAGCGCATCGAGGCACGCGTTTCCCGCGATAAATATCTGGGAACTGGTCAGTTACAGGCCATTTTGCGTGAAGAAATTGCTGGCTTGTTGATGGAAAACAATCAGGAAAGTCAGTCGGATTTCTCCATTCCGGCGGATTTGGGCCGCCCGTATGTCATTATGGTAGTTGGTGTGAATGGCGCTGGCAAAACCACCACCATCGGTAAACTGGCTTACCAGTTCAAGAAAAAGGGTTACTCCGTTATGTTGGGTGCCGCCGATACCTTCCGCGCCGCTGCCGTCGATCAGTTGGAAGTATGGGCTGAGCGCGCCGGCGTGCCCATCGTCGTACAGCCTATGGGCGCCGATCCCGCCGCCGTCGCCTTTGACACCGTTAAGTCCGCCGTCGCCAAACAATGCAACGTCGTTATCATCGATACCGCCGGTCGTCTGCATAACAAGTCCAACCTGATGCGCGAGCTGACGAAAATCAAGAACGTTACAGGGAAACTGCTGCCTGGCACGCCCGACGAGGTGCTGCTTGTGCTGGACGGTTCCACTGGTCAGAACGCAATCGAACAGGCCAAGCAGTTTACCGCAGCTACAGAAGTTAACGCATTGGCAATTACCAAGTTGGATGGAACTGCCAAGGGCGGTGTCGTCATCGGTATTTCCGATCAATTCAAGATTCCGGTAAAATATATCGGCGTGGGTGAAAAGATCGACCAACTGCAGGTTTTCAACCGTGCCGAATTTGTCGATTCATTCTTCCCCGAAGATTAGAGTTGTGTGGAAATGGCGGGTGTTTGGCAGTAAAACGCTGCCGATCAACTTCCCCAATCCCATCATTTTAAGCCACTTTACCTCGGATTTCTACAGTTTTCTTATCGCTTGTAACAGCAGCGAGAAGATGTTATTGTAGCATTCAAGACCGCAGTTTTCGCACGTGTCGGTGAAATGATGGTAGCCGCCGTAACGTCCGCCCATGGTGTAGATGAAGATTGCCGGGCAGTGTTGTGAGAAAAAGTAGTGGTCGCTGTTGGCGGTGTTCACGCGCGGATTCACTTTCGCCACCAAGTGTTGTTCTTCGTTGATTTTCACTAAGTTGTCGTAAAATGACTGCGTTCCTTCGCTGTTGTAGTTGACGACGGTAAATCCCTCTTCGCCGCCGCAGAACATATCGAGGTTGATGACTAGTTTTACCTTATTCAAATCGATGAGTGTGTTTTCCACGAAGTAGCGAGAGCCGCGCAGACCGCTTTCCTCGCCGCTAAAAAGCAGAAAAACAGTGGTATATGCCGGCGGATTTTTTGCGAAGTGGCGTGCGAAGTCAATGACGGCGCTGGTGCCGGAGCCATTGTCGTGCGCCCCCGGGAAGATGACGGAATCGCCCATGCAGCCCAAATGATCGTAGTGCGCTGTTAGCACAATCATGGAATCCGGATGTTGCGTGCCTTCGATTTTGAAGCAGACGTTCTGCGTCTTCTTGGTGTAAAACGTGTTATCGAAATCTACCGAAATCGTCTGCATGTCCTTCGTCAAAATGCTGCGTTTTACATAAATGAAGGCATAATTCCGTTCTTCGTCGGTATAGTTCAACCCCCAAATCGGCAATTCATCCACACCGATTAAAATGCCTTTCGACTGGAATGGATTGTTGAACATCAGTCCCTGAATCAACTCTTTGACCTCTTTGTCGGTGACTTTCTTGTTGCGCCAACTGACAGCATCAATGTAAAGGAAACCGTTGCGGATGAGTGGTGCGTTGCGGTCGCAGAATTTCAATAGTTTCTTGGCATTAAGAAGTGTAGAGGCATCCACGCGCACCACTGGTGCATCTTTGATGTGGGTGGTGTGGGCGTAAGGCGCAATGCGGTAATCCCAGAAAGGACTGAGGAGTTTCCCGTTCAATGAGCACGCAACCTGACCTTCCATTTTGTGTGCCGCAAATTCATAATGCTGGAATCCGTCTTCGGTCAGTGGCTTGGCGCCGGCCTCCGTCAGCTGGGTGCGGATGTATTGCGCCGCCTTCAGCTCGCCGCCGTGCGGACCGCCGCGCCCCCATAGCTCAGGGGAGGAGAGGATCGCGATGCTTTTGCGGACGAAGTTGGAGTCTTGTGCGCTACCGGTGGTCGGGAATAAAGCACAGAGGCAAATAATCAGTGTAATTAAATGGCAAATTCTTCCCATTGTTTGTCTTTTATATACATTATATATTTAATACCGAAATCTTTCAGCTTGGCGATGGCGTCGTCGTGACAAAGTGCCAACTCTTCCGATTGGTGTGCGTCGGTGCTGATGACCATCGGAATGTTGTATTTCGAAATTTGTTGAAGAAGATGGTCGGAAGGGTAGAAGTCGGGACAGCGGCCTTTGTAGATGCCGCGCGTGTTGATTTCCACGATTAGTTTCTTTTGGCGAATGAGTTCGATGCAGTGGTCGGCCAGTTTCACGTACCAATCTTCATCTTCCGTGAAATAGCGGTTTTGGTTGTGCATTTTTATTTTGTCAAAATGCGCGATAATGTCAAATGATTGTGTTTCAATCATTTCGAAAGATTGCTCCCAAAAACGGGTGACGGCTTTGCGGATGTTGCCGCCGAAAAGTTGTTCCAGTCCGTGGTCATAGATTTCACGTTTGGGGCCGTCGATGAACCAGATTCGGTCGTCGTTCTCGGGGCGGACGAGGTGGATTCCTCCGATAAGGAAGTCGAGTCCGTACGTGTCCTGAAAGTATTTGAAAGGTTTGGTCATGCCGGGAATAAAGTCGCATTCTAATCCTTTAAATAATTGAAGATGAGGAAAGTCCGGCTTGAAATTTTCGATTTCCCGAACGTAATTCGGTATATTTTCTTCCAGAATGCTGAAGTCGTTTTTGAAGGGGACGGGGGAGTGGGAGGAGAAACCGAGCTGGTCGTAACCAAGTTCGTCGGCTTTTTTTATAAAATTTTCTATCGGTTCTTTGCCGTCGCAGTAGGTACAGTGGGTGTGGAAATTTTCTTTCATACGGGATGTCTTCATTTTTTTATCAGAATGCAAAAATACAATATTTAATTGTATTTTTGCCGCCTAAAAAAAACGATATGAAGAAGATTTTGTTCGTGATGTGCCTGACGGCAGCATTGTTTTGTGGTTGTAAGGAAAGCAAGTATGAAAAACAGGCGGAGGCGTATGCCGGCCCGTACAATGGGGGCTTTACCACTTTGTTGTATTCAACCAATACGACGTTGGACACAGTAAAGGAAGTCACTGTCACTCAAAGTCATAGCAATATGGAAAATTTAGTGATGGAGGGTGGCTTTGAGTTGTCGCGCACGAAAGAGGCCTACGTATATTCCAATGACGCGCCGACACACGAGCAACTGGAGAGCCTTCGTAAGTTGTGCGGAGTGGCTGTATTGGACTACCCGCAGGACATAGTTCGTTTTACGATGGAAGTTAAATTTTATTCCATGAACATGACGATTTTTGTGCTTTATTATAATGAGGATGGTGATGCCATTGCTCGTACGACGTTTACGGGGACGAAGCGTTGATGCGGAAAAATGGAAATGAAATTTGTTGATAAACATCAAATCGGGGTGATTTGGTGTCAAAAAACGATAAAAAAGTGATTTTTTGAGAAAAAATCAGCCATAAAACGTATCGAACGAAAATATTTGTATATTTGCACGCTTGAAAAAGCAAGGCAAGAGGAAGAGCCGATTGGGTCTGATTCTGTTGTAACAAGTTGTTTTACAACGAGTTATATATTGTGTAAGGTTGCGATGGGGCGAGGGAAGAATGCGGAATGAGCTTGAAAAAACTCCGAAAATTGCCGAACAAACGAAAAATTATTAATAACTTAATATCAAAAAGTAGATGAAAAAGCTAAGAATCACACAGGTTAAGAGTTCCATTGACCGTTCACAGCGTCAAAAGAGATCTCTTCAGGCATTAGGATTGAAAAAAATGCATCAGAGCGTTGAACATGATGCCACACCCCAGATCCTGGGAATTGTTGACACGGTAAAACATTTGGTAACCGTAGAAGAAATTTAATTGATTAATAAACTTTTAGAGAAGAAGAGATATGAATTTACATAGTTTGACCCCCGCACAGAATTCAACGAAAGGTAGTAAACGAGTAGGCCGTGGCCAAGGTTCCGGCAAGGGCGGTACCTCCACCCGTGGTCACAAAGGTGCACAATCACGTTCTGGTTACAGCCGTAAGATCGGTTTCGAAGGTGGCCAGATGCCTATCTACAGAATCCTGCCGAAGCGCGGTTTCAAAAACATCAACCGTGTTGAATACAATGCTATCAACATCAGTACATTGCA
>JAKSMF010000029.1 GCA_024400775.1 Bacteroidales bacterium | reverse complement strand
TGAGAGATAAATTAGTATTATTAAAAAACATAAAAGACATATCAGTTACTAAAGAAGTATTAAATGAAGATAAATTTATTTCTTTCAAAGAATTACAGTCATAAAACATTGCGGTCATATCTTTTACTTGATTAGTGATAAATTTTGATATAACAGCGATTTTTAATTAGAAATAAGGAATTATGAATGAGGATTTTTTAAGGTGCACCTCATCCCCATTCCAACGCGATTCCGACACGATTTCAGCGCAGGTCGCTCACGACTTACCCAAGCCCGCACACGCCTCTTTGAATAGGGCTTCATCAAAGAAAACATAGAGTTGAATCGTTTCCCAACCATCAACGACGATGAAGTCGAAGCCGCTGCCATCAACAATAACGGCATCTGCGCCTTTGGACACAGTACCGCGATAAAGCGTGGCCAGTCGTTTGGCGATAGCGTTCACCACCAGGTTCGACTTGCCGTATGCGGAGCCGGAAAGCTCGAAATCGTATGAGATTTGCACCAGCGACGCCGAATCGTTGACGGTTCTGACCACCGAATACGAATTGGAGGTGCGCGTGTAGGTGTCATCGGAAAATCCGAACGAAACCGTCTGCAGTGCGATGTCGCTCGTCAGCTGCATTTGCGGCTTCAAATCCACATTATTCCATCCAAAATCATAGACGTTCATTTTGCCATACGTCGAATCTATGTCGCCCAACATTGCATCGCGCTTTAAGCCAGCAACATGCTTTATATCAAAGTCTTTGAAGAACGCACGGAAAAACGCAGAACAGTCGTATCCTTCGTTCCGCACCGAAGTGGCCTCATTTATCGGGACATTGACCATGTCGAACTGCATTTCGCCTACAAATTCACCTTTTTTATTGATAATTCCGAATCTGCCGTTATTGCGGACCAAGGCCAGTCCGTCCACAAACCACGTAGCTTCATCAAACCGTGGTTCAATGGCATACTTGCCTTTTTTATTGATAAAGCCCATCTTGTCTTTATCCTGCACCATACACAAATCCTCATCAAAAACGAATCCGCACACAAAATCAAACTGCGGTTTCACCACGAATTTGCCTTTCTTATCAATCAATCCCCACTTTGCTCCTTGTTGCACGCCAGCGCACCCATTATAAAAATCCATCACTTTTTCGAACTGTGGTTCAACGACATACTTGCCTTTTTTATTGATAAAGCCCCAACGATTGTTGATGCAGACAGCAGCCATACCTTCGGAGAAAGAAGCGGCACTCTCAAATTTCGGTTCGATGACATATTTCCCTTCGGGATTGATGAAGCCCCATTTTCCCTTATCGTTACAAACAAGTGCCAACTCTTCCACAAAGCAGTCAGCCTCAGTGAATTGCGGCTTAACGACAATTTTTCCGGTTTTATCCACGAAACCATAGCGCGCAACACCATCATCGCCAGTGACACCGATACGGGCCAAGCCGCCCCAATAGTTAGCCACCTCAACCACACCGTTCAGCTCAAACAGTTTGGTTCCCAACATGTCGATGCAGATGGGCGCGCAACCGGCTTCAACGACGAAAGCGACATTTTCCGAAAAGTTGGTTCCCTGCACATATTTTGCGGGAATAACGTACACACCGGTTTTATCAATGTAGCCGACCTTGCCCTCACTGTCCTCCACCTTCGCCAAATTATTGCAGAAGAACTCTGCCATCTCAAATTGCGGCTGAATGATGTACCTTCCTTCCGCATTCACATAGCCCCATTTTTCACCGTCATACACCGGAATCAGCTCCATATCAGGCTTGAACGGGTCAACGGGTTTGGGATAAAAGCAAAGAAAAAAGACAAGAACGGCGGCCACTACGGCAGCGATCCCGCTGCCGATAAGCGTAGGTTTGAGCCATTTTTTAGAAGGAGCTGCTGCTGGTGTTTCCTCCAACAGCCGTGATACAGGTTCGATTTTCGTGGTGCCGTCGGCAGATCCGACAGCATTATCTTGTATTTGCTCTTCGATTTCCATTATTTAGTGCAGAAATTCTATTTCAGACGGCATTATCCGGTAAATTATTAGTAACGAACAACTTATCGCATAATAGTGAGAGTCCCCGTGCGGGTTTGTTCAATGCCGTGGATTTTATATAAAAATTGATAATAATAGGTGCCTGCCGACAGATTGCCTGCATCCCAATTATTTTGATAATCAACACATTGGAATACGATACCGCTACGACTGCGAACAATCAGCTTGTTGGTTTCACAATTTTCAATTCCTTTAATAAAGAGCACATCATTATATCCGTCGCCGTTAGGCGTAATGACGTTGGGGATTTCCACGGCCACGGGCGCCTCAAACACAAGGTCGTTGTGGGCTTCCAACACCGGGTCGGGCGTAGTTGAAACAGGAGCGGAAGAAGATGTGGAGTTTCGCACCGCCGGCGTTGATTGTGAAGACGGGGTATTTTGTGCCGTCGGCGCATTTTGTACGAAAGGCGTGCTTTGGGAGAACGACGCATTTTGCGGGGACGGGGATGGTGTTAAAGATGGTGCACACGGGGATGGCGCATTTTGTACGAAAGGCGTGCTTTGGGGGAATGATGCATTTTGCGGAGACGGGGATGACGTTTGAGACGGGGTACACACCGTCTCTACGGGCGATGCGTTTTGTACGAAAGGCGTGCTTTGAGGGGACGTTGCATTTTGCGGAGATGGGGATGACGTTTGAGACGGTGTGCATGGGGATGGCGTTTGAGACGGTGTGCACACTGTTTCTACCGTTTTATCTTCGTGGGATAACACCACGGCGGTAACGACGGCGCCAGCCACAACGACGGCTGCGGCGGCACAAATGATGGCCGTGACAGCAGCCGCAGACAGGTGGCGGGCGGCTTTGACGGCCACCGTTTTACCAACTGCTGCGCTGGCAGAACTTGCGGCTGCACCTGCTGCAAGATGTCCCGCTACGGCCTCCCAGCATCGCGCCGAGGGCTGCACCTCCACATTTTCCAATAAATTTCTTATCGCATCGTCTTTCATTGACTTATCCTTTCTTTTAACCAATTCTTGGCACGCACCAACTGCGAACGAGAGGTGCTTTCCTGAATTCCTAATGTTGTTCCAATTTCTTTATGAGAAAGTCCTTCTACAACAAAAAGGTTGAAAACCACGCGATAGGTTTCGGGCATCCGCTGCACCAACCGCAGCAAATCCTGCTCCATCATCTTGTCTGCCGGTGACGACTGTTCCTGTTTCCAATCCTGCTCAAAAGCGTCATCCAACGACAGCTGATTGTGGTGCTTGTGATGCATTCTGAAGAAACTGATTGCCGTGTTCAACATGATTTTCCGCATCCAGGTTGCCAAAGAACTCTCAAAATGGAACTCCTTCAAATGGTCGAATATTTTGGTAAATCCCTCTATCAAAATATCCTCCCCTTCCTCCTTGGAATTGGCATATCGGCAGCACACACCCATCAGCATCGGCGCGAAACTGTCGTAAAGTTTTTTTTGCGCCACCCGCTCGTCACGAAGACAAGCCTCTACCAATTCTTTTTCCTCTTTGGGTTCCACGGTTGGATAGACGCAATTTTATGAAGAATGTTGCAAATTATTTTACAGATTTCACAATTGCCTCTACCTGACGCATATACACTACTTTCGGCTCCTTCGGGGCAAATACGAAACCGTCGATTGTGACGCACTGGCCATTGATATTGGTAAATGAAAACTGGTAGAACGGCCCGCCCATATAGTCGTTGACGGTCTCCCACAAGCCGCGCAGTTGCGCGCCTTCCTTCATCCAGATTTTCAATGGCTGATAAAGCGGAAGGTCGCCGTACTCAACGATGCGCGGATAGACATCCTTTGTTTCGCCTTCGATGTAACGCTGCGTGATGTCGTTACGCTTGGCAATCATAGATGCACGCGACAAATTCTTATTGGGCGAAGTATAAATCATAATGAAACGGTCGTTTTTGACCGTGCGGTAAGCCAACCATAAGAAATCACTGCCTTCGCGAGCGATTTCGTATTCCTGCGGAATCGTCAGCAGGATTCCAAATTTCTCCTTGACATAATCCTGCAATTCCAGATTCGGTGTTTTCGCCTGATTCATCTGCAATTTGGCGATGTCGTTAGCAAACATCTCCTGCAAAATCTTGTCCTGATTTTCAGCTAAACAGGTAATACAGTCATCCGTGTTGGCAGCCATAATGTGCGCATAAACCTGAGGTTTGCTCCATGGATTTTTCTCGATTTTGCACTCGGCTTTTTCGTAACTGTCTTTCACATCAAGATATACGATGTTGGCACGACGGGTATAGTCGCCCGTAAACAGACTGGGATCAGTGTGATAAAGACTGAACATCGGCTCCGGCTGAGGCAGTCCGGCCATCGGCTTCCGCAACAGCGCACGAACCGTGTCCTGCACCTCTTCGGGCCAACTTTTGTCCATCACCAACAGCAATTCCGCCGTTTTCCCCGTTGACTGGTTTTCATTGTTGAGAGTAACAGAGGTCTTTCGCAAATCCTTGGCGATGTCGGAAGCATCATTGCAAGAAATCGCCAACCAGAGCAGGCAACACAAAAGAGGTACTATTTTTTTCATCTGACTATTATTTTTTATCCATAAATACGACGCTATCTTTCCGATTTTCAATGGAAAGATAGCACTATTTCATATTGAGAAAACGTCTGAATGGCGCAAAAGTTCACTTCACAAAGCGTGCCGCCACCCAGTTGTTGCGTTCTTTAAACGAATGGAACGTCAGTCCCAAAGAGGCCGCACGTTCTTTAATGGCGTCCAAATCGTGACCGTTGTAAAAACCACTGAAATAAATACAAGCGCCATCATTCATCGCTTTCGTATAGAACGGCATATCATTGAGTAGAATATTGCGGTTGATGTTGGCGATAACGACATCGAAGCGGTCGTCACCGATGGCGGTGGCATCACCCAATCTCACGACAATGTCCTCGGTGTTGTTACGTCCGTTGTTTTCGATATTGTTTTCGTACGCCCAGGGGTCGTTATCGATGGCGACGATGCTTGCGGCACCGCGTTTGTGGGTTAAGATGGCCAAGACGCCCGTGCCCGAGCCCATATCAAGAACCCGTTTCCCACTAAAATCCTCTTCCAAAAGATATTCGATAATGAGGGAGGTGGTTTCGTGGTGCGCGGTGCCGAACGACATCTTCGGCTCGATGATGATTTCGTATGGGACGTCGGTGCGCGGTTCATGGAAAGGCGCACGGATATAACATTTGTCGGCAATCAGCACGGGTTCGTAACTGGATTCCCATACGGCGTTCCAATCCTGTTCTTCCACGCGGGTAACCTCATAAGAGAGTTGCACGTCGTAACCATGGTTGGTGAGGGCATCCTTTACGGCCGCCTCATCATATAATTCGTCCTTCATATAGGCGAGCAACGTATTTTCGTTATCGCCATCCATAAAGCTGTCGCAGCCGACATCGCCAAGGACGGCTGCGAAGACGTCCTTCCACGGTTCCGGCTGCGAAAAGCTGACCTTAATTTCTATAAAAGCCATTGTTAATCTTCCACTCTTTCAAATGCGCCAGTAGCGCTGAACCACAAATATTTCGGATATTTTTCCTTGTTCGGCAGAATGACCACCTTGTAGTAGTTTTTGCCGTCTTTCTTTACAGAATAATATTGTTGGATTTCGGATTTGCCGTAAGTATCTTTGATATATTTTTCAATTTCGGGCATCATCTTGTTGGCATCCAAGAAGTAGAGGTCTTCCAACAAAACGCCGTTCGGCGAGAAGATGCACATTTCACGACCCTTGGTTCCGAGGAACTGGGCATCGAAGTTTTCATTTTCGTCTTCGTCCCAAACCGGATCCACAACTCTGGGGAATTTGGCCTTGAATGCGTTAAGAACGACTTCCGGAACCTGAATTTCATCATAGTCACCGAATGACTTCACAGTCTTCACACCGTCATTGGCTTCTTTTTTGAGGAATTTGCCAGATTTGTCGAAATAGAGCGTCATCAAGCTGTTGCCCGGAGAAGCGATTTCAACGCGGTGGATTTCACCAAGATCGTTATCTTCTTCCAAGTCGGTATTGCGGATAGTGTATGACGGACAGTTGGAAGAGATGTATGAAGTGACATCAGCGGGGAGTTCTTTAATGGCTGCCTGAATGTCTTCTTCACTCATCTGGACGTCAGCAAACAAGTCGGGATCATTGAAAGGATCTTCGAAGTTCGGGTCAACGGTGCGAATGAGTTTACGGGTCTTTTCATCAAACCAAGCACCTGTGGGGATTTTTTTCTTGTAGTTTTTCTTTTCATAAAATTCAACATAAACCTTGTTTTTCTTGTTTGCGCGTAATTCCTTGTAGGTGAAGTTGATTTTATATCCTTTATAATAGGTCTCCAAATGTTTGGTCATGGAGCTATTCAAACGGTCAGCAGCGATATAGGAGTAGGTTTTCTTCCAAATACCTTTGGTTGAAATATATACTTCCATCGGGAATTCACGCATGATACATTTTCCAACGTAAGTTTCACCGACGAGGAACCATTTGGTATTTTCAGGCTTAGTGGCTTTCTTTTTGAAAGTCTTCATAACGTTTGCCGGAACATCTTTTTCAGAGATAGCGTACTGAGCCCACGGATCGTGCGGGGCCTCTACCTCTTTTTTACCTTTCTTCTTGGGTTTATCTTCTTTTGCGGCCTGCTCAACTTTTGCGGCCTTGTTTTCAGCGGCCACCTCATCAGCGGACTTTGCAGCGCGGTCGTTTTTCACCACCTCGACTTTAGCGGGCTTGCTGGGAGCAACATTCTTGTCGGTGGTCGGCTTAGCGGGTTCATCGGTACGGAGCACCCAGCCGGCGGGGTCCTTGCGTTCCAACAATGTACCAACGTAATTGAAAGTCAGGATGGAAGGTTCATCCTTGCTACCGACTTCGGGGAAGCGGACTTCCAAATAGTAGTGGGTACCGACCTTCGGCATTTCACGCAAATTACAAACGGAAATTTCGTAATTCGGATAATTGCTGGTTACGTATGTATTGATGCTCAACGGAATTTCAGTACGAGGAATAGGATAGAGCGTACGGAGCCACGTACCGTCATTGGAGAAATAGGCCTGCCCGTCAGAGCCGTCGTCCTTGAAAAAGGCGACATAATTATTGTCTTCCAAACTCCAGTAGGAAATTTTTGCACTCGGATATTCCATTGAAAACGACTGCGTTACATCACCGGGGACGTCATCGGTTTTCAATTTTTGTGCTTTTAAAGAAGTGGTTAAACCAAAAGAGAGCAGCAAGGCTGCGGTCAGAAAAAGAATACGATATATTTTCATAGTCTTAAAATTTTATGCTAAAAAATAGAGCCACAAAAATAAAAAATTTTTTTCATATAAACGACAATGTGCTTAAACGTATTTTTTGAGTGAATGTTACAAAAAAAGGAGCCTCGAAAGAAGCTCCTTTTTCAATAATATGAAGTTGAGATTATTCAACGATGAATTTGCGAACGCTGTTACCGTTCTGGCCTTCGATGCTCAGGATGTACATACCTTTGGAGAGGTTGCTGACATTGATGGTCTGATGCATTTCACCACCGTAGTTTTCAACGCTTTCGGTGCTGAGTGTACGACCGGTCATATCCATGATGCGGAAGTTGAGCTGGCCTTCGAAATCAGCGGTAAGGTCAACATTCAAAGTAGAAGAAACGGGGTTCGGATAAACGGATACGTTAGAGAGGCCGTTGTTTTCTTCAATACCGGTGATTGTCTGGTAGGTAAGAGTCCAACCGTTGCCTTCTTCGAAGTTGTCGGAGACGAAGCGGATGAGAACTTTATGAGTGCTGCCTTCGATAAGGAGAACGTCATCATCCGGCCAGTTGTAATTGTCAATACGTTTCAATAAGAATTTCTTATTGGGCTGGGTAACGTCGAAGATGTCGATGAAGTCGCCAGCGCCGAGTTCAATCTGCGGATAAGAGATGTAAAGTTGCTGGAAGCCATTGATTCTCCATGAGCATTCGGTTTCCGGACGATAAGGAGTGCCTTCGTCAACAGAAGCAGAACCCTTATCGGTGATGGTACCCTGAGTTTCCTGATTGCTAACCAAGACAACTTCTTCGTCGCAATATGCAGAAGGAACAGTAGCTTCGAAATCGAAAACGAAACCGCGACCGGTCACGTCGTTGCCGTTGGTGACGAAGCGAACGAGAACGCTGTCAGCATTGATGTTGAAAGCAGAGGGAACGTTGTTGCCGGAGTAGCGGCCAGCTTCATTGTTAAGGTCACCGTTTTTGTAGAAGATAACCTCGTCAGCGTTAGCTTCGGTTTGGATACGAGCGAAGGAGATTCTGTATCTGGTAGCGCCAGGAGCTGCAATCATCCATGTACGGTCAGTGTTCGGACGATACATCAAGTTACCAGCACCATCGCTGATGGTACCACGGCTGCCATAAACGTTTTCATGACCGGTAGTGTCTTTCGGAGCCTGATTTGCAGGATAGAGGTAAACCATCATTTGTTCGTATTGGGTATATCCGCCAATGTGGCCTGAGCCAGAGACATTGAAATAACCGTTGTTGTAGCCACCCCAACCCCAGTTGATGTGAACTTTGGTATTAAAATTAAAAGTGGTGTCATAAACAACCGTACTATCTGTATGATAGTAGTGGTGAATAGTATCGAGATGAGTTTCATAATTCCAAATGCTATCCTCTTCATTCCAGGTTGAATCAGTGACTTCCACAGTTTCCGGATTATCAAGAGTATCATTGTAGTGGACGATAGACGCAACGCTATCATAAACCTGATAACCATCGAACATGAATGCATGACCGCCATTACCGCCGTTTGCGGAATAATAAATCGGGAGATTCATGTCAATCTGTTTCTTGATAGAGTCCGTCCATTTTGCATTGGAATAATCGCTACGAGTGTACATCTGAGCGCTGCGGTTGTAACCCCAGTTGTCTTTCATTGCATTAAGTGCGACCTCTGATTGTGCACCAGAGCCATCTGGACCATAATCCATCTGGACAGACATACCGGCATGCCACATCAATTTAGCGACTTCGCCAGTGTACCAATCAACATCATTCGGCATCAGATTGTAATCATGCTTTTGGTTGAAGTTTTGAACCTGCCATGGATAGGTAATGGTATCAGTAACTTCATTATTGCTATTAAGAACATAATGAATCGGGTGATAACCGACACCACCTACACCGTAAATAGGATAGCGGTAATAGAACATAATCACGGCCATATCAGCAGCGACGCAGCCAGCGGGAACGTGGTTGTCGCAGTCGAGGTTAGCCTGTGCCTGATGAGCATCTGCCTGGAAAGGACAGTAGTTGTTGTAATAAGTAACCTGGTTCCAGGTTGAAGTCAACAAAGGTTTAACTTCTGAAGAGATGTACTGAGTACGAGTGGGTTCATAGTTTCTGAAGCGATCCCATTGAGCTTTGGCGGCGTTGTTAACCGTACTTTTAGCCGTATTGATGGTTTCTTTGTAAACGTTGAGTGCGTAGCTACAACCTTCGGCCAGGAATTCGCTTTCCAAAGAATAAGCCAAAACCGGTTCTACGGATTCACTTGCAGAGACAAACACGAAACCGCCACCACGAATCGTGAAGATATAAAGCAAAGCTTCGTTGTCTTCGTTCGTAAGGGTCTGTTTCAAAGTCAAATCTGATTCGGTAATTCCCGCCTGGGGAGCCACCGCAGAAAGATAGTTCTTGGAAACGGTTCTTGCATCTTGCACTGACACCTCGTTTTGTGCAAAAACAAAGGAGAAGATGCAGCACAAAAGAACAGATAATAAAGTCTTCTTCATATTAATTTGATTTTAATTTATAATTGCAAATTAAGCGGGCAAAAATACAAAATTTTTACGAACTAAGTGCAACGTCGCTATTTTTTTTGTTTTTTTATGAAACGACAAACTTTCGGACGGTTTTTCCTTGCGGGGTAACGATATTAAGAAGGTAAATTCCTTTTGCCAACGCACTGATATTAAAGCTATGATGCAGTTCGCCTGCCGATACATGAACCGTTTCTTGCGACAGAATTCTACCGGAAAGGTCAACAATGCCGAACTGAATATCGCCTTCGAACTCGCTCGTCAGATCAACATTCAACACGTTGTCGGCGGGATTAGGATAGACCGACAGTTCATTAAGTTCTGCATAATCGTTAATGTCCGTCTCAATCTCATAAGTGAGTGTAAAACCATTGTTTTCCAAATAGTTATCAGACACGAAAACAACATTGATTTTCGGTCTTTCCACAACAAAGACATCCTCTTCAGGCCAATCGAGCAAACTAATGCGTTTGAGCAGTTCGCGATGGGCCGGCGAAGTCACATCATAAAATTCGATATAGTCGCCAGCGGCCAAATCAATTTGAGGATATGAAAAATAAACACGATGACAACCAACGATTTTCCAAGTGCAATAGCTGTCGGGACGGTAGCTATTGGTATTTTCCTCAATATAATCCCCTTTGTCGGTAATCGTTCCAGCTCCCGTGAGCGTGGTCGTTTCATTGCAGTAGGAGCCAGGTATAATTGCCTGAAATTCAATCACAAAACCATAATCAACAACATCATTGTCGTTGGTGACAAAACGAATCATCACACTGTCGGCATTAATTGTAATCGGAGAGGAGCTCACCGTATGTCCAGAGAAACGGCACACTTCCTGATTGAGGTCACCATTTTTGTAGAAAATAATCTCGTCAGCATTTTCCTCTGTCGCCAAACGTCTGAACATAAATCTGTAACGCGTGGCTTCGGGGGCAGACACCATCCAACTGCGGTCGGTATTCGGACTGTAAAGTCGGTTGCCGGCGCCGTCGCTAATGGTACCGCGCGTACCGCGGACGCGCACATTTCCTTCGGTGGGTTCCTCCGGATTGCCGGCCGGATAGAGTTCGATGGCAGCACTTTCGTTTACGCTCCACCCCTCCACATGAGAATTTTCAAAGGTAAAATAACCGTTCAGGTAGCCACCCCACCCCCAATTCACATGAATCATCGTATGGGAAAAAAGAGTGTCCAACGTGACGACGCTGTCAGAGTGAGAAATCGTGAAAACACTATCCATCTCATAATCAATCTGCGTGTCCAACGTGTCAAGCGTGACGCTATCTATAATATATGTATAAATGGCATTTGTATCAACATGATCAAAAACGTAAGCTGTATCCGCATAAACCACATTGGGAAGCACCTGATTGTAATCGCGGTAGCCATCAAGCAAAAAGGCATGACCAACATTGGGATCAGAGGTTTCGCGAGCGGAATAAAAGACGATTCTGTGAGCATCTAACTCATTGTGTATCATTTCAAACCAGTTGGCGGGAGTGTAATTTGAACGACTCACATACTGGGCCGACGGGTTATACCCCCATACGTTTTTGAAAGCGTTTACGGCATCTGCCGAATAACCGCTTGTGCTGGTCGGGCCGTAAGCGATTTCAATCGAAAGGCCAGCATGCCACATCAGCTCTGCCACCTCGCCCGTATGCTCGCTGATGGCATCGGGCATCATTTCGTAATTATGTTCGACATTAAAATCCTGATCCTGAATGGGATAAATGATAGTATCAGTCGGATTATTATCGCCATCCCTCACCACATAGGTGGGCTGATAGGTGGCGTGCCCCGTGCCAAAGACAGGATAACGATAGTAATGCAGCAATCCCGCCATCGCCGTAGCCACGCAGCCGGTCGGCACATGGTACTGATTGTTGGTGCTCCCGTAAGGAGACGGATTTTGCACCGGGCAGTAGTTGTTGTAATAAGGTGCCTGATTGAACTCGGAAGTCATGAGCGGACCGACGGAAGCAGCGACATACGTATCGCGCGTGGGCACGACCTCACGATAGTAGTTCCACTCGCGGACGGCAGACTGCTCCTCGACGTTCTTTGCAGCCGCCACCTGCGCTGAATACTTCTGCAAGAGATAGTTAGGAATGGAAGAGGCATAGTCGTTCTCTAACGAAAAGGCAAGTACCGGAGCTACCGCATCGTCGGCCGCCATGATGATAAAACCACCTTGACGAACAGAAAAAACGTAATAGAGCGGTATTTCGCCCTCTGACTTCTCCACGTAGGTCAAAGTCAACTCCGACGGCTGCACAGAAATTTCTTGACAATTGATTGCCAAGAAGTTGGCGCCAACCGTACGCGCATCGTTCAACGGAACGACGTTGCCCGCCGCTGCAAAAAATCGCATTGCGTATAAAAGGCACAAAAAGAGCAAAGTTTTTTTCATATTATTCTGAATAAAATTATTTATATCACATAACAACCTATAAATCAACATCTTCACTACTCTATTTCATCCAATGTCACCTCATAATTACCTTTATAGATAATACCGTTATGGCCGTCGATGGCGACTGGGTCAAAGACTTTGAACGGGGTGCCGTTGATGGTCAGGGTCTTCTCTTTTTCGTAAACGACCAAGGCATCGCAGTTGACGGCGCAGATTTTGCCGAGTGTGGCAGCGGTAACAGCGGCATGAGATGTTGCGCCACCACGGGCGGTCAGCAAGCCGTCGCATTCGATAATCAACTCGATATCGTCAGGTACGGTATCGGGACGCACCAACACGATGTGTTGGTCGGGGATTTCGCCACCACGCACCTTCTTGATATCGTCCATATCAAACACGATGATACCGTTCAACACGCCGTTGCCAATACCGATCCCGTTGCCGACTTTCTGCATTTCTTCCGGCTTGGCGGCAAAAGTCTCAACTGCATCTTGGCGCGTAATGTTCATGTTTCGCGTCTGTAACATATACAGGTCTTCCGCTTTCGAGGTTTCAAAGGTAAACTCGATTTCCTGATGGCTGAAGCCGTCCTTTTCCATCATATTTTTAGCCAATTCGTACAACTTATTGTAGATTTCCGGATATTGGCTTTGGAGTGAGAAAGGTGCGTTTTGGTACTCTGCCACACGCTGCGACTCACTGATAGGCAGCGTGTTAATCAATCCGCCGACGATGTCTTCTCCTTGACTGAGGAAGGAGAAGTCACCCGTGAGGTTGATGTTGGCGCGGTTTTGTTTGACATCGCGGGTAAACACCACGCCGGAGCCGGACTCACGATGGATATTGCCCAACACCATCTTCTGCACGATGGCAGCGGTTCCCCACTCTTCCGCAATGTGCATGTGATTGCGATAGACCTTGGCACGCGGTGAATTCCAGGACTCGAATACGCACAAGATAGCCTGTTTCAACTGTTTGAACGGATTTTCTTCAAAATGCACATTGTTGTCTTTCAGGAACTGTTTGTAAGCGAATGCGATTTCGCGCATGTTGGCGGGCGTGAACTCAATTTTCTGCGTCACCCCGTATTTCTTTTTATAATTCAAGATGATTTGGTCGAAATCGTTACGGTCGAGGCCGTGCGCCATTCCCCAAGTTTGGAGCAGACGACGATAGCAGTCCCACGACGTCCACGCGTAGTTGTCCTGATGGCTCAACTCTTCGGTGATGGTGTCGTTCCGACCGACACTGCGGAAGGTGTCCATCGCCCCCGGCATCGAAATGGCAGAGCCAGAACGGACACTCAACAGCAGCGGGCGTTTCGGGTCACCGAATTTCAGCCCCGTAAGTTTCTCTATACCAACAAGATGGCGACGAAGCATGTGGTCGTATTCGTCGTTGATGGAAGGAACTTTCAAAATAGCGTCCATACGACGGAAGATTTCGGTAGTAACCACAAATCCGGGCGGAACGGGATAGTTATTCAGGAATAATTTCTTCAAATAATAGGCCTTCGCCCCCAAAAACACACGGTTATCGACGGACGGGGTTTCGCGATTGAGCGGACTGAACGCCAGCTTTTGATCGTAGGTCATCAGGTTGCGGGCCTCTTCGGAGGTCAGCAAGTTGGCCTGTGTACGCAGGTTGTTGAGGATTTCACCGATAAAATTGTCCAACTGTTGAATCAGGAAGGATGATGAAAGCAGTTCACGGAAAAAGACTTCCGACTTCTGCGCCACCACCTTCTTCTGCTGCACCTTGTCGCTAACGGGCGCATCCAGCAACTGCGGGATGATGGTCTTCAGCAACGGTTCGTACGGACGGATGAAATAGTTGCTGATGATTTCGTGCAGACTATTTTCCATAAATTGGAAAATATTGATATACTGGTCGATAGTAAAACAGCCAGAATTCAAACTGTACTGGAGCATCTGCAAGTTGGAATCGAAACCCTGATCATAAACGCCATCGAGTTTCATACCTTCGTGCATCAGCTGAATGGTGTCGCAGATTTCCTTGAACGTATTGAAAGTAAATACGTTAGTGTTCAAATTTTCGATAATGTCGTGAACAAGGACGGTGACGATGCGTTCCAAACGGAAGATAAGTCCGAGCGCGTCGAACTTTACTTCGCGATAGTAGCCGTACATGGAAGGAATGCCGAAAGCGATGTGGCGTTTATAAACCACATTTTCCCAGCCCTGGCTCTCCTTCGGGTCGAAAATGATGTTGTTGAGTTTGCGCATCAGCGAGAAAATGTGCTTGAGTGTAGCCACGGGGTCGTTACCTTGCAGGCACTCTTCCAGACGGTTGGTGTCTTCGGTTTCCACAAAACTGTCGCGACGCATAATGTTGATAATGTCAGTGGAATCGAAGATGTATTTTTCTTTCAGCAACTGATAAAGCTCAACGATAAGGCATACGCGCTGAATGTCAACCGGATCGTCGTGATCGATTTTACGACCGATTTGTTCCACTTCATCTTTCTTCAACTCAATGAGTTCCGAAAGCGGCATATCCACAAAAGAGCAGAATTTGTGCAGACAGTCATGGACACCGTTAATCCAGATTCCGTCTTCTTCCACCAAGTCATAAACATTGGGTGGAAGTATTTCGCGCAGGCGTTCCTTCTTTTTATCAAACCAGAAATCAATCACATCCAACGTAATCTGAATGTGTGAGTTATTACCTTCAGTGTGAATCTGTTTTCTCAAAAAATGGATGAGTTTGTCGTTGCGGTGCGACAGTTCGTCGATTTTGGTAGATACGTCGCGCAACTGACCTTCGGCACCGATTTCGTTGAAATAGACGGGGAAGATTCGAGCCAACTGTTTGGTCTGTTTATACACGGGAGAAATCTGCGAATTAAGCAGTTTGGTGATATCTTTTTGGAAAAAGTCGGTATCGAAAACGAAGATACCGCCGACACGCAGGTTGATGATGAGAGCGGAGAGCAGACGCTGCATGGTTACAGGCGAATGTTCGATGAGATCCAACCAAACGCGCACGTTCTAAATGTGGCACGGATTCACCTTCAACTCCCAGTCGTTGGTGATGTATTTCACACCCGGAGTCACAAAACCGAAGTCTATGATTTTGCGTTCCAGGTAATGTATCAGTCTGTGGTTCTTGGTGTTGATGATTTCCTTCCCCAATTCCAAGATGGAGTCGAGGATAAGGTTGAGGTGGCTGTCGCGGAAATCGACAAACTGTTCGAAAAGGTCGTTCATAGAGGCGATGCACTGTTCCTCATCCAACTCGTGGCTCACCAGCTTGATGACTTTGTTGAGTTCCACCAACAGTTGCGGATGGTTGTCGATGGTGCCGGGAAGGTGCAGCAGGTAGAAGATGTAGCAGAACTGTTCGGAAGTGTGGTCAAAGGCAGCGATTTTGCTTTCAAAAGCCTTGATGATATCGTTGAAAGTGAAAGCGTTATCGCAAAGTTGCTGCCAGTTGTCGGCTTCGTTGGCCAGCTTTTCGTATTCGTCAAAAAGGGAATTCCCGAGTTCAGCCAACGTTTGCGAATAGTCACGTGACATCTTGGCCTTGTGCTCCTCGTACCACTTTTCAATCTGCGTGGTTTCGCGCCAATACCGCACATGACTGAGCACCAGGCGCTGCATCATCTTGAAGGTGACGGTACCGGTTTCGGGGTGCTCCGCTGCCAACGCCAGTTTCACCTTAAATTGACCAATATGGCAGTAATAATCGAAAGCGTTATCATCCATATACTTATCCAACAGCGAGATACAGCGCATTACGCCGTTGTCGCACTGTGAAAGGACAGCGTCGTTATTATCAATAAAACGGAGAAAATAGGTAACCAAATCCTTGGCCCAGGCGTGACGCAGTTTTTCGGAAAGGAGCTTTTCGTAGATTTCGAGTGCTACGTTGACCACGCGCTTTTGGTCTTCGATGGGGAGTTCTTTGTAGAGCCAAAAGTCGCTGATGGTGACGTTGGGCAGTGCCTTCACGACTTCGGCGCGGTTGGACATCGGGTGGTCGTATTCGGCGAAGAACTCCATCACACGTTTATGGAGGCCCCACTGTTTTTCAGAAAGCGACATAAACCACTGATGTTCAGCGGGAATTTCGTATTCGACGTTAGTGTTTTTGAGGTTTACTTCTAAAGCCTTAGATTTGATTTCGTTACTCATAACTTTGCAAGTATTTAAAAAGGTCGATGATTCGATTTTGAAAAGCGATAGGCGCATCGTACCAGGCTGTAACCTGAACAAGTTTTTCGCCCAGCACCTTCACGGAAGGAAGGTCAATGATGGCGGAATGCGCGCATCCGGAGACGTCGGCGGGGACGACGGGCTCAGCGGAAACAGAAAGGATTTGGTGAAGCGGCCCGTCGGCATACTGACGAAAAGCGTTGCGCACGTCGGGAGCGGAAACGCTGAAGTGCACTTCGGCGACAACGGTAAGGCAGGAGGCGCCGGCGGTCGGCTCGTGGAGGGTAAAGCCTTCGATGGTGCCGCGCAGGTCGGGCAGCAACTGGCCGACGGAGCGGACGGCGTCGGAAGATGTGTTCGGCAGTTCGGCGACGGAGAGCGAGCCGTCGTGTTGGGAACCGCTGAAAAAGCCGCGAGAAATACCGAAATTATCGCACAGAACCCTAAGAATCAAAGAGATACAGTGTGCGTCAGGGGTGGCGTGGACAATCATGTCATCACTACCAAGGATGTCGTTTTCGTTGATGCCGATGGCAGCCAAACGCATGTCGGTAGTAGTGGCGGACAAATCGCAAAACGTAATTTTGTCACTTGCCGGCCAGTGGCTGCGGAACTTCTCCCCTACCTTGTTCCAATTGCCGATACCGATATTTAGCGCCATAATATTTCCCTTATCATAATTTATGATTACGGTTAATTTTGTCGGAAAAGATACACGAAAATATATTATGAGGTTATAAGGTTATTAAATAACTTAACTTTCACATACCGATTTTTTTGTTACGATAGAAACGAAACGTGGGATTTGGAACTGACTTAGGTTCTTCGTCACTCATTATCACCTTCTGTCACACCGCAATAACCAGCTTTCGCTTCTTCATTGATATCCATGTAGAAATCAGTCAGCTTCATCACCCAAAGGGTCGAAATCGAACCAGAATAATCATTGATTGCGACATCAAGATCGTAGTTGGGCACGAACTCCGTTTCCGGAAATCTTCGTCGCAACGCCTGCTTGAGCTTGGCAAAATACGCAACCCACTGATCGCTTTTTTCACTATAAACCTTGAAAAGTTCGTCGTACTTTTTTTTTGTCGCTGTTCGCATCGACATATTCGCCGGACTTCAATGCGTTGATGCGCGGTAAATACTTATTGTATAGCTGTGTGCAAGGAGCCCAAAATTCGTCCGTTTTTTGTTTCAAGAACGTCTTCATTTCAGCCGTCAGTTCCGCTTTTTTGTACTGGATCACGGTATCGTACTGGCCAACCACCTGCAACGAGGTGACGCGCAAGACAATTGTATCCACCTGTGTGACAATGTTTTTATCATTGAGTTCCGCTTTCTTTTCCGGCATAAGCCAATATGCCAGCATGCCACCGACCAGCAACAGTGCGACGGCGGCGGCAAGATAGCCTGACTTTCTGCCAAAGTCGTCTGCGCGAGTAAGTTGGGCAAGAATTTGTGCGGCATTGTCGTACCGATGTTGAGGCTCCTGCTGTGTGCGTTTGGCGACAATCTTCGTGTATTTTGACGGGAAAATACGGTGTAAGATTTCGCCGAAAGCGTACAGGTCGGCGCGGGCGTCAATGGCGACGTCGGCGCGCATCTGCTCGGGTGCCATATAGTTGGCTGACCCCGCCGGCTGTTTCAACACCGCCGATGTATCGCTGTCGGCCAAACCGAAGTCAATGATTTTCACATTGTTACCATTTCTGGTAATCAGAATATTGCTGGGTTTGAGATCGCGATGGACGATTTGCAAACCGTGATAATATTCCATTGCCGCCAGCAGCTGTCGGACAATTTTCTTGCGGGCAGCGGGCTTAGGATTCTGTTTCAAGAACTCGGTCAACGTCACACCATCAACACACTCCATCACGATACACTCGCCGACAACCGGGTCGTTTTCTTTGGAATATAGCGCCACGATATTCGGATGCGTCATTTGGATTCCGGTCTCAAACTCCTTCGCCATCAGTTCGCGATGGACGGCGCTTTCGCGGAATTCCGGCTTTAACCCCTTCAATACAAACCACTTACCATAACGTTGGGCTTTATACAAAACATTGTACCCCGACGATGGCAACTCGGCATATTGCGTAAAGACATCGGAAATGTTAACAAACGACGCGGTAATCTGGCCAGATGAACTTGAAGTATCCATTACAAGAAAATGTGGCGCAAAAATACAAAAAAATCTGGAAGCGGGGAATCAGGTCGGAGGCTGAAGGTCGGAGAACTTTTAGAGCTTCGACCGTTTTCTATTAAAAAGGCTTTCAGTTCAAAGGATGCTCACTTCGCTTAGGCCGCCTTTGTTGCCAACGACGAACATAGAGGGGGCACTTTGGCAGCGCACGAAGTCGTCCATATAAAGTGGCTGACCGATAACGAAATAGCTACAATGGAAGGTATCGCCTACGCGGAGTTTGGAGTTTTCAGCGGCAGTCACCTCGAAACGTCCATCGCCAAGGTGCAAAAAGGTGCAGCGACGGTCGGGGGCCCATGTCACGTGCAGCGAAACGCCCGTTTCCAACAGCGCACTTTCAATGACGCGTCCCAGCACCGGATTCGACGACTCGCCCTCCGCATGATAGTTCTTCTGAAAGTCGGCCCAGTCACGATAGCCGACACAACGCGCCAAAATCGACAGTGTGGAGTTGCGCAAAGTGTCGTAACCATCAATGTAGCCCCAGATTCGTTTCAAGGTAGTAACGCCCAACGTCTCTTTGCAGCGTTCGGCAATGACGCCTGTAAGGAATTGGAAATCAGAAGGTGACAACATTTTCCTCCCCACTGATTCTTCAATCATTGAACGCAATACGATGATTTCTTTCTCGTTTTCCATACTCATTTTTTAACGGGCAAAAATACAAAGTTTTCTTTTGATTGTTTCATCCGAAATGGTCCGAAGAAAAAGCTATTGCTGTCCGGGAAAAATCGAAAAAGGAGAAAATCTTCCGCAAATTCTTCGTCCTTTTGACTTTTCATTACAAAGTCACGGGATGACACCCTTTAATCTTGTAAAAGTAGAATTGGAAATCATTTCCGCCTTTGGCGTGAAACATGAAATACGCAGGAAATTTTGAGGAAATTAAAAGGAAATTTCTTTTTCATTTACTTGTTCCCCTCGTCTTTGCACTGCTTTGCCCGACCTTAATTTTCAATTCTCAATGTTCAATTAAAAAGTCCTTTGGCCTCTCCATTACAAAGTCACGGAATGATGCCCTTTAATCTTGTATATGTAGGTCACAAAAACGGCTGAAGTCCTTCCACGCTCAAACCTGTCGCTTGCACAACTGCTTCTAACGGTA
>JAKSMF010000028.1 GCA_024400775.1 Bacteroidales bacterium | reverse complement strand
ATGGCTACATCGTAACCACCTGCTTGTGCCCCCGGCGGGATTCAAACCCACGATCTTCAGAACCGGAATCTGACATTCTATTCAGCTGAACTACGGGGGCGGCCGTCGTTTTTTTGACGCTGCAAAAATACATAAATTTCGGAAAATCTCGTAACTTTGCCGCCGAAATTTCCGAGTATGGCAGAACTTGAAGTGTTATTTAGCGACCACCTACACGCGCTGATCCCCAACGCTGGAAAACGTCGTTTTCTGTTGGCTGTGAGCGGAGGACGTGACTCCACCGTTCTGGCACACCTTTTCCTGCACACCGAACTGGATTTTGCCATTGCTCATTGCAATTTTCACCTCCGCGCCGAAGATTCAAACAGCGATGAGAACTTTGTTCGAGAATTGGCTCAAAAATTCCGTAAAACACTGTACGTGAAGCAGTTTGATACCAATAAGGTACAAGAAAATTCCGGAATGTCCATTGAAATGGTGGCACGGGAGCTGCGCTACACCTGGTTTAATGAAATTGGCAAAGATTTTGACTATATCGTCACCGCCCACCACGCCAACGACAACGCAGAAACACTGCTTCTCAATCTATCGAGAGGCACCGGGCTGAAAGGGCTGACCGGCATTCCCGAAAAAAACGGCAAGATCCTCCGACCGCTGCTGCCGTTTACCTCACAGCAAATCCAACATTACGCCGATGAAAAAAACATCGCTTTTCGCACCGACATCACCAACTTCTCCGAACAATACAACCGCAACAAAATACGACTGAAGGTGCTACCGGCATTGGCGGAAGCAAATCCGGAAATTATACTTACATTATGCCAAAATATTGCACACTTTAAGCAGCAGTATTCTTTTTATACAAATGAAATACAAAAGTTTAAGTCATCGATTACTTTTACGAAAGATGATTATTTGTATATTTCCATTTCGAAACTATCCGTTGAAGAAGATGCCGGATTATTGCTGTATGAGTTTCTTAAGCCCTACAACTTTTCAGCCGAAACCGTGCAGGAAATTTTCGCGGTCATGCAGGCCGAACCCGGGCGAGTTTTTTACTCAACAACTCACGAATTGCTGAAAGACCGTGATACGCTGATTGTCCGTCCTTCGAATTCCGTCACCTCATTTGAATTCATCTGCAACAATGAAAAAGAATTGCAGAACTTAGGATTTGAAATCGAACTTCTTTCAATAAAAAACAAACCTCATTTTTCTAAAAATCAAAACATTATATTTATCGATGCCGATAAGTTCCATTTTCCGGTTGCCGTGCGCAGCTGGCGAGATGGCGACATTTTTCAACCTTTTGGACTAAAGGGAAGACAGAAACTGAGCGACTTCTTCAACAATGAAAAAGTCAATCGGTTTGAAAAACAGCGAGTCCCGATTTTATGTATTGATAATCAAATCGTTTGGGTGGTTGGTTATCGTGCCGACGACCATTTCAAAATTGACGAACACACACAATATTATTATAAACTATTATATCATGGAAGAATTTGACGACACCTCTTCGCGAGTTCCTGAGCCGGCGGCCAAGAACAAATATCTGATTTTTCTGTGCATCCTAACATTCATTGGATCAGGGTTTTCCGCATTAAACTATCTTTTCGCGCCAATATACAAAAAAACCATCCCAGCGATGGGCGACGTATATGCACAGATGGGCGATGCCGCAATGCAGGAAAATATGGAAAAAATAATGGAATATACTATGCAAGTCGCTGACTGGAAGTTCATTATCGCAGGATTAACCTACGTGCTCGCCGTCGTTGGCGCTGCCTTTATGCTCAAAATGAAACCCATCGGCTTCCACCTTTACGTTATATCTCAACTGCTCACATTCGCTTGCATGAATTTCTTAATCAAAGGACCATACACAATGCATGTCATTGATGTGCTGTTTTGCGCATGTTTCGTGATTTTCTATTATTTACAAATGAAAAATGTGTTAACAACACAAAAATCAGAAGACGATTAAGTTGCTGATTAACAACAAAATGTTATTTTCACTCTGTTTTTTCTGAAGAAAAGTTTTCAACAATGCTAGTTTTCGGAGGTGTGCGAGCATACCTTTGCAGCCGAAATAATGACTGCCATGACTCGTGTACGCTTCCTACTCTCGCTTTACCTAATTCTCTGGAGTTCACTTTGTATTGGGCAAACCATAGACTTGGATATCAATGAAAGTCAATACAAAGATGTAATTCCAGAGATTTTTTACATTGAAACAAGTAGTTCCAATTTGGCAGTCAACGCATTTTCACGACATTCAGATTTCTCCGTATCTTTTGATAACAGGTTTTTAATCAAAGAGTTAATGAATGAAGAAATCAGTTCCCATATACGAATCAAGGAGAATGTCTTAGATTTTCGCTGTACTCACTTCGGATGGAATCATTATGGGAAATTCACCGCAGCACTCGGTTACGCGCGGCGTTTCGGGAAACACATCTCAATCGGACTTCGCTTCCACTACTTGATGGAACATGCTCTGGAATATCCTTGTATTCACTCAATTACATTTGATGTCTCGCTACACACTCGCATAGGGAAAAACGTCGGACTGGGCTTTTCTGTTTATAATCCAGCTCGGCTGAAATTTGGCATAATTGGCAAAAACCTCCTCCCTACCCGGCTACACTTCAATTTTGATTATAGTATTGGAAGAAACGTATTGATTTATACACAAATAGAAGAAGAATTGAAGTCCGCGTTTCGCATTGAAATCGGTGCTTACTATAAAATTCGTTGTTTGATATTAACTCCATTTTTCAGTTTCCCGACACCATCCTTCGGACTGAAAGTCCATCTCGCCTACCAACGTTTTATTTTTACAGCTACAGGAACCTACCACCTTCACGTCGGATTTGTGCCTGGCATCAAAATCAGCTGCTTATTCTGATACCCATGAAAAGATACAAACTACTGATATTCAATATACTCTGTCTGATTCCAGCAGTCATGCCGGCGCAGGAAGATTCGCTTTTCGCCCCGCAAAACCTGCAAGATGCTATTTTTGAAAGTATGGAGGAACGTTATCTGGAAATTGATGATGACGCTGACTTTTCTGATGATTTAGAAGAAATTCTACTGGCATCAAAAAACAAGATCAACCTCAATAATGTCAGTCCGGATGTAGCCTATACGATATTACAATTATCTGATTATCAATATTATCAATTATTACTTTACATAGAAAAATATGGAGAGTTGGTTTCTATTTACGAAATAGCAGCCATAGATGGATTTGACCAAAATTTGGCACAGCGATTATCAAAAATAGCAGAAGTTTCCCCTACAATACATGGTGGAAAATGGCTGTCGAACTTTTTTAAGAAGTCAAAAAACACACTGCTCTTACGTTACCTGCAAATAATGGAGAAACAGGCTGGCTACAATCCTAATGCTACAAATCGGTACGTAGGAAATCCGATGCGGCTGACCTTCAAATACAGTTTCCAGTCAGGCGAACACTTTGCTATGGCGCTGGCAGGCGAAAAGGATGCTGGTGAAGCTTTCTTCCATATCCCTGAGAAACAAGGATTTGACCATTATGCCTTTTTCGTGAATATGAAAAATATTGGCATAATAAAGAGCATAGTGATTGGCGATTACACATTGGGATTTGGACAAGGATTGTTATTGGGAGCTCGCTCAACCGGTGTAAAAGGCGGTGGCGCGGCACAAGTGAGGAGGTTTCCAGCTATGGTGCGCGCCACCGCACCAATGAACGAAAGCACCAACTTTCGCGGTGCCGCCATCACCATCGGCAATGCCTACTACTCGGGAATACTCTTCTATTCGCACCATTTTTTCGACGGCAAACTTGTTGCCGACAATGATGGTGGCATCCTCTATGAAGGTTCGCTCACAAATTCGGGGTTTCACCGTACCGCAAATGAGCTGGCACAACGAAATGCCAACCGCAATCGTTTGTATGGCGGGCATCTGCAAATCAAACACAGAATTTTTGAACTTGGGTTCACGGGAATGAACACGCAGTTTATCACACCAGTCGCACCAGGGAAAGAACTTTATCAGAAATACGCCTTCAGCGGGAAACAGGTGGGCAATGCCAGCGCCGATTACAAGGTAATCCTAAGAAAAACCATTCTTTTTGGCGAAGCAGGCATCAGCATCAACGAAGGACGTGTCGGTTGGGGCTTCATTCAGGGCGGTATTTTCGATATAGATCCGCGAAGCAAATTGGCACTGTTGGCCCGTTACTACAACCGCGATTTCATTGCGCTCTATGGAACCGCATTCGCAGCCAACACATCTTGTAATAACGAGTTAGGCCTCTATCTGGCAGCCGATTTCGTTGTCGGACGACGCACCACACTGACGCTCAACTCCGACATCTACTACTTTTCCTGGTTACGCTTCCAAGTTTCACAGCCCTCCGCCGGTTTTGACATGGGTGCCAAAGCCACCATCAATCTTTCACGCTACCTCGTACTGAATTTGAAGTACCAATTTGCCAGAAAAGAGCAGAATCAAAACACAAACGACTATTATCAATCCATAAAACAAGCTGATAATCACCGATTTAGAATACTATTAAATTCAGAGCCGGCCACTTGGTTAAAGCTGAAAACGGAAATCGACTATCTCATCAACACCTCCGCAAAAGGGTCGTTTCAGCAAGGAATCCTATTTTTTCAAGATGCCGACATGTCCATTGAAAGATGGAATTTATCGTTCAAGGCCCGTTTCGCCGTTTTTTCCACCGATTCTTATGCGGAACGCCTATATGCTTACGAACAAGACCTTTTTTCTACCTTCACCATCAACGGATATTATGGGAAAGGGGTGCGTTATTATCTGATGATCAACTATGGTTTTTCCTTCGTTGACTTACAAATTCGCTGGTCTCAAACCTATTACGACGATAGGGAGGTAATAAGTTCCGGGCTCACGCAAATCCAAGGTCACACAAAAAGCGAATTAGCAGCACAAATACTATTTCATCTATAAAATATTAACTAAACATCTGCGTTATGAATACTCCAACACCACGTTACATGGCTGACATTCCGTTATCTACGCTTTTACAGCAATTTTTAGAAAAGAATCACCGCGAGCAGGATTTCCAAGAGCACACGGCGACAAGGATTTTCCTTGACATTCTGCCAGAACCGCAACGTACTATGGTAGAGAGCGTTAAAAGCGAAAATGGCATTTTGTTTGTAAAAAGCAACATAGCGGCATTTCGTTTCGAGCTCATCAACCGCCGCTCATCTTTGGTATCACAAATCAACGAAAAACTTGGGAAAGAGGTGATACGTGATATTAAGGTGCGATAAAAAAAGCAGAGACGAATCATGTTCCGCCTCTGCTTGCTTATTCTCTATTGTATGATTTTCGATGAATTAGATTTCGATGGATTCTCTGAATTTCGGAACGTAATTCTTTGTAAATCCGGCATCTGTAAGGTGTTGAGCGTAAGCGGTACGAGATGAATCTTCGCCATGGACTATGAAAATATTTTTCAACTTCTTCTTGTTTTGGCAAGAAAGATACTGAATCAACTCGTTATAGTCGGCATGGCCAGAGAATGCCTCGATGGAAGCAAGGTGTGCACGCACTTTGTACTTCACGCCAAAGATGGAAACCTCGCTATCGCCGCGCATAATTTTGGCACCCAAAGTGGTCGGTGAGCAATAGCCGACGGCCAGAATAGTGGTTTTCGGATTGGAGATGTTGTTGGCCAAGTGGTGCTTTACGCGCCCGGCCTCCATCATGCCCGAAGCCGAAATGATGATGCAGGGACGGTTGTAGGAGTTGAGCTTTTTGGAATCAGCGACACTGCGGATGTAGTGAACCTTCTGGAATCCGAACGGATCGGGGTCGGTTTTGATGTAATCTTGCAGTTCTTCGTTGAAGCAATCACTGTGCAAGCGGAAAATATCGGTGGCTGCCACTGCCAACGGACTGTCAATAAAGATGTCAACATCGGGTAAATTATGCTCATTTTCAAGCATTTGCAAAGCGTGGACAATTTCCTGAGTTCTGCCGATGGCGAATGACGGAATAATCAGCTTTCCTCTGCGTTTTGCACAAGCTTCTTTAATCACCAGCATCAAATCGCGTTCTGCCTCTTCAATAGTCGTGTGCAAACGGTCACCGTAAGTGGATTCGGTGATAATATAGTCGGCCTGCGGGAACTCTTCCGGATCGGGAAGGATGGTTTTGCTGTAACGACCGATGTCGCCGGTGTAACACAAGGTCTTTTTCTTGCGATTTTCCTTAAAAGTAATATAGATCGCCGAACTTCCCAGCATGTGACCGGTATTGACAAAGCGGATTTGGAAGTCAGGTGTGATAGAAAATGGCAGACCGTAAGGGATACTGATGAAGTGTCGCATACAGGAAACCGCATCTTTCATCGTATAGATAGGTTCTACCGGAGGCAGTTTTTGGAATGCGCGTTTTTTGTTAAATTGCGCTGTATCAGTCTCTTGGATACGTCCAGAGTCGGGAAGCATAATGGAACAGAGGTCGCGGGTGGCGGGAGTGCAGAACACCGTACCCTTGAAACCAAGTTTCGTGACGTACGGAATCAAACCGGAATGGTCGATATGGGCATGCGACAACAGAATGTAGTCAATTTCTTTCGGGTCGAAACCCAGGTCGCGGTTCATGCTGTCGGTTTCCAAACCTTTACCTTGATACATACCGCAATCCAATAAGATTTTCACTCCCTTAGCGGTCGTAAGGAGAAATTTGCTGCCAGTAACTTCAGTGGTAGCGCCTAAAAAGTCAACTTTCATAGTTCTGAAATTTTACGGCCGCAAAGATACAACTTATTGAGCATAAAATGACATCTGACGGCCTTCACAAACAAGAATATTAATAAAAAACGGAGAAGCAATCATCATGCTCCTCCGTTTTCGTTTTTCATACAGATTATTAATCAAGGTCTGACTCATCCATTGCGTCATCGTATTCATCTTCTAACTCATCCATTGCGTCATCGTACTCATCTTCCAGATCATCAGCAACTTCGTTGAATTTTCCCGAAAAGTCCTTCATGACACCTTCAGCCTGCTCATTGGCGCAAGATGTAACTGCCTCAAGCAAATGCTTCGTTTGTTCAGCGGTCAAATCACCTTTTTTCTTATCCAACTTTTGAGCGATTTTTGACATCTCTACCGTGTCACCTGCTTTACAGGCCTTTTCGTACTTTTCAATCAATGAATCTACGGAGTTGCAAGATGCGAACATGAAGCATGCAAGAACTGCCAACGCAAAAAATTTCATTTTTTTCATAATGTTTGCTTTTAAATGTGCCTACTCTAAAAAAAGATTTTCGGCTTCCTCTTAATTTGAGCGACAAAAATAGTGATTTTTTCCTAAAAACTAATTTTTTACTAAAAAATCACTCTTGCTTGACTCCAAATTTGGACAATTGCGTAATATCAGTCACACTAAAATCACCGCGCACTTCCATAATTATTTCTTTTCCAGAACGATGTGCAATCATCAGAAACGACTTATTCTGTATTTTCACTTCATTGATATAGAAACTGGTGACTTCGCCGTTTTCCGCAGTCGTGGAGATAAATTCGTATGAACTGTCGGCAACTGCCTGCACCATTGCTATTAGTTCTGGCGATTCAACTTCGCTTGACAATATACGTATCATATTGATTTTCTTGGCGATATCGGAAGTCTTTTCGTTATTGGCGACACTTTGTTCAATAAGTTTCGGCCCCAAAACCACCGTTTTGAAACCTGGTTTCCCCGAATATTGTGCGAACAGTTTATCTATGCTATTTTGTTGCGCCATTAGCGGCATAACGCAACACAAAGCAAAACATAATATGGCTAACTTTTTCATTTTTCTAAATTAAAAACTCAAATCCGAATCCAAACAAATCACGAAACCCGCGGTAAGCGTATGAGCTTGATTACCAGCTCCTTTAATAAGCATCGGGGTAATCCCGTATGACACGAATGCGCCCAAACTGCGGTAACCGATAATGAGTTCGACGGCACTGCGGAATTTGTTGAACCCTTCGGCTTTCAATTTATCTTTATCGCCTTTGTAGCGCCAATGCGAACCAACAAGCCATTCAGCGGAAATATTGGCAGCCACTCTTACTCCATGATAATGATATGAAATACCCAGCGGAAAGCCCATATAAGAAGAAAACATACGGAGTTTTCGTTGTTCGGCGGGAAATACGGGAAAGAGATGATTGTTGTTATCTACATGAAACACAACAGGTTGGTTATAATAGAAACGTGTCCAATCCCAACGAGCGCCAAAATTCATTCGCAAAGAGCGCTGACGATTAAGCGAGACGGAAAGCGTGCAAAATGACATTCCAAAAGAGAAAGCACGCTGTGGCTCTAAAAAATCACCATGTCCCTGCCAATTGCCTACGTATTCCGACTGAACCAAATTGTTCCACCCGTGGTAAATCGGTCCGATAAGGTCAAATGAAATTCGGGATTTAACGATACCATTTTCGTGAATGGAGAGTGTCACCGGCTCTTTTTTAGAACGGCACGAATCCGTTGACTTCCCATTATTTCCGTCGAAATTTATCTTAAAGCCTGCAATATTCAACGAAAATGTTTCATCCTGACTGGAAATTTGCAATTCGTCCGGATTTTGTGCCGGCAAACAGATAAAAAGTCCCAAAAGAAAAACAAAAAGGATAGACGTTTTTTTCATTTTTACAATATTTTTAAGGTTAAAAAGCGGATATTGTGGATATGTTTTCGTCCAAAAGTTCTAAAAAGGAAAGATATTCAACACTTTGCAGGGCGACGTTCTCATCGGTGATGACCGAGCCATCAAAATCGTAACCATAAGTCTGTTCTGTATGGGCTGTCTGCCTTTGTGTTGCTTTCGATTGACTGACCGCAGCTGTAAATTTTTCTGAAACGCATTCGCTTTGCATCGGTGAATCTGATTTTTTTACAGTTGGCTGATTTTCAATGATTTGTTCTGACTTTTCAGTTGTAACAGCCACGTGGTTTTCTGGGTTTAGGTCAGTTTGGCGCATAGCGAAAGGGAGAAATACAAGCAAGAGAAGTACGGCGGCGGCACTTACAGCAATCCAGATCCAAGCGGCGGGCTTGCGATGCGGCACGGCTGTTTTCTCTGACATCTGCTTCTGCGACAAAATGGCATTACCTCGGAAAATTGCGGCGGTGGAGGCTAAGTCATCAGGGATTTCGCTGGGCGGCGTCTGTGCAAAATAATGACACAACAGGGCTTCCTGAGCAGCGTCGGAAATTCCTTCGTACCAATCTTCTACCGCCTTGCGGACGTTTTTTTCATTGATTTCCATAATTCATTTCTTTTTCAATGTATTCTTTCATGGCTTTGCGGGCGCGCGAGAGCGTCACGCGGATTTGATTTTCAGGAATGTTCAATGTCTTAGAGAGTTCAGCGGTAGAAAATCCTTCTATATCTTTGAGATGCAGCACCATACGCTGTTGCTCGGTCAGACTTTTCATCGCATGTCGCACCAAATCAGCATCATGGAGGTGGTCGGAAGAGGAAGTGTCGGGCAGGTCGGGCAGTTCATCGGTAAAAAGTTTGCGATTGCGAATGCGGTCAATGCAGGCATTACGAACAGAACGGATGAGGTATGCTTTCGGATTCAGCATCGGGAACGGACGGCTCCAGGCTTTCGCCAGCACATCCTGCACAACGTCTTGGGCCTCTTCTTCATCCGCCAGCATCGTGCTTGCGAAGCGCCATAACGTGTCTCTGTTTTCCTTGCTGAAAATTTCCTTGTTTTTCATACTCACAAATAAAAGACGAGCGAGGGGGGCAAAACGCAACCGTGAAAAAATAAAAAAATCATCATCAAGACTTTATTTATCTCTAATAAAGTCTTAATAACTTGATAATAAGCATTTTATAATAGAAAAAATTATTTTACCGCCTCTTTCAAATCGGCTTCCACCTTTTGCATTGCAAAATGATATGAAGCCTTCAACGCACCAACGGAAGTTCCCAACGCTTTCGACATCTCCTCGTAAGGCATCTCTTCATAATAACGCAAAGTAAACACAAGTCTCTGTTTTTCAGGAAGTTTAATAATAGCCTTCTGCAAAAGTTGTTCGATGTTGTCTGCAGAAAAATGGCGCTCTTCGGCGGCTACATTGAGTAAATGGTCGGTATATTGGTCGTCGGAAAGGTTGAGCGTTTTCTTCTTTTTCTCCAAAAAGGTCAGCGACTCATTGATACTGATACGCGTAATCCACGTTTTAAGGGAGGACTCGCCACGGAAGTTTTCCAGATAGCGCCACACTTTAATGAAGACGTTCTGCGTGATGTCATCAGCATCCTCGTGCAAAAACACGTAGTGACGAACAGTATAATAAACCGTGTGCTGATACTTTTCCATCAGCGCGCGGAATGCCTGTTCCTTTGTCTTTTCTTCCTTAAAAAGCGTTAATATCTGTTCGTCTTCCATAATTCAGGAGGCTTGCGGACAATGTAAAATAATGGCCTGGTTTAGACCTATTTTCTTGCTAAAACTTTCTTTGCGGCTTCAATAACATGCGGGGTATCTAAGCCATATTTTTTCATAAGTTCATCTGGTTTGCCGCTTTCACCGAAGGTATCATCCACAGCAACCATTTCCACGGGGGTCGGCAATTCGCGTGCCAAAAGTTGGCATACGCTGTCGCCCAAACCGCCATTCAGCATGTGTTCTTCTGCGGTGACAATGCAACGAGTTTTGCTTGCACTGTGCAAAATCGCTTCATTATCCAAAGGTTTAATTGTATGTATGTCAATAACTTCGGCTGAAATTCCTTGCTGCGAGAGTTCGTATGCGGCTTCTAATGCATGCCATACCAAATGACCGGTAGCGATGATGGTAACATCCGTGCCTTCGTTCATTACGATTGCCTTACCAATTTCAAAAGGTTGGTCGGCGGGGGTGAAATTCGGGACAGCGGGACGACCGAAACGCAAATAGACGGGGCCAACATAGTTAGCAGCAGCCAACGTAGCCTGTTTGGTCTGATTGTAGTCGCAAGGATTGATAACCACCATGTTGGGAAGCATCTTCATCAAGCCGAGGTCTTCCATCATCTGGTGAGTAGCGCCGTCTTCGCCAACGGTAATACCGGCATGAGAAGCGGCGATTTTGACATTAAGGTTTGAGTACGCGGCGGTCATACGGATTTGGTCATAGACACGGCCGGAGATGAAACCCGCGAAAGCGCCCGCAAACGGGATTTTGCCGCTCAGGGCCAAACCGGCGGAAATGCCGATCATGTTGGCTTCTGCAATACCGGTCTGAATAAATCTTTCCGGAAATTCCTTGATGAAATCGCCCATTTTCAAACTACCGATGACATCGGCGCAGAGGGCAAAAACGTTAGGATTCTGGCGGCCGGCTTCTAACAAACCCGCGCCGAAACCTGAACGGGTATCCTTGAAATCATTACAAACTACAGGTTGCATGTTGGTCAAAATTTTGAGCGGCAAAATTACGGGAATTTTATGAATTGAGGGCTGATTTTGAAATTATTGCTTCAAAAATCTCGGTTTTTCGGGTTTGGGAAGAATTTTTCCATTCGCACCGCGATATTTGGCGTCCGGATCATACTTGATGCCAATCTTATCCATCAGCTTTTCCGACTGTACCTGATGGATTTGCAAACCGAGTTCCCACGGATCGTAACCGAGCAATAGGCCAGCCATTTCCTCGTAGGTGAGCACCGGGATTCCGTAGCCGTCGCGGTCGTAGGTTTTGTTTTCCATTTCGGCAATCGTGTATTGCCATTTATCCATAAACATCGCGCAACCCGGACAGTTGGCGACGATGAAATCGGGTTCATACGGCTCCATCGACTCAAACTTTTTCTTGGAATTGGCGACGGAGTATCCGCGGTTTTCCTGCAAAAGGTAATGACGGAAACCAAAGCCACAGCAATGGCGACGCTCCGGGTAGTCAACCACTTCCCCGCCCCACGACTCAATCATGCCGGCCAAAACGTGAGGAAACTCCGACTTGCCGATTCCTTTTTCCGGAAAGATTTTGGCATAATGGCAACCCACATGCTCAACCACCCGCAACGGGCGTCCGGTGAAACGGTTGACCAACTGATACTTCATGTTTTTCTTCAACTCCTCACGGAATTTGTATATGATGTCAGATGGATGTACCAGATTTTCAGGAATTTCGAATTCGCGGCCGGTCGCTTTACGCAAGTTTTCACGGGTCTGTTCCAACAGCGCCGGATTGTGTTTCCACATCTCAACCATTTCGGTAAAAATGCCGAACGAGGTAACACAAGAAGGAACATAATTTTTATAGCCGGCCTCCGTCATCAGAGAGAAAAGTCGCGCCACGACGGTCATCGTGGTTTCCAACGGGACAAAGTCGCTATGGTAACCGATACCGGTACAGGTGTGCTGGTTTTCTTCATCACGGATGTCCTTGTGCAGCTCTTCGCGCATCATGCGCAGGAAGGCGGTTTCGGAACCCGGGAAAAAGGTTTGGCGAATACAACTTCTTTCATAAAAAAAGTGGTCTTCCGCAATTTCTTTCTGATATTCGTTCCAAAAACGTTTGGTCATGGAGTATTAATAGTTTTAGAGGTTCATAAATCCGCGAATGGCGGGATAATTATTTTGGTTGTGACGATGAAACTTTCTTTCATTATCACTTTGAAATCAAATTTTCACGAACAATTTCAGCTATGTCTTTTACTGGCAGAGTGGTAGAGTGAACGAAAGCTTTTTTACACATCGGACAGGCAGTGGCAATCATGTCGGGATGTTTATACATAAGGTTATCGACGGCGGCATCGCGAATTTTCTTCTGTTGGTCGATATCTATCAGTGTATCACCCAAATTGATGCCACAACACAGGCTGTTTTCACCCTCCTGTTTTGCTTTGACAAGATGCGTGGTGGCTTGAAGCACCTGACGAGGTTCCTTGTAAATTCCGCAACCGCGGCCCAATTCGCACGGGTCGTGGTAAACGGTACGCAGGTCATCCATACGCACCTTGATGCGCCCGGCCTGAATCAGTTTGTTGATGTATTCGGTATGATGGATGACCGGGATGTTGAGTTTGTAATCTTTCTTAAAGGTCTGATAGCAGATCGGGCAAGATGTCACCAACATCGTGATTTTGGATTTTTTAATCAACTCTGTCACTTTTCGGCGCAGGTCGGCAGCTTGATTGTTATAGCCTTGCTGCAATAACGGACGGCCGCAGCAAATCGAACGATCCTCATCCATAAACCAATAACGTTGTCCGGCAGCTTCAAAAATGGCCTTCATGGATTCGGAAATCGTAGGTGTTAGGTGCGACATACAGCCGCCAAAATAGCCGATACGGCCAATGGCGTTGAAGGGTTGAACGTTGTCCAAATAATGATAATTACCCACCGTATCTTGCTCATACTTATTGCGTTCCTGCTGACGAATAGCCATCAGGTCGATGTTTACAGGGCAATCCGAAGCGCAACGGGCACACATCAGGCAGTTATCGGAAATTTCCGGTCTGTTTTTCTTATAACGCAAATCGCGCAGGAAATAGACAGACTGTACATTATTGATATCCAGTTCTTTATTAAGAGGACAATTATCAATACACATACCGCAGCGGGAGCAGGCACTCAGTTCGTACATTGTATAGCCCGTGCGTTCATGTTTATCGCGAACGCCCCATTCTCTGAAGAAAATCAGCACAATCTCAGTAAAAATGTGCATATAGCGAGAGAAGGGCAACGCAACGAAAAACGTACCCAAAGCGATGGAATAGAGTGTCCAGGAGGTCATCTCGAAAGTAAGTGCGAAATCCAGCGGGAAGAGGTCTCCGACGAATTGCGTAAAGAAGCCGCCATTATGATAAATATTGGCAGAAAGAGCCTCACTTAACAAACGGAATGGGAAGATGCACCAGAGCGCTGTTTTAGCGAAACGGTCGAAAACGACATGCTTCGTCGCCTTTTTCATACCCAAGGCGCGAGAATAAATCTTCTTGATGACTGCCAGTAAAATCCCCGACAAGACGTAAATCAGCAGGCAGTCCATAATGGTTGTCAGCACAAAGGAACCGGGAAAATCGGTATGGGAAGGGAAGAAATATCGGTAGAAGATGGCCATCCAGAACGGATGGGAGCCGTCAACGGTCGGAGTGAGGTGGCTTTCGATAAATCCCACCACGATAAGCAAGAACCAACCGAAGGCGATACTACGATGCATGTATCCGAGAATCAGATTCTTACGAGAAATACGAATATGCAAGATCCCTTCTCTGAACGATTCCCAAATGGCGCCAATAAACTTCCAAGAGATGATGTTCTTGCGAATTACCGCACGCTGAAGACGGTCAAACTGTTTGAACCAACGGACATATTTCCAAATGCAGATGCCGAACAGAAAAATGGTGCCCAATACGAAAGGCAATACGAAAGGATGAAAATAGTACGGCATAGTAATTATTTAGTATTCAATATTTTACGCATATTCATAATAATCGGGCGCAAGTTGAGCCCCCGCGGGCAGACGAGAGTGCATTTGCCACACAACATACATTTTTCCAACTCTTTGGACAGTTTGTCATACTGAGCCTGCTGATACAACGACTTGATTTTTCGGATGTTGAACGAAGTAAATTGCTGTGCGCTGCAAGTGGCGGTGCAAGCGCCGCAGTTCATACATCTTTTAAATGACGGCACCAGCGCTTCCAGTTGATGCAACTTATCAAAATCGCAGTTGTCGAGATTGACGACGCGAGTTGTGGAAATGGAGTAGCCAAAATTTATCATAGTTCTTCGGTTAGTTTTTTATGCAGAGCCATGCCGCCGGTCACTTCGTAAATCTTGCGGATTTCGGCGAGGTTCTTTTCGTGGATTTCACGCAACGCGCCCGGTCCTTCGCCATGATAGTTGGCACCTAATTTGGGTGCGACATCGGCAATATGGCTGGTGTACCATTCCCAGATCGGCCCTTGTTCGGGGTGTTGTTCCGGCAACACGCGATCGGGATGAATACAATAGCCGATTTCGAGGATATTGCGCCCCTGCGTGGCGGCCATACGCTGTTGCTGTTCACGAATATGCTCGTTGTAATAGCCCAATTCCTGAGCATATTTGCGCAAAATAAGGATGATTTCGCCGGGGGCATTGCCACGCGGACAGCGTGCTTTGCAGGACATACACTGACCGCAAGACCAAATGGTTTCGGAACGCATCAGTTCTTCGATGGCATTTTCGTCCTTGCGCTGCACCGTATCGCAGATGCGGCGCGGGTCATAATCAAAAAATTCAGCAGCAGGACAGATTGCCGTGCAGATACCACAATTCATGCAGGCCTTTAATGCTTCCGCAAAGCGGTGATCCTGTGATAATAAATCGTATAGATTTCCCATAGTACCTATTTGAAAAATCAAACGCAAAAGTACAACTTTTTTCTCAAAGTGCACTTATTTTGTGAGTGTCATTCTGATATGCGGGCACCCAAGGCCATGCCGCACCAAATAAAAAGCAAACAAAGCACCAAAGTACCGAAAACATACGCCAGCCCAGCGCCATATTGCCCATTTTGTAGCAGAGTCAGCGATTGGGAGGAGAAGGTGGAAAAAGTGGTAAAGCCACCGCATAGTCCAACGGTGAGAAGCAGCATCCAACTACCTGTCCCACACATGGAAAGGAACAGCCCTATAAGAAAAGAGCCCACCACATTGACGGCCACAGTGGCCCAATTTGTAGAAATCTGCATAGCGGTTGCCAGCAAGGTGACGGCGTAACGCAACATACTTCCGACAGCTCCACCCAAACCGACAAAGATGAAATTTTTTAGCATAGTCAGCGAGTTTTTTTACAATTTGATTTAAGACGAAACAGTCCGTCAAATCAAATACAAATCTCTATAAACATGCATTTTAGATGTATTCCAATATGGTTTCGATCAGATTTTCCGCGCTGTCGGCGATATCGGCGATTGAAGCAGGAAGCATGTAGCAAGGCGTCGTGAAAATCTTGTTCTTTTTATCCGAAATAACCTCCGCGATTTGCGTGTTGACGTGGGAGGCCCCCATGGATTCAACGTCAGCGATGGTATTTGGATCAGAGCCGACGGTCACGGTAATATCACCGAGGATTTTGGCAACCAGGACCGGGGAGATACATAGTGCGCCGATGGCTTTACCGGCGTTGTGAGTAGCGACCACGGCGTTACGAACAGAATCCAAGACGGAAGCGTTGGCGCCATCGAAAGCGTAGGTGAAGAGATTTTTAGCCACGCCAAAACCGCCGGGTAGGACGAGAGCATCAAAGTCGGCGGGGTTATACTCCGAAATTTCGTGAATGTCGCCGCGGGCAATACGGGCGGCCTCCACCATCATATTGCGACTTCCTTCCATAGGCTGGCGAGTGAGGTGGTTCATCACATGATACTGCGGGGCGTCGGGAGCAAAAACGGTATAGGAACACTCATTTCTGTCGATGGCCAACAGCGTCATCACGGATTCGTGAATTTCGGAGCCGTCAAGATGACCGCATCCATTAAGAATTACTGCGAATTTTTTCATATTTTTTGTTTTTGATGGTTGCAAAAGTACAAAAAAAATCGGAATTTGAGGCTTCGACTTACACACGGAAGATTGTTAATATTATTTTTTTGCAAAAAAACAAATCTCCATTATTTCTCGTAACTTTGCACGTTTTTACAAAATATTATTATGAAAAAATACGCACTGCTCCTTCTCACGTTGGTTTTCAGTATGAATATTTTTGCTGTATCATTGCAGGAATATCTTGTTCCAACACCACAAAAGATTGACATTCAAACAAATACAGCCATCGCATACGATGAGTATCAGTTTATCCAAATGAGCAATTATCTGGCACAGTTCAATCTCTCCACCTGGGAAGACCAGTCCTATTTTTCCGGCACTGGCAGTGCCATCATCAAATTGACGTTGCGCGTTGACCCACAGTATCCGAATCAGGAATACCGTCTTCTTATCAAAAACCAGTCGGTAAACATCATTGGTGGGCAGAAGGAGGCCATTTACTACGGCATCCAGACTTTGCGCCAGATTTTGGCATACGGATTGTCAGAAAAAGCGGGCATTCCGGAACTGTTGGTTTCCGACTATCCCGCCATCAGTTCACGTGGCTTGATGTTGGACATCAGTAGAAACAAAGTGCCGACAATGCAGACGCTCTACCAGCTGGTGGATTGGCTTTCATCGCTGAAAATCAATGAATTTCAGCTTTATACCGAACACGCCTTCGCCTATAAAGAGCACGAAATCGTGTGGAAGGATTTCTCTCCGATGACCCCGGAAGAGATTGCCGCGCTGCAAAAATATTGCAACGACCGCTTCATCGACCTGGTTCCGAATCAGAATTCGTTTGGTCACTTTGAAAACTGGCTGCGCTACGACAAATATCTTCCATTGGCCGATTGCGTGGAAGATTGTGCCACCATTTGGGGAGCTTACAAACTCTCGTCGCTGGATCCCAGCAACCCGGGTTCATTTGAGTTGGTGAAAGGACTTTATGCCGAATTGTTGCCGAATTTCAATAGCAGCTATTTCAATATCGGCTGTGATGAAACCGTAGAATTAGGATTAGGGCGTTCGAAAGCCGCCTGCGACAGTTTAGGAGTAGGTCGCGTTTATCTCAACTACCTGCTTAAATTGAACGAGGAGGTGCGAAAATATGGCAAAGTCGCTCAATTCTGGGGTGACATTATCCTCAACCACGAAGATTTGATTCCGGAGATTCCGAAAGACATGATTCCGATGGTATGGGGCTATGACAGCAAATTCCGTTTCGACACCATCTTGCCAAAATTCCGCAGAGCCGGCCTTGATTTTTACGTCTGCCCCGGCACCTCGACATGGCGCTCCATTATCGGCAAAAACAACATCGCGTTCACCAATTTGCGCAATGCCGCCATTTATGGAAAGGAAAATCATGCGAAAGGGATGCTCGTCACCAACTGGGGCGACCACGGGCACTGGCAGCCGCTGTCGGTTTGCTACGCACCGATGATGGTGGGCTGCAGTTATGCTTGGAACTGCGACACTTCTGTGGTCCGCCGTGCCGCTTTCCTCTTGAATGAGTATGTCTTCAACGATAAAACACAAAACACCGGGCTGGCGCTTATGCGTTTGGGAAATGCATACGAAAAGGCAAAAATTCCCGAAGGAGTGGCCAATATTTTTCATGTTCTCTTGAACCGTTATGCTTGGAAGATGAAAAACCAGTACCAAACGAAAGAGATCACCGTTGCCAACCTTCGCAAAACGGAAGCCGAAATCGACTCAGCGTTGCAAATCCTCAAACATGCAAGGCCCGAATGCGCTGATGCCAACATTGTGCTGGCGGAAATCGAGCAGGCCACCGACCTGGCCAAACATGCTCTGCACCTCGGCATTGAAAGAATGCAGGTGAAAAGTTATCAAACGCTTGACATTCCGATGGATAAAAGAAAAAAATTGGCACGTGAATTGCAACAAATCATCGATAATCACAAACGATTGTGGGTGAAGAGAAATCGTCCCGGCGGTTTGCAAGAATCTGCCGGAAGAATGCAGAAAATACACGACTATTATTTAGGCAAATAACTGTAAATCAGAGTATAATGCTTTTTACGAAGAAAATGAAACTGGCCGATTTGGTCATCTCCAACCACAGTTTGGTGCTTATTCTGGAACGATTCAACATCGAACTTGGTTTTGGTGAGAAAACCGTTGCCGACGTATGTCAGCAATATGGTATCAACGCCGATTTCTTCCTACTCATCTGCAATGTACATTCCGACGACCAGTATCTTCCGACGACGGAGGAACTGTCGCAAACCGACATGTCGCAACTGATTCCGTACCTAACGGCATCACATGGTTACTATTTGAGAGAACGCATTCCGCACATTGAAAACCACCTCAACCGCATCGCGGACGCCTGCTTGCCCGCACATCGCGATACTCTGCTGAAATTTTTCAAAGAATATCGGGAAGAAGTTGAGAAACATTTTCAATATGAGGAAGTTACAGTATTCCCTTACATTTCCAAACTGCATCAAGGAGAAAAAGCCAGTGGTTACTCCATTCATCGTTTTGAAAAAAACCACAGCAACATAGAGGATAAATTAGGAGATTTAACCAACATCATTTTGAAATATCTGCCCGGCAACATCATGCCGAACGAACGGCGTTCACTTCTATTCGACATTTTCCAGCTCTCCACTGACCTCAACACACACAGTCTGATTGAAGAGAAAATTCTGATACCTTACGTTCAAACTTTAGAAGAGAATTTGTAAAGTTATGAAAACAAGGATTTTACTCATTGAAAGGTCACCCATAATTGCAAGCGGTTTTGCAAATTTGTTGCAAAGTGGCACCACTTTTGAAGTCGTTGCCGTTGCCGACAGTCTTGACCGCATTGCCGAGCGGATAATTGTGGCAAAGCCCGATGTCATTGTAGTAAATCCCTCATTGATAGACAATTCCAAACGGCAGTCGTTCCGAGTGATTTTTCAAGAACAGCCTTCCACACCCATTGTAGCGCTTGTATCCGCCTATTTTGACGGTCAGTGGCTCAAAAATTTCAACGGCATCATTGAAATCAATGACGATATTGGCAAGATCGAAAATACGCTCAATCACGTACTGCAAACCACTTCCGGGCATACGGAAAGCGCTGAACTATATGAACTTTCAGACAGAGAAAGAGAAGTTCTGATTGAACTCTCCAAAGGGCAGACCAGCAAGGAAATTGCCGAAAAGTTGCACATATCGGTTCATACGGTCATTACGCACCGTAAGAACATTGTGCGAAAAACTGGCATTAAATCAGCTGCAGGCCTTGCCGTATATGCAATGTTGAACAATTTAATAGAACCCTAAAAAACAAATTCTTAAACTTATCGTTATATATATTAGTCATAACACTGTTTTTTGTGCGAAAAAAAATCAATAAAAATCAATAAAAATGAAAAAATTATTTCTTATTTGTGCGGCCATGATGTTCGGCTTCGTCGCCATGGCGCAAAACGACATTGATGCGTTACGTTTTTCACAGATCAACTATTCGGGCACGGCTCGCTTCATGGGTGCAGGCGGCGCATTCGGTTCCATCGGTGGTGATTATTCCGCTTTAGCTACCAA